>NZ_VWNC01000003.1 GCF_013387455.1 Mariprofundus sp. NF
ACATCTTCGACTACATCGAAATGTTCTACAATTCAGTCAGGCAACATGGTTATAATGGCAACTTGTCGCCAATCGAGTTTGAACGGCGATATTATGAAGAGCTCAGAAGTGTCTAGAGAATCGGTAGCGATTCAGATGCATCAAATAGAAACAATATTGATGAATCTATAGTAAGAGTAGTGACACCTGAGGGTGGCGGAACTGGGTTTTACATTAATAAAGATGGATTACTCATCACTAATGCTCATGTCATTGAAAGCTACAATGAAGTAAGAGTTGAATCATTTGCTGGTGGACATTCGATATCATGCCCTGTGGTAAGAAAAGTAGATGACTATGACGTAGCACTAGTTAAATGTGATACTGTTTCTCTGCCAGTTCGCTTACCATGGAAAGGATGGGTGCAACGAGGAGAGTCCGTAAATGCTATTGGAGCGCCATTTGGTAAGCCAGCGATTCTCACTAAAGGTGTTGTTAGCAATCATTTGACAGAAGAAGAGTTAATTCGAAGTGATGTAGAAATTCATCCAGGGAATAGCGGCGGACCTCTGTTTAACTCAAAATGGGAAGCTATAGGCATTACTACGTCTAATTATGCAATCCCCGTAATGGGGCTAGAAGGGGAATCAGTAGATGTGACCGTACCAGGGATAACTAAAGCGATCCCAATACTGCGTGCCCTTAAAGTCTTAAATATAAAAGTCCATCACCGCAAATGAGCCGGCAGTGTAGAAATCCACAATGCTCTTGAGTGCTGGATTCGAGTGCAATCTGCACCAGCAAGTGTCTTCACAACATTTCCTAGTATTTATTGATGCCAGCAGCCTCAATGCTTATTTGCCAGCAATGATCTGAACATTGAAACAGGTGCATTAAAAATATCCCCTAGCTGCCATTTGCCAGTAAATTTAATCTGACATCATTTTCATAAACCGTTCTAGGCAGTACTACCCCAATCAAGGGTGAAGCCTGGCAATTCAGACCCATGGTTTTTTGAGCGTTTTCGGCGACCTTAAAAGGCACCTTCAATTGTTCGTTGTAAAACGACCCTATCCCTATCTTAACGGGTAAATAAAAAAGTACCCGTTACAATTACCCGTTAACTTTACCCGTTCCAGTTTGAAAAATTGGATATGGAAGCCATTCATGACTTTGCTGGCACCTTCAGACAAGCAGGTGCTGGCAAAGCCTCATACCCTCTAAACCCGTTGAAAAATAAAGTGCCAGCACTCGATCCACGACCGCTGGTAAAAAGTGCTGGCACTTTCAGACAAGCGGGTGCTGACAAAGCCTCCTGCCAGCTAATATTCGTTGAAAAATAAGGTGCCAGCACTCGATCCACGACTGTTGGTAAAAAGTGCTGGCACTTTCAGACAACCAGGTGCTGGCAAAGACTCCTGCCTGCTAATATTCGTTGGAAAATAAGGTGCCAGCACTCGATCCACGACTGCTGGTAAAAAGTGCTGGCACTTTCAGACAACCAGGTGCTGGCAAAGACTACTGCCTGCTAATATTCGTTGAAAAATAAGGTGCCAGCACTCGATCCACGACTGCTGGTAAAAAGTGCTGGCACTTTCAGACAAGCAGGCGCTGGCAAAGACTCCTGCCTGCTAATATTCGTTGGAAAATAAGGTGCCAGCACTCGATCCACGACTGCTGGTAAAAAGTGCTGGCACTTTCAGACAAGCAGGTGCTGGCAAAGCCTCCTGCCTGCTAATATTCGTTGGAAAATAAGGTGCCAGCACTCGATCCACGACTACTGGTAAAAAGTGCTGGCACTTTCAGACAAGCAGGTGCTGGCAAGGACTCCTGCCTGCTAATATTCGTTGGAAAATAAGGTGCCAGCACTTTGTTTGTGGCATTTGCTGGCACTATTTCTATTTGGCGCCCATTGAAAAGTCCTACAGCATCAAAAAACGTTGGGAAATGAGGTGCCAGCACATGATTATTGTAAAAAGTGCTGGCAGCTTAATTAAGAATAAACCCGATCCCATTTTGAGATTTAGAGTCGCCCTTCATGCCCAACATTTGAATGGCTGCCAACACATCTGTGTCTTTCAGCTCTAACTGTTCTGAAGTGACCTTTTGTCCTTCAACGCGATTAGCTACTAATGAAATGGACCTCATAATGATCTGCTGCATCCCTCTGATTGAGATCCCATCTACTGACGCAACTATAAAAGGGATATCACCACCTATTTCAGAAAAAAAACACTTGCCCCACCCCTGCTTATTTTCTGCCAGTAAATCTTCATACAAGATCGATGAAATCTGGATTCTTTGCTCTAAGCTTGGAGAAGAAACATTGATAACGTGTGCTCTATCTCTAATCGGTTCAGGCACTCTTTTAATGTTATTTGACGTAGCTGCCCAATTTATGAAACTCGCATCAATTTCAAAGTCGTAGAATTCATCCCTGAACCGTTTAGCACTCATCCGTTCCAGTAAAGTATACAGCGGTTGGGCTGGCGGAAAGTTGTTTGCCCCCTCAATCATTTTATCAATCTCATCCATTATAATTAAACAATTTGGCATCCGGTTTTCTATAAGAAGGTTTGCAACATGGCCCGGCTTTCCCGTCCCCCACCCGCGTGATTGACCAGAAATATCAAACCCATTTGTCAGCTCCGCAGCGCCGATGATCCTATGCTTAACTCCAAACTCTTTAGCCAAATAGTGTAGCGCCGCAGTCTTCCCTACCCCTGGTGGACCATCAAAGATATACATTGAATCAAAGAGTTTCAGAGGTGCTTTAGAACCACCCAACATAGATAGACATAAATTCATTTCGATTTCGTCGGCCAGAGTCGAAAGGTGCGGAAACCTTAATCTGAATTTGACCAACACATCTTTGTAGTTTTTTGGAACCGTTGCTAAAGAGGCCCTGCCGTTAGTGGTGAGCAGGTCTTCTAACAAAGGTATGTAGGCCTCATGATTTTTCTTTTGTGAGTTTCTCAATAAATCAACCAGCTTTTTAACTTCTTTTGAATCACAAAGCTGAATAGAGGGCTCTTTACATTTAACCTTCCTATGAGCAATTGAGGTATCCTTACGAGATCTGAACCCTCCCTGAAATTGCCTCTTATTTTTCACCTCGGATTTGCACCAAAGACATTCTAACTCATACATAAACAATTCATATTCTGATAATATCGCATCATAAATAAGGTCTGTTTTCCCCTTATATTCCGAATTCTTAATTTCTCTTACCAAAAATGATTTATAGCTTTCAAAATTATCTCTGAAAGCATCAAGCAAATTCATATAGGCTCTATCACCTTTAGACACAGTATCTGCAGTAATCCGTTTAGCTGAGATGCTAACTAATTCACTTGCTTGCATTACTACAAAAAGCGATGCAATGGGATAACATCCCTCACCGTCCCATAGAGTTTCTAGCCTCGTATTGAGCATATGCATCCGGTCTTTAAATATCTTTTGGCATAAAGCTTTTGAGGCTGAATCAAAATCATGTTTTAAACTGATATACAGACGGTTTGGAATCAGGGAGGGAAATTCATTCATAACCTGATCATTAACTAGGAATCCATCATCCATTTTAGCAATCTTCTTTATGAGCTGGTCCATGATTTTATTCTGCTTAATCACTGCAACTCGATTCACACGCCTCAGCCTTTCAACGTGTTTGATGAATTCATTTAATTCCTGCTCATAAGACATAACATCTCCCTTACGCAATTAAGGTACAATAAAGCATTAAATTACTACTGGTTGCAGGTGCCTCGGCTATAAAAATCAGCCTGATGTGGCTAGTCTGAAAATCTCCATCCGAATACGGACATCGTTATCCGCCTTATGCTCCGGTAAAATCACATTCCTTAAAGCCTCTTCCTTTAACTGTCGTCTCCACTCACCGCACTCCCAAGAAGTAGAGCTTGGTATTGAATCGGGCCTTTCCTCATTGATTCGAAGCCAAAAATCACGCCACTGTAGTTTTTCTTGAACTCCTGAAGCCTCGAATAACCGATGGCACCAAAAAGAGTCGTAGCTGACGGCATCTGAATAAACCAATCGCTCTGAGAGCTGCTCTAGCATCACAGAAGCCACATAAGACACATCATGACCATGCTCAATTAAAAATGCTCTAGGGATGCCATGAACCAACTCAGATTCCGAATTCCACCAGTCCCATCCCTCCGCAGTCTCAGGGTTAAGCAAAAATGAAGTGACTTTCTCTCCGATGTTCCAGGCCACCTGAATGGGATAACTTTCTTCCTCAAGACCTGATGCTTCAAAATCAAGAATAGTGATCACGCAATAACACCTCCGCCCATATCTTCCAAACAAGGAATAACCAAAATGATTTCTATGTTATTAATTAATGTTGGTAGAAACAGAAACTAGGCCATTGGTTCCTGTTAGATCAGTATATCAAACTAAGCGGGAATGTCAATCGTAAGTTATTAATATATAAAGTATTTTAAGGCACACAAACCATTCACTAGTTACCCACAATTTATCCAGAACTCAAACTGCATACTTAATCATAGCCATTGAAAACATTCTGAGTGCAACTGATATGCGGCATCATAAATTGAGTCAGCAACTTCATCCGAAATCAATTGATTTGCGTCAATTAAAACAGTGTCCAAATCAACCCCTTTACTTATAGCCACATCTAACAATAAAACGTCTGTATCCGGCATTAAGTCATCAAAATCAAAGTTGTTCATTTTGCTCCTTCACTCTCGCGATCAACGCCCGTATATCCTGAACTCTCCAAGCAGTAACTTTCCCATCAATCGTATCAGTCAATTTATATGGCCTTGGGTATTTCTTCGATTTCACCCCTGCCCACCATGTGGATTTTGAAACGGGAAAAACAAGAAGCACTTGTTTGAGCCGCATGAACCCTTCACTGGGCATCTCATACATTTTCCCACTCCATATCGATATGGGTGGCAAAAAGGCACTTCATGCTGAACAGCAACACCTCAAAATTAAGGGTTGATATTATATGCTGTGGATTATTGTGTGGATTCAAGCGGTCAATTAAGGAGAGGAACTCTCTAACCACTGCCAACACACAGGATGTATATCGCGCTTTTTTCATAACGCGCAGAAATATATACACTAATTTTGTAAAACCTCAACGGGATTAGGTTTTACAAAGCTGAAATGATATCTTTTCCTTTCAATTGCAGGTCGTAATGAATGTGACAGCCCATTGTGATAAAGTGGCAGGCTAGCGTAGCCCAAAGTGCACTCTGCTGTTACTGCTATCACCTCCACCGAATTCTTAATGTTCGCTTTCGCCAAATGGACAATCGGCAATCATTCAATATTGATTTATCATTTGCCTTCATGAGTAAGAAGTAATTACTTGCTTCAATTTTTATATAATAACGAAAAGAAGGTATATATAGTAGGGTATACTTGGAACTGCCAGTAGAGCCAGTATCAAAATACCTAAGGAGATCAGATGGCTTTTAAACCAAAGGAGGGAGATGTATTTATCTGTGAAAAGGGCAGCTATGCTAATGTTCGACTTTACCGGACATATAAGAACGCGGGGAAATTGATTGCGTATTATTATGCTCCCCCAAAAAAGCCTGATGATGATCGCTATATAGAATCCTTAATTGATGATCTCGACGGCCCATTTTTTCCAAGTTTTAGTGCTTATGCTATTAGAGGGAATATTCCTTGTGGACTTGATTCTGAACTAAATAGCTATATTAACATTGAAACCTGCCTAAAGAAGATTATTAATGACGCAAAATCTAACCGTATTGAGCTCACATTGGCGGAATCGCGAATTTCAGAATTGACAGGTGAAACCTCGCAAAGGATTTCTGTAGTGCTTAAACTACTGATTGCGGAGAAAATTCAATATCAATTCAGCTCCACCAAACAGAAAGAGTTCATTGAGTTTACAGAAATAAAAATCACTTCGGAAAACAGTAAGAGTTATTACGGATCGCTTGCAAAGGAAATTGCTGTCAAAAGTGAGCAAGTATCTCTCTTAACATCTCATGGCCAAACAGCGGGAAACTATAGGGAGCACATACTTCGGTCACTTCTCAAAAAACACCTTCCTTCGCGTTTTGGCATTGGTACAGGCTTCATTGAAGGTATATCGAGACAGCTTGATATCATTATATATGACAAGGCTAATTTCGCACCCGTTTTCCAAGAATCAGATTTGGTCGTTGTTCACAAAGAGGCTGTCAGAGGAATTATTGAAGTGAAAACCACTTTAGATAGTCAAAAGCTTAGAGATTCATTACAGCTTTTTTATGACATATTTAGATCTGGAACATTTCACCCTAAACTGCCAATATTTAAAGGAATTTATGCTTTCAACACGAATTATGAAAGTACGGAGAATGTTGCCAAGGCAATAAGACGATTTCATATACGACCATACTTTGAAAAAACTATACAAGCCAAAATAACTCGTGATATTCAATATCTATATCAGGAAATTTCGACTGTTTGCGTAATTAATAAGCACTTCTTGTTTACAAAATACTCCCGATTCGGGGAACGTGATAATGGAAACATTGTGCCCACATTATATTCAATTTCAGAAGAAAACGGATTGGATATCCAATCCGCTGCATTTATTGCTTCAATCTTTGACTATCTTGATGGAGATTTTTATTCAAAGAGAACGGCGCAAAAAGGTTTTAACCAATTGATGTCTACTGAATCGGTAAAACTTAAATTTGAGAATTATATTGCTAATCAAGATTGGGTTCCTCGAACTGCCACCCCTGGCGAACATGACTTTAGTCAAGGTGCAATCGCATCCAGGTTGGATAAACTTTCATTGTGGTTTGAGGGCGAAACATCTGCTTCTGAATACATTAAGGATATTGAAAGCAGTGGTTCTGGCGAGGCATTACGACCACCTCCATTCAGCTCCAAGCCAGCGGACAAATAAAGACATCAACAATCCAGTTCTGTCCGGAAGAGGACATTCGGTAAAATTATCTAACGATCCGGAAACTAGCTTCTTGTTAGTTTATTTCTTTAGATGCTCCCAACGAAATATGCATTTCACCAGTTTCATTGATTTTATGAAAAGCCATTTCAACAGGCAAACTCTCAATGTTGAAATTAAACCCTACTGAACTGGCTATATGTTCATCGTGCGAGGTATTCTCATAGTTGTTTATTGTTGAAATAGGCACTTCTTCTATCGTTACTGATAAATCACCAGTAAATAATATTTCTGCGATACGTATTCGACCGACTTCTGACTCCACCACGAAATGACTGTCGTCACTTTCAAATATTACTCTTAGATTTATTTCCTTTGATGCGCCATCCGTATTTAAATCATCGTATAGATTACCTGTTTTATTCACAGCAATTTGCATTGCTTCGCACACCGTTACATGTTGATCTGTCTCTGTTGAAATAAGAATCGGATCACTGGGTTCGACGGCGACTAATCTTTTTTCTAACGCGATCCTATATTTATCAGGAATATCTTTATCAACTAATAAAACCGCATTTTTTAGAATAGCCCCCCGTCTTGTAACCGTCATTTTGTTCGGTAAAAACCAATCACTTATATCTTCCAGATGTGATTCAGTAACGGTGCGTAGTTCTATGCCAGCCTCTTTAGCATATATCGTAGCACTATCTGCAAACCCAGTTGTAGAAACGGCTATAACCTTATTAAAGCCAAATCTATCTCTTCTACCTACTAGTTGTTCAATCCATGCACCAGGAGCGGCACCATGAGAAGGGCGATCTCTACACTCAATAAGCCATTTTAAATTGGTTGAGCCAACCTTCCCTTCTATTTCGATGTCAAACTCTGCTATTTGTACACCATCATCATTAAACACCTTTTCATTCGTTGAAACACTTATCCCCTGAGGTAGAAGAATCTTTTCAATTTGGGCGACAAATCCTTCAAGCAACTTTCCAGAATTCGACATTATCGCCCCCTTTTCTATTTTCAGATGAGTGAGTATCATACATAAATAGCCATTCGTTCCCATTTAACATCACCAATGACCGATTTTGGCTGCCTAAAGTGGTCATTCGTTTAACCACGGCAGGGTGTCACTTTGAATCACAGTTGGGCGCCAACTTTTAGGTTCAGTCTGCATTCAGTCTACGACTGGGCTTTGAGCTAATTAACTAGGCGTATCTCTCAGCTTATCAAGATAATCTGCCCAGAACTGCATCATCGTTTTTCTCTCCTCTAGATGCTCGGCATAATTATATGCTGCTTTTACTTGGTTTCGTTCCAAGTGTGCTAACTGGCGTTCAATCACATCACTAGGCCAGCCTTCTTCATGTAGACGTGTTGAGGCCATAGCTCTAAAACCATGGCCACAAATCTCATCCTTTTCATAACCCAATCTTCTCAAGGCGGCATTGACTGTGTTTTCTGACATAGGACGATCTTTAGTACGAATGCCTGGAAAAACATATTTGCAATGCCCTGTAACAACATGCAATTTACGCAGAACAATAATCACTTGTTCAGCTAATGGTACCAGGTGACGATCATCCATTTTCATCTTCTGACCAGGTATAGACCACATGCCTGCATCAAGATCAAATTCAGACCATTCAGCATGCCGTAACTCCCCTGGTCGCACAAATAAATACGGTGCCATACGCAATGCGCAAGTAACAACAAAGGTTCCTTCGTAACCTTCTATAACTCTAAGCAACTGCCCAATCTGCTTAGGCTCAATAATTGTGGCCATTTTTTTTGATTTTCTTGCAGTCAGAGCATCTATCAAATTAGTAGTTGGATCATATTCAATGCCATGTTTTTTTCCATACTTTACAACTGCGAATCGAAAAACTCGGCTACAAAGGCTTTTCACCTTATGCATAGTTTCAATATATGATTGTTTCTCAATCTTCTCTAGCATCTCTAAAACCATTGGAGAATCGACTTGAGCTATGGGGTAGCTCCCAATTACGGGAAAAACATACATCTCTAAACGACGCCAAATTTTTGCAGCATACTCGTCAGATAATTCGTTTGATTTCTTTTGATGCCATTTAGTTGCAACCTCCTTAAATGTAGGGCAATCAACTGGGCCATTCTTTTTTTTCAGAAGAACTGGGTCCTCACCATCATCAAGTTGCTTTCTTGCGGCGTCTTTTTTCTGCCGAGCTTCTTTTAAACTTACCTTCGGATACACGCCAAGTGCTAATGTCTTACGCCTTCCATTATAAGTGTAGTCCAAACGCCAATACTTACTTTTGAGGGTAACTAAGAGATACATGTTGTCACTATCGGCAAGTTTTATTTGTTTCTTGCCTGCAGGGACCTTTGATTTTTTACATTTAATATCTGTTAAAGCCATGATCACCCCCTAGTATGATAACGGTATAAATATCACCCTATCATCAAATACCGTTGGATATACCGTACAACTCAACGGTATTTGATTGGATTCAATTGGACTGCATTGGACACAATGTAATAAAAAAAGCCTGCAACCACAAGGGTTACAGGCTTATATTGGACCGTATTGGACACTAGTTTGGTGGCGCTTCAGGGACTCGAACCCCGGACACCCGGATTATGATTCCGGTGCTCTAACCAGCTGAGCTAAAGCGCCTTCTGATGAGGCGCGGATTATAGGAAGCCAATTCACTTTGGCAAGTCATCAACTCGATCTTTTTTCTCCGGCATATCATCATCATCGAGAATACGGTGGGCAGGCCCCTCCATATCATCATATTGACCACTTTTTACAGCCCAGAAAAAGACCAGGACACCAACTAGGCCCAATACAATCATGGCGGGAATCAATCCGAAAATCACATCCATAGCTCTATCCTGCAGTCTCCGGGTCTATTCGAATAGCCTCATATTTCTCCGGTGGTGTAAATTTAACTGCAAGCCAATCCGGTACTTTGCCACTGTTGATCAGGTGATAACCTCCTGCTTCGAGCACCACAGTTGCCATTACTGCCAGCAGTGTGGGCACAACGGCTACCCGTGAAATAGCCGTAAACATAATCTCGGCCATTTTTGCATCATTGGCACTTAAGCTGATCAGCCAGGCCACAGCCACCAGAAGTGCGGTCACAACGTAACCGATCATCAGAAACTGACAGCGCCTGAATGAGAGACGCCAGTGCATCTCGACAAACCAGTCGTCCTGTTTGCGGGAACGCCTGTAGATATAGGCTATGACAGCCAGAGAGCAGAGCAGCGGAATCAGAAATCCGTACATGCCCACATCCAGCACTATAGCTGCCGGTGTTAGCAGTAAATTAAAGAGCAGGATATTTAGTACAAACAGGTTATGCGGAACACGTGCTCGGCGCTTCTCCTCTTCGCTGATCTCAAAATTCATGTTGAAGAGCTCCCTACTCGCCTGCGAATCAGAATAGCGTTACCAATCACCAGCAGTGAGCTGATCGGCATGGCAATCGCTGCAAAGACCGGGGTCACCATCGCAGCCATGGCGGCCGGCACCAGAATCAGGTTATAGGTCAGTGAAATACCGATATTCTGACGAATCGTGGCGAGTGTTCTCTCTGCCAGCGATATGGCAAAACCGACACGACTCAGATCACTACCAACCAGCACGATATCGGAGCACTCCATCGAGACATCCATGCCCGACCCCATCGCCATGCTGACATCTGCACGTGCCAGTGCAGGCGCATCATTCACCCCATCACCGATCATCAACACCTTTTCTCCCTGCTGCTGCAGAGCACGGATCTCTGCCTCTTTATCTTCAGGCATCAGCTCCGCTTTTACCACCATCTCACCCAACTTCACTTTCAGACTATTACCCGCCTCTCTGGAGTCACCGGTCAAGACAGTAATACCAAACCCCTGCGCTCTAAGCAGTGCCACCAATTCAGGCGCCTGATCACGGATTCGATCCTGCATATGAATCAGTCCGGCCAGCACTCCATCCACGGCCACAAACAGGGCCACACCCATACCTGACTCAATCTGTTGCTGCTGGCTCTGCATAAACTCATCAATCTCGGCACCGGCACGTAACATCAAGCGAGCATTACCGATCACCACAGCCCGCCCATCCACCTCACCACTCACGCCCAGTCCCGATTCGGAGATAAATGATCTGCAGCTTAAGCGTGCAGTTTTGTGTTCAGCGCAAATTGCGGAAGCCAGCGGATGGCGCGAATGGCTTTCAACAGCGGCAGCCAGAGAGATCAATCGTTCAGGCTCAAAACCGTTGCTCGTTGAAATATTTGCCACCCGCATCCTGCCCTCGGTAAGTGTGCCGGTTTTATCAAACACCACATGTGTGATTGATGCCAGTGACTCCAGCGCCTGACCATGACGAACCAGTACACCGCGTTTGGCTCCAACTCCTACACCAACAGCGATACCCATCGGTGTCGCCAGCCCCAGGGCACATGGGCATGTGATAATCAGCACCGAGACTGCAGCCAGCAGAGCTGTATCAAAATCGTCTCTAAGCCAGTAGAGGAAGGTGATCAATGCCAACCCCAGGGTTATGGCAACAAACCATGGCACAATGCGATCTGCAAGCTGCTGCACCGCTGCCTTGGAGCCCTGAGCCTCCTCCACCAGAGCAACAATACGGGCAAGCGTGGTATCTGCACCAATCAAGCTGACTTCAACAGTCAGTGAGCCATCGACATTGATCGAACCGGCCACCACAGAAGCGCCCTTCTCTTTTTGCAATGGTCTGGACTCGCCACTGAGCATCGATTCATCGACATAGGATTCACCAGACAAAACAACACCATCAGCAGGCACCTTTTCTCCCGGCCGTACCAGTACCCGATCACCGACCTGCAATTTACGCACTGATATACGCTCTTCTCCCTCCCCACCATCCACCAATCCATCAAGCAGACGCGTAGCAAGTCTGGGTTGCAACTCCAGCAGACGCAGAGCGGCAGAAGATGCATTACGTTTGGAGAGCCCCTCCAGATATCGGCCAATGAGAATCACAAACAGGAATGTAACGACCGTATCAAAATAGACTTCACCGCTTGCCTGCACCAGAACCCAGCAGGAGTAGGCATAGGTGCTCAGTGAACCGATGCTGATCGGCAGATCCATGGTCAACCGCCACTGTTGCAGCCCCAGCAGTGCAGAGCGGAAAAATGGCCAACCGGAGTAGAGCAGCACCGGCGTGGCGATAAAGAAGCTAACCAGTTGGAAGAACGCTTTATGCCCCTGATCAATACCTGAGAAATCACCGGCATAGAGTGCAATAGAGATCCACATGATATTCATCGCACCGAAACCGGCAAAAGCCATGCGGAAGAGCAGTGAGCGGTTTCTACGCTGCAGCGATCCTTCAGCTGCTTCGGCATTAAACGGGGCAGCTGCATAACCCAAACTGCCCAGCCGTACCATGATGGCAGAGAGTTTCACGTTATTGCTATCCCAGCGCAGATTCAGACGCTGATGCGCCAGATTCACCTCGGCCAGATCAATACCGGGCATGGCTGCAAGCCCCTTCTCAATTAACCAGACACAGGCTGCGCAGTGAATACCCTCCACCAGCAGATGTGCCTGCTTTCTTCCCTCGCCAAAATCACGTACAAATTCGCTCTGCAACTCAGGCAGATCATACTGCTCAAGATCAGCGACCTGCTCAGGTGGTGGTTCCTCAGCGCTCTGGTAGTTCAGGCGGGAGTAAAAAGCGTCCAGACCCGATTCATGAATCACCTGACAGACTGTCAGGCAACCCACGCAGCAGAAGCTGTGCTTTTCTCCATTAATTTCGACCTCACATCCCGAATGTTCCGATACCGGCAGGCCACAGTGGAAACAGGGGGTTGTCTGACTCATAAGCGTGAGTTCTGGATCAGTTGCCTACAAATATGCGTTGCACCACATCAAACTGTTTTCCATCTGCCTGAATCTGGGCAATCAGATCCCAGGTTCCCGGCAGAGGAAAACTGGCAACGACACTAAAAGAGCCGGGATCACGCTGTTGCATGGTTAGCTTGAAATCAGCGTTGGCATCACTTGGACGGTAAGCGTAGAGAGTGACTGAAGCGCTGCTGACAGGTTTACCACTCTCCATCACCGCATAGAGGCGATAGGTCTGGGACTGCCCCACCACAGGCTTGTCCGGCGTCATCAGATTCAATCGCCACTGCGGCAGATTCTTCTGCTCAGGTGTTTTGTTAAAGTAGTTGCTGCCCTTCTCATAATAATCTTCAGAGACAAGACCCGGACTGGTTTGACCGGCAATCACCGCCATCCATATCGTGGCTGCCAGCGCAGCACCCACCAGCCCCAGAATACCGAGGAACCACGGGTTTCTGAAATCCTCTTTCAAATGCAGTTCTGCTGCCATAAAACGCTCCTATCTGCCTTTTGGACCGACGAACACCGAATCATAGGTTACGGTAATATCCGGCTGTGTGATACCCTGAATGGTTAACCGCACATCGCTGTTTTCCTGCTTCAGGCTGTCGCGATTCGCGAGCAGGAAGATACTGAACGGTACCAGTTTACCGGCTTTCAGGGTGATATCTCTGAAATATGCCTCATCCACCAGTCGGATATTTCCTGAAGCGCTCTGCACCGTCAGGCTGACGCGCTGATCGGTCTCAAGTTTATTCACAGCCTTGATGGTATACTTATTCTGAATCGAACCGTCAGACATACGCATAAACAGCGGCTGGCGAGAGTGTACGATAGATAGCTCAACCGGTGGAATGGTTGCCAGACCATAGATAATACCAGCTACGGCCAGCATGAAGATGGTGGTATATGTAATCACGCGTGGACGCCGGAACAGTGGCGGAAGCTTCTCCCCCTCCATCTCCTTCTGCGAGAGATAACGGATCAGGCCTCGGGGTTTACCCACCCTGTCCATAATCGAATCACAAGCATCTATGCACATGCCACAGGTGATGCAGCCTTCACTTAACCCTTCACGAATATCCACGCCGGTCGGGCATACTCCCACGCACACCTTGCAGTCGATACAGTCTCCATTGGCGCTCTGCTGCTTGCCTTTCACCTTACCGCGCGGCTCGCCACGGTGGTAATCATAGGTTGGCAGAATCGAGTCCTTATCCACCATCACGCTCTGAATGCGTGCATAGGGGCAGAGCCAGAAGCAGACCTGCTCGCGCATAAAACCGGCAAGAATGTAGGTGCCAGCAATAAACAGACCCAGCACAACCCAGCCGACAAGTGAAGCAGAGAGGGTGAGGTAGTCATGCCACAATGCAAATGCGTTGGTAAAATAGGCGGAAAAGGTGATGCCTGTAAGTGTTGCAATCAGAATCCACAAGCTATGTTTTATAACTTTTTTGCGAATTTTATCTGCTGACCACGGCGCCTTATCAAGCTTGCGACGCTGGATGGCATTGCCTTCGATCTTATCTTCAATAAAGGTGAAAATATCAGTCCAGACGGTCTGGAAACAGAAATAACCACAGAACAGACGCCCTGCCACTGCGGTTACACCAAACAGCGTAATCGCCAGCATGATCAACACGAGAGAGAGCATCCAGATATCCTGCGGCCAGATGGTGATGCCAAAGAGATAAAATTTACGCCCGGGAATATCAAACAAAAGCGCCTGATGACCATTCCACTGCAGATAAGGGCCGATAAAGAAGAGCAGCCAGCTACTCATGCTCAACCATTTCAGATTGCGAAAACGACCCGGCATACGCTTGGCATGGATTGTCTCGCCACCGGTGTTTACATGGTAGTGCAACGTGTCGGCATAGAGATCGTCGATGTTGTTACTGACCGGCTTGTTTTCGCTCATGATCTCCTCCGCAGAAGTTTCAGGTAGCACACCCCTCCTCACTGCAGGAGGGATGACTTACCTGTTTAGCAATAAACAAATAGTTTGCTTGTTACTGTTCATCTTTTGAGTTGATGATTTTATAAAACCAAACCATCCCGTAGATCAGAATAGCCAATACGAAGACCATGCTGATGAGTACACCAATTTCTACTGCATCCATGTGACTCTCCTCTGAATCGTTTCAATCAAGCCAGACAGTTGCAGGGGAGAGGGAACCCTCCCCTGCTTTGGCCATTATTTACCACCGCCCATTGCATGAACCTTGATGGCCAGTATCTTGATCTGCTCAGGCGTCAGTTTGACTCCAAAAGCAGGCATGATCGCACTGCGTGTCTCAGCCACATCCTCCTGATTCACACCGTAACGGATGGTTCTCAGCACCGCTTCACGACTGCCGCCGAAGCGCCACACCTGATCGGTAAGGTTGGCTGCACCTGAATATGTGTCGTCATTAAGTGCACCACCTTTGGCGTTATCACCATGACATCCCATGCATCCAGCCTCTTCGAAAAGTGCCCAACCCTCTTGCGTCGCTTCACCTTTGGGCAGCGCCACAACAAAATCAGTCAGCTTTTCGATCTGATCAGTTTCCAGCATATCGGCATGAGCAGGCATATCAGCCATTCGCCCATCAGTAATGGTCTCTATGATCGTGTCGATATCGCCACCAAAGAGCCAGTCATCATCCGCCAGCACAGGGAAGAGCCCTTCTGCACCCTCACCACCGGCACCATGACAGGCCGCACAGCTATCGCCGTAGACCGCCTTGGCCGCCGACTCGGCAAAATTACGCAGTTCAGCATCGGCCATAATCTCGCCAGCGCTCATCGCTTTGAGTTTGGCCATGTAAGGCGCTTTGATTGCCTCATTCTCGACCACCGCTTCCTTAAACTCTTTGATTTGAGTCCAGCCCAGCAGCCCTTCATTGGAGCCGTTGATCAGCGGAATGGATGGGTAGAGCAGGAAGTAGATGATGCACCAGATCCAGCCGATGTGGAACGAGATCAACCACCAGCGCGGAGGCGGATTGGTCAACTCGCGGATACCATCCCACTCATGTCCGGTATCCTGAGGTTTATTGGATTGATTATGCTTGTCCATGTCTCTCCTCCCGGTCGAGTTCCATATCATCTTCGTGATTGACGAAATCACGATGCTGTTCAAATTTATCGCGGTTAGCTGGCTTAAGAATGGTGAAATAAGCCGCTATCATGAGACCTGCAATGACCAAAAGAATGGTCAGTCCGGTCCAGTCGGTGGTGGTCATAGCAGACCAGTCGGTCGAGAAGAAATCACTCACGATAATCCCTCCCTTCCTGGAATTTCACCATCGTTCCGAGTACCTGCAGATAGGCGACAATGGCATCCATCTCGGTTTTGCCTTTCACCGCCTCAGCAGCACCGGCAAAATCAGCCTCTGTATAGGGCACTCCGACTGCAGCCAGTGCACGCAGTTTGCGCTCGGTCAGGCTATGATCGACAATGTTTTCAGCCAGGAACGGATAGCCGGGCATCACCGATTCAGGTACCAGCGAGCGTGGAGCTTTCAGATGCTGGATCTGCCACTCATCAGAGTATTTACCACCCACACGGGCCACATCAGGGCCAGTGCGTTTGGAACCCCACTGGAACGGATGATCAAATTTCGACTCCGCCGCCAGTGAGTAGTGACCATAACGCTCTTTCTCATCACGGAACGGACGAATCATCTGTGAATGGCAGAGGTAGCAGCCTTCACGCACATAGATATCGCGCCCCTCCTGTTCCAGAGCGGTGTAAGGACGAATGCCGTCCTCCTCCTTGTTGAGCTTTTCAATGGTGTTATCGAGATAGTAGAGCGGCACGATCTCGACAATACCTGCTACCGATACCACCAGTGCAATCATGAGGAGCAGAGCCCAGACATTTTTTTCGAGTTTTTCCTGAAATGACATCTGAATACCCCCTTAAGCCTTAGCTGCCGCAGCTGCAGAAGCAGGCTGACGGGAACCACTGATTGTCTTGATAATATTGTAGAGCATGATGAGAGAGCCCAGCAGTACCAGCACACCACCAATAGAGCGCAGTGCATAGTACGGATGCATCGCTGATACGGTTTCAGCAAAGGTGTAGACCAGATTGCCGTAATCGTCTGTGGCACGCCACATCAGCCCCTGCATGATACCCGATACCCACATCGCACAGATGTAGATGATGGTGCCGATGGTATGAATCCAGAAGTGTGTATTAACCAGACTCACCGAGTAGATCTCGCGACCCCAGAGTCTGGTAACCATATGGTAGATCGCACCGATGGAGACCATCGCTACCCAACCCAGAGCACCGGAGTGCACATGACCAATGGTCCAGTCAGTGTAGTGAGAGAGTGCGTTAACGGTCTTGATCGACATCACAGGGCCTTCGAAGGTGGACATGGCATAAAATGCCAGTGAGACCACAAGGAAGCGCAACACATAATCGTCACGCAATTTGTTCCATGCTCCAGAGAGGGTCATCACACCATTAATCGCGCCACCCCATGATGGAATGATCATCGCCATCGATACGGCCGCACCGAGTGAACCGGTCCAATCCGGTAGTGCTGTGTACTGCAGATGATGCGCACCGAGCCAGACATAACCGAATGAGAGTGCCCAGAAGTGCAATACAGAGAGTCGATAGGAGAATACCGGACGATTGGCCTGTTTCGGTACGAAGTAATACATAATGCCGAGGAAACCGGCAGTCAGGAAGAAGCCCACCGCATTATGGCCCCACCACCACTGAATCATGGCATCGTGAACACCGGAGTAGATGGAGTAGGAGTGTGTAAGGGTAACCGGAACAGCCAGCGAGTTGACCACATGCAGGATGGTGATCATCACCATCATCGAGAGGAAAAACCAGTTGGCTACGTAGATATGGGATACCTTGCGATTGACGATGGTCATGATGAAATTAAAAGTGAAAGCCAGCCAAACCACTGCAATAGCAACATCAATAGGCCAGATCAGTTCGGCATACTCCTTACCCTGAGTCAGACCCAGCGGGAAGGTAATAACGGCGGAAACGATAATCGCGTTCCAACCCCAGAAGGTGAACCAGGCCAGTTTATCACTCCACAGACGCACGTGACACGTTCGCTGCACTATATAATAGGCTGTCGCCATCAAGGTTGAACCACCAAAGGCAAAGATAACGGCATTGGTATGCAGTGGTCTTAACCGACCAAAGCTGATGTAGGGATTATCAAAGTTAAGTTCGGGAAATGTAAGCTCCCAGGCAATAAAATCTCCAACCAGCGCACCTACCACAAGGTAGACTACTGCAGCCAGGGAGAACCATTTTACAACGGTAAAGCTGTACTCTTGTTCGTCGGGTTTTTCTCCAGACACGGCTATCCTCCTATTCTTTCTCATAAAATCGTGATGCAGATCACAATTAGCGCAACATAATATTATTATTTTATAATATTGTCAATAACTGATTTTAATGTTACTATGTCGCTACCGGTTAGGATAACAGGGTTATGAGAGCAAAAAGAGAGGACATAATGTCGCACCCAGAGAAAAAACCGATCAAACATCTTGGACTGAAACTGTTTGCGGCAACGCTTCTACTTACAGCTGCACTGTTTGTATGGACTAGCTCCAACCATAAAAGCGATCACCTCTCACAGGAGACCTGGGTAGATGCTGGCGGTCAATTGCATCTGCTTGGAATCACACTGGGTAAAACCGTACTGCGAGATGCAGAGATCGCTCTGAAGAGCCGCAGTGATATCGCCCTCTATATATATCCTGAAGAGCATGCCGAAGCTGGACTGAAACTGGAGGCGTATTTTCCGGCCATTGCCGATCACAGCAAGGTAATCATGGAGTTGCATGCAGATGAGATAATCCTGAAACAGATTCAGCAACGCAGTACCCTGCCCCACCTCTACCCCAACAAGGTAGCGCGCATGAATCTGCACCCGGAAGACCTGGGGCTCGCCCAGCAATTGATTGTGAAGAATCTAACGCTGATCCCCAGCATCACGATCACACCGGAAACACTTAAAGGCCGCTTTGGCGAACCTTCAACGATTAATAGCAGCGAAGATGGTACGACCTACTATCACTTCGCTGCCATTGGCCTGAAAGCCACACTGAAAGCTGAGGATGCAACACATCTCTATTTTACAAATCCGAACCAGTAAATAGACCAGAGCGCCTTGTGACAGGCATCGCATCGTTGGCAAAGCCAGTGCAATAACGTTGGCCCATCTTTATTAAAGGAGCCAACTCATGGATCACTCATTCACTAAAAAAATTCGCCCTGTTCTGATAAAAAACAGCCCTGTAGTCATAGCCACAGCGCTCTATCTTGTGATTTTCACAACCAATATTTAATTACTATTGAAGAGATAAATGCAGCGGTTAGAGCAGGAGCCCCCTACCTTTTGTTCTTGATCTACAGTATCTATTAATTAATGGGTCTAGCTGCTCTTGATTCCTTTAATGACCTCATCGGTGCCAATCCTCAACTTCAGCCAGCTGGCCCACTTTTCGGCATCGTCCCGGCTTGTAAAAATGGCAGACTGAAGTGAATGCTTGCTGGATCGAACCTCTGCCTGATAGCGGAGGGCGCCGTTCTCTTTGAGTTCCGTAATCGTGATCATTCCTAAACTCCTCCATGGCGAGAGTAACCATTTGAATGACAGGCACAAAAGCAATCTGCATATGATAAAGCAAGATCACTACATATTCAGTTCAGGCATCAGGGGAAGCAGAATGATAAATTCTGCACCTTCACCCACCGGGCTTGCCACTTCCATGGTGCCACCATGTTTCTCCACAACATCAAAAACATTAGCCAGGCCAAAGCCGTTTCCGTCCTCTTTAGTGGTAAAGGTAGGTTCACATATCTGATTGATAACATCAGCAGCGATACCCGGACCGTTATCTTTCACCCTCAACTCAGCCCAGGGATAGTATTTATTCAGAGACACCAGAATCGAACCATGATTACCGTGACCTATCGCTTCAATCGCATTTTTAAGAAGATTTAACACCACCTGATAGAGCTGACCATGATCACCGAGAATGTGAATAGCCTCAGCCGGGTGCTGCCAATCAATAGTAATCTCTGCTGGAATCATCGGTCTGGTAAGTGAGATCGATTCATTGATCGAATCTGCAATATCAACAATGCCAAGGTGATCTTCAGAGTTGTTGGCAAAGGTAAGAATGCGCTCAATCAGACCATTGGTGCGTTCAATCGTTTGATCAATGGCATTGAGATGACTGTGAATAGATCGATCATCACTGCGTCTCTTGATCATGGCTGATGCTGTGACAACAATATGCAGTGAATTACGGATATCATGAACAATGGCTTGGGTAAAATGGCCCAGAGAGCTCATCTTCTCAGCATGAACTTCGTGTCTGTCCTCACTCTTCTCTTCACCCTTAGCCGGTGAACTGATGCGCTTAATCACTGCCATCTCCCCCAACATCCTGCTGAATGGACGGACATGTTTACATAAAACTGCTGTTTCTACAATGACTAAATTAGCATATAAATCTTTACTAAACAGTGAATTACGATGACTAGCTAATGTGATTTATTCCACGATCTGGCATGGGCTTTTGCTGAGTTGAAGAGGGACTCATCTCATGCGTGGCGGCATCGTGCCCTGCTCCGCCACCATGCAGCATATGCATCAGGCTTGTGCCACGCACCATGGTGAACAGCCCGAGAAGAATGACCAGAATACCGAGCAGCTTCATCACCAGGGAGCGCCTGTTGGCGGCAAGCAGATTCACCAGAGCCGGTGCCGCCATCATTGCCGGAATAGTACCCAGACCAAAGGCCAGCATGGCAGAACCGGCTTCAACCACACCGCCGGATGCGACACTTAAACCCAATGCTGCATAAACCAGACCACAGGGTAGAAGCCCATTGGCCAGTCCAATCGCATACCAGCTTACCGGCGTACCTTTGCCGGCAGCCGATCTTATTCTTCTGACCAGCCCTAAGCCCCCAATCGCACGGGCACCCAGACGAGCAAAAGGATCAGGCATCCAGCCCGCCAGATTCAGGCCAAAGGTGATCATAATCAGTCCGGCAAACAGCGTTAAAAAAAGTTGAATCTGATCAAAACTGCCCAGCTGTTTCAGAGAGAAACCGATCAAACCGCTAATCACGCCCAACATGGTATAGGTGGTAACGCGGCCAAACTGATAAGCGCTCAAGCCTGACCACCACACTTTTGGACGGGTCATGGAGAGTGCGGAGACAAGTCCGCCGCACATGCCGATACAGTGCATACTGCCAAAGAAACCCACCGAAAAGGCGATGAAAAGCAGCGCCATCA
The DNA here is from genome assembly GCF_013387455.1 of Mariprofundus sp. NF. Taxonomy (NCBI): domain Bacteria; kingdom Pseudomonadati; phylum Pseudomonadota; class Candidatius Mariprofundia; order Mariprofundales; family Mariprofundaceae; genus Mariprofundus; species Mariprofundus sp. NF. The sequence goes on from NZ_VWNC01000003.1 coordinate 21,103, forward strand.
AGACTCCGACCTATTATGAATCCCTTTAAACAGATCTCTGGTCACAATCACCTTCTGCAACCAGTTTGCCCATTTCTCAGCTGCTTTGCGTGTGGTGAAACAGCCACACTGGTGGGAGTGCTTGTTGAACCAGACATGCGCCTGATAGAGGCAATTTTTGTTCTCTTGCTGTTCCCTGACAAATAACATGACTGGCTCCTTGATCTCTTGGATAATTATATTATCATTTGATTATATGTCAAGTGCCAGATTGTCGCAGCAGCGTGTTCAAAGCATCCGGATTCGACGATGCAACACCCATTGTTACAATGGGACTGCTGCTTTGCTATCGTTCGCAGAGATGGTTGAGACATTGCGGAATCAATGGATCAAGACTTCAACGTTCACGAGGGGATAAGATTGAGCACTTCTGACAATCCACAGAACAAACCTAAACGTATTCTTTCCGGCATGCGCCCGACAGGAAAACTGCATCTGGGGCATTATAAAGGTGTACTGGAGAACTGGCTGACACTGCAGGAGCAGCATCAGTGTTTCTTCTTTGCTGCCGACTGGCATGCACTGACCACCGATTATGCCAATCCATCCATCGTTAAAGATACCATCTGGGATATGCTGATCGACTGGTTGGCAGTCGGTGTCGATCCGGAAAAAGCGGTTGTATTCATTCAGTCAGAGGTGCCTGAACATGCAGAGCTGCATCTGCTCTTCTCGTTCATGACGCCGCTCTCATGGCTGGAGCGCGTCCCTACCTACAAGGATCAGATTGAACAGCTCAGAGAAAAGGATCTCGGCACCTACGGTTTCCTCGGTTACCCGCTGCTGCAGGCTGCTGATATCCTGATCTACCGCGCTGATGGTGTGCCGGTCGGAGAGGATCAGGTGCCGCACGTGGAGCTTACGCGTGAGGTGGCTCGCCGCTTTAACCACCTCTACCGCCAGGGTATCCCTCCCCTATTCCCTGAACCTGCTTCAATGCTCATGCCAGCTGCCAAACTGCCCGGCCTTGATGGACGCAAGATGAGCAAGTCGTATAACAACACCATTGAGCTGGGTGAAACCTGGAAGGTGACCGAGAAGAAGATCAAAACCATGCCGACTGATCCGGCCCGGGTGCGCCGCGATGATCCGGGTAATCCTGAGAACTGTCCTGTCTGGGATTTCCATAAGGTCTACTCCAGTGAAGAGGAGCGCGAATGGGTCAAAGATGGTTGCACCACTGCAGGCATCGGCTGCATCGACTGCAAGATGTGCATGCTTAAACACCTTGAGGAGGAGTTGCAGCCGATCCGCGATCGCCGTATCGAGATTGCCTCCCGCCCCGATGACCTCAAAGATATCGTACGTGCTGGCAATGAGCGGGCTCGCCATGAGGCCTCCCGCACCATGGAGAAGGTACGTAAAACATTGAAGATGGGTTATCGCGTATGATTCAAGGGGTGCAGACGCCTCTGATCCAGGAGGAAGAGAAGCAGTCTGCACTGCCTCCGGTTCAACTTGATCAGTTTGAAGGGCCGCTGGATGTGCTGCTTCACCTGATTCGCAGTCAGGAACTCGATGTTTTCGATATACCACTGGCTATGATCACCCGGCAATACCTCGATATTCTCGAGGCTCAGGAGGAGCCTGATCTGGAGGTTGCCGGTGATTACCTGGTGATGGCCAGTACGCTGATGCAGCTCAAATCTCGTATGCTCTTACCACGCCCTGAAATCGATGAAGAGGGTAACGCCATTGATCCGCGTGCCGAACTTGCTGCGCAGCTGATCGCTTATGAGCAGTACCGTATGCTGGCTGAGGAGCTCAATGAGCGGCCGCGTCTGGGGCGAGATGTGTTCGTCCGCTCCATCTTCCCTGAAGCTGATGAGGTAGAGCGCCCGCTTCCCGATGGTGATTTGGACGCCCTGCTACTCGCCTTCAGAGCAGTGCTTAAACGTGTAGGCGGTGAGGTGCGCCATCAGATCTTCTCAGAGACGATGAGTGTGCGTGAACGTATGACCACCGTCCTTGAGCGACTGCGCGCAGGCGGCATGCAGCTGGATGAGTTGCTAGCTGGCGAACCCGGCCGTGAAGCGCTGGTCACCACTGTGCTTGCGATCCTTGAGCTATGGCGTCAGCAGACCATTACTGTGATCCAGAGTGAGAACTACGGATCTATTACCCTGATTCCCAAGGAGAGCATGCAATGAACAGTGACACACTACAGCAGCTGACCTCTCAGATTGAGGCGATGATTCTGGCAAGCGATGAACCGCTTAGCCTGCAGAAATTACGCAGCCTGCTTGGCGATGAGATTCAATCCTCTGACATCCGCGAAGCGATCACTGAACTTGAAGCTCATTACCAGAGTCGCGGTATCCGACTGCAAAAAGCAGCCGGTGGCTGGCAGTTCCGCACCGCTCCCGAACATGCCGAACTGATCCATAGTATGTGGGAGATAAGACCGCAGCGTCTCTCCCGATCAGCCCTTGAAACACTGGCTATTATCGCCTACCGCCAACCCACTACGCGTGCGGAGATTGAAGCGTTAAGGGGTGTAAAAGTATCCAGCCAGATGGTTGCCACCCTGCAGGAGCGCGGCTGGATCAAGGTGATTGGACGTAAAGATGTACCGGGGCGCCCTCACCTCTATGGCACCGGAAAACAGTTCCTCATCGACTTTGGACTGGAATCACTAAAGGATTTGCCGGAATCGGCGCAGTTGATGGATGAAGATGAGATCCAGCAGATGGTGATGAAAAATATTGAACAACCAGGGCCTGATAACAGTGATTCCGATCAAACCGTTGCAGTCGAAAATGAAGCCAGTTAAGGCGCAAGGAGAGTAGTTTGGTACATCCAAATAAACGACGAGCAACGCAGAATGGCTTCATTTGCGACGCAACCCTGCGGGACAGGCTATTGTTGCGCCCTGCCACGTTATTTCTCGCTAATGTGCCTTCAGCACACTGCGCTCAAAATGCCTTGCATGGCATCAACAATGTCCATGTCGGTTTGACCGGAATCGCTGTCATCAGGCCCCAATCATGAAGCCAACGAAGAAGACACAGCAGACCAAGAAACCAACCAGGCAGCCTGAAGCCAAGCGAAACACCAGAGCCTCCAAACCAGCTGAGCCAGGAAGTAAGGGCAGAGCTAAGCCGACAGAAGTGCGTGGCAAAGGCAGGCCATCTGAAGCGCGAGGCAAAGCGCGGCCTCAAGGCAAATATCAGAACAAAACCAAGCCAGCCAAGAATCTGGATCCGGTAGCCGCTAATCCAAACTCCGGTGAACGCATCAATAAATATCTGGCCCGATGCGGTCTCTGCTCAAGGCGTGAGGCTGACCGCTGGGTCGAGGCTGGCCGTGTCACCGTCAATAATGAGCTTAGCAAAGAACCGGGCCTGTTGATCCAGCCACGGGATATCGTCTGTGTGGATGGTAAACCGGTTGCAGTGCAGGAAAGCTTTACCTATATCCTCTACAACAAACCGATGGGCCAGCTCTGCACACGCCGTGATGACAAGGGGCGCGCCCTGATCTACGACACCCTTGATGTTGCCCCTAATGTGCAGTCGGTCGGCAGGCTCGATATGGACAGTGAAGGGTTGCTGCTACTCACTGATGATGGCGCACTTACCCGTGCACTGACCCACCCTGCTGCCAAACTGCCGCGTGAATATCGCGTCCGTGTCGGTGGTCAGGTCTCCATGGAGACACTGGAGAAGCTGCGCCGCGGTGGTTTTGATATCGGTGATGGCGATAAGAGTGACAGCTGGGAAGTCACCGTAAGCTCTGAAACCAAAGGCCATACATGGTTAACTGTGGTGATCACTCGAGGTCGCTATCGGGAAGTTCGCCGCACTCTTGAAACCGTTGGTCATGCCGTTCGTCGATTGATCCGCACCCGTTTCGGCCCCATTCGTCTGGAAGAGGGTATGCCGCGCGGCAGCTACAGAACACTCAATCGTGCAGAGGTCAGAAAACTACTTGATCGCACCAACATGGACCTTTGAACGATCATACTCCACTGCAGATATTTGAAACACTGTTAACGGCCTACGGCTACCAGCTATGGTGGCCGGCAGAGAGCCCTTTTGAGATGATGGTCGGTGCCGTGCTCACCCAGAACACCAACTGGAAAAATGTTGAGCAGGCTATTGGCAACCTGAAAGCGGCAAACATGCTTGATGCAGCATCGATTGCATGCGCTGACCACGAACAACTGGCTGAGGTGATCAGACCATCCGGTTTTTTCAACCAGAAGGCTTGCCGACTGCAGCTGTTTTCACGCTTTTATATTGCACACGGAGAGATTTCCGGCCTGAAAAAACAGCCGATGGCTGAAATGCGGGCACAACTTCTCGCCCTCTCCGGCATCGGCCCTGAGACTGCTGATTCGATGCTGCTCTACGGGCTGGAAAAACCGATTTTTGTCGTGGATGCCTACACCCGGCGCATCTTTACGCGTCTGGGCCTGCTACCCGAGAAGATCGATTACGATGGCATTCAGAACTATTTCCATCAGCAGCTTGAACCTCAACTCTCACTGTTTCAGGAGTACCACGCCCTGATTGTTGAACATGCCAAACGCCACTGCCGCAGCCAACCTGTCTGCGACAACTGTCCGTTACACGCCTGCTGTGCAAGCTCAGGCTCAACATCAATGCAGAACAGTCCCAATAGCTGAATGCAGCTTGCCAGCAAAGGTGTGGCGGAGCTGGCAGCAGAAGCTAGGCTCTGAGCATGTGGTTTGAATCCCCTGTCCCCCTCTCATCGCTGCCGCGTGAACCCGGTGTTTACCGTATGCTCGATGGTGAGCGCAAAGTGCTCTATGTCGGTAAAGCGCGAAACCTGAGAAAGCGGCTCTCCAGCTACTTCCAGAAAAGAGCCGATTCACCGCGCACCCAGGCGATGGTGCAGCAGATTCGTGATCTTAATTTCACCGTCACGACCTCTGAAGCTGAAGCACTGATACTTGAACACAATCTGATCAAACAGCTTAAACCGCGTTACAACGTGCTGATGAAGGATTCAAAATCCTATCCCTATATTCTGCTCAGTGATGAGAATTATCCCAAGCTGCACCTCTATCGCGGCAAACGAACATTGGCTGGAGAATATTTCGGCCCGTTCCCACATGCCGGCGCCGTACACGCCACCCTGCATGTGATGCAGTCGATCTTCCGCATTCGCGATTGTGAAAATGGTGTATTTAACAACCGCTCTCGCCCCTGTATGCAGCACCAGATCGGTCGCTGTTCTGCCCCCTGCTGTGATCTGGTCAGCCAGTCTGAATATGGTGAACAGGTCAATGAGGTGCGCCGTTTTCTCAAAGGTGAGGATGAGGCGTTGCTGAAATCGTGGGAGTCGGAGATGCAGCACGCCTCTGATGCCATGGACTTTGAGCAGGCCGCGCTACTGCGTGATCGCATCCGGGCCCTGCGCTCCATTTTGGCCGGCTCAGAGCAGAGTTCGCTACCGGAGAGTGCCGATGTCATCACCCTGATCCGCCATACTTCCGGCGTTTTGGCCAGCATCGGTGTACGCCGCTCCGGCCACGATCTGGGCACCCATACCCTGCGCATTGCTCAGGCCGTGGATGCTGAGGATAGCGAAATTCTGCAAACGCTGCTGATCGAGCGCTACCGGGATGATCTTCCACCGCATGAGATCCTAGTCAGTTGCTCGGAGGCTGAATGCAGCGAGCTGCAACGTCTGGTTCGACTCCTGCATCCAAAATGCAGATCTGTGGTCAACCATCCCCAACGCGGTGGACGCAGACAGTGGCTGGAGCAGGTTCTGCACTCAGGTCGTCAAATGCTGACAAGCCGGCGCAGTGAAGATCAGCAACCGGCATTTCAGGCGCTGACTGAACTGCTATCACTCGATATTGTCCCTGAACGCATTGCCGCTGTGGACAACGCCCATCTCGGCGGCAAACAGACAGTTGCCGCCATCACCTATGCCGGTTGGCAGGGGGCTGAAAAGGATCTCTATCGCCGCTATAAACTCGATGGCATCTCAGCTGCCGTTGATGTCAAAGAAGGTGATGATTATGGAGCGATGCAGGCGGTTTTAACCCGCTTCTTCCGCGCCATCAGTGATGAGTCGATCACCTGCCCCGATCTGATGCTCATTGATGGTGGTCGCGGCCAGCTGGGTATCGCCATTGCCTGCGCTGCCGATGCCGGTCTTCACGATCTGAAGCTGCTTGCTGTCGCCAAAGGCGATTATCGCAAGATCGGCGAAGAGACACTCTGGCCGGGTTGGTTAGAGAGTGGAGAAGCTGGTATCGGCTCTCCCTTGAAACCGGGCCGTCACTCCCCCGCCTTGATGCTGATTGCCCGCGTTCGCGATGAAGCTCACCGCTTTGCCGGTGCATATATGCGCAAACGTAAAAAACAGAGCATGTTCAGCTCGGCGCTTGATACCATCCCCGGCATCGGGCCTGCCAAACGCGCCGCACTGCTCAAACATTTCGGGGGTATCGAAGGGGTGAAAAAAGCAGGACGGGCGCAGCTTGCTCAGGCACCTGGCATCTCTGACGGACTTGCCGAACGCATTTTTATCGCGCTACATAAATAACCCTACTGTAAAAAAAGAAACTGAACGCCTATACTCGCAAACCTATTTTCGGGGATATCAGGAGCGAGCAGCTATGAGTGACACGGGTAAAGAGACCATCCAAATATCAGCATTGATGGAGAGCAGTGGTGTTAAGTTCGGCACCAGCGGCGCCCGTGGCCTGGCTGATGATATGACCGACATGGTCTGTTACGCCTACACAATGGCTTTCCTGCAGTACCTTCTTGAAAGTAAGCAGATTACAACGGGTGATGCGGTAGCCATTGCAGGTGATTATCGGCCAAGCTCTCCGCGCATCATGGCGGCTGTTGCCAAGGCTGTCGTTGCTGTTGGTTGCGAGCCGACCAACTGTGGTTTCATACCTACCCCTGCTGTTGCCTGTTATGCGATGAAGCGAAACCAGGCCAGTATTATGGTCACCGGCAGCCATATCCCGGATGATCGTAACGGCATCAAGTTCTATAAACCTGCCGGTGAGATTCTTAAAGCTGACGAGCAGCTTATGTGCAGCCGCAGTATAGAGATCGGCGAGGGTCTTTTCGACTCGCTTGGCAGTGCACTTATCGCCTCCCTGCCTGCCGAACAACCGGATGCCTACAGCGAATTTGTGCAGCGCTACCTCAACTTTTTCCCGGCCGATTGTCTTAATGGATATAAAATCGGCGTTTATGAACACTCCAGCGTTGCCCGCGATATCCTCGCTGAAGTCATTGAGGGGTTGGGGGCTGAGGTCGTGCGCCTGAACCGATCCAAAAAATTCATCCCTGTCGATACCGAAGCGATACGCCCTGAAGATGTGGCGCTGGCACTTGAGTGGTCACAGGATTTTAAGCTGGACTCTATTGTCTCCGCCGATGGTGACGGCGACCGGCCCCTGGTTTCTGATGAGAACGGTGAGTGGTTGCGCGGTGATGTGGCAGGCATTCTCTGTGCCCACTATCTCGGTGCCCGATCTGTGGCAACGCCTGTATCGTGTAACAGTGCCGTCGAGAAAAGCGGCTGGTTCGAGCAGATCGAACGCACCCGTATCGGCTCCCCCTTTGTGATTGCTGCGATGGACGCACTTGTTGCCAACGGTAGTGAAAATGTAGTTGGTTATGAGGCCAATGGTGGCTTCCTGACCGCCACTGATATTAGCCTTGATGGCAGAAGCCTGACTGCCCTGCCTACCCGTGATGCGGTCATTGTACCGCTTGCCATTCTGATGCTGGCAAAATCGTTCAATGGCAGCTCTATTTCAGAGCTTCTTAAACAGCTGCCACAGCGTTTCACCAGCAGTGATCGTCTGAAGAACTTCCCGACCGAACTCAGCCAGCAACGACTCAAGCCACTAACCGGAGAGAATATAGACAGCAACAGGCATGAGGCAGAAGCGATCCTTGGCGACCTGTTCGGTGATGTAACCGCTATCGATAACACCGATGGCGTGCGCATCACCTTCAGAAGTGGAGAAGTAGCTCATTTGCGACCCTCCGGCAATGCACCTGAGCTGCGCTGTTACAATGAGGCGGACTCTGAAGAGCGGGCTGTTGAGATGAACAAAACCTGTCTTGAGATCCTCGAAAGCTGGCGCGAATAGGCACGTTCACCACGAAGCACACGAAGATCACAAAGAACAGAAAAAAGCGTACCCCCTCGTCTGCTTCGTGAACTTCGTGGTCTTCGTGGTAAATGACAGATCATCAGCTGTCAGTTATGTCGGAACAGGTTAGCCTTCGTCAGTGCCTGATATCATCCTGACCACACTCAATGCCCGCTATACCCATAGCGCCATCGGGCTGCGTTATCTCTTCGCCAATCTTGGTGATCTGCAGGCCCGCGCGGTCATCCAAGAGTTTGTTATTAACGACAATATTCAGGATGTAGCTGAAAAGCTGCTCAAAGATAACCCCGCCATCATCGGCATCGGCGTCTACATCTGGAACGCAGACCAATGCCGTGAACTGCTGGAGACAATCAAAAAGGTATCACCACAAACCATCGTGGTGCTTGGTGGCCCTGAGGTGAGTTACAGCCCGTTTCGCGTCAATTTTGATGCGGCTGATTATATTATACAGGGCGAAGGTGATATCGCTTTTGGTGAGCTCTGCAACGCCATTTTAAATGAAAAGACAGTAGACGTGCGCATCATCAAAGCAGCCCCGGTAAACCTTGATGCGATTGAACTGCCCTACCGCTACTACAGTGATGAGGATGTGGCTAATCGCTATATCTATGTTGAGGCATCACGCGGCTGCCCCTTCCTCTGTGAGTTCTGTCTCTCTTCAATTGATAAAAAGGTACGCCCGATCTTTCTCGACAAGCTATTGGATGAGTTCGAACTGCTCTGGCAACGCGGCGTACGCAGCTTTAAATTCATCGATAGAACCTTCAACCTCAATGTGTCAGTTGCCAACCGCCTGCTCGACTTCTTTCTTGCCAAACAGCCCCCATACTTCGTCCATTTCGAGGTGATCCCCGACCATTTCCCTGTCAGCGTGCGCGAGCGCATAGGCCGTTTTCCTCCCGCCTCACTACAGCTGGAGATCGGTATCCAGACGCTCAATCTTGAGGTGGCCCGCAACATCAAACGCAACCTGAAACTGGAGAAGATCGAGGAAAACATTCGCTTTCTTGAAACAGAGACCAGCGCTCATATGCACCTTGATCTGATTGTGGGCTTGCCCGGCGAACCCCTTGAAAGCTTCGGCAGTAATCTGGACAGGCTCTGCGCTATGACCCAATCCGAGATTCAGATCGGTATCCTCAAAAAATTATCAGGCACTACCCTTAATCGCCACGATAAAGCGTTCGGCATGGTCTACAGCGACCGCCCGCCCTACGATATTCTCAAGAACAACGAGCTTGGTTTTGATGATATCCAGCGCATGAAACGCTTCGCCCGTTTCTGGGACCTCTTTTATAACAGCGGCAACTTTAAACACTCCATCCCGCTGTTATGGCCTGAAGGCAGAGTATTCGAAGGTTTCTACGCCTTCTCCGTCTGGGTTTATGGTGAAACCGCCTCCACCTGGAAAATTTCCCTCGACCGCCTTGCCCTGCTGCTCTTCCGTTATCTCACCGAGGTAAAAGCTCACGATGCCGAACCGCTGGCCACACTGTTGATTGGTGACCTGATGAAGATTGAAGGCCGCAATATGCCCAACTTTCTCAAGCCCTACCGCCAGGTCGCCCCCGAATCCAAACAGGTTCTATCCGCCCACAATAAACGCCAACTACGGCACATTTAAAACGCTAAAAGATAGCGCCCCTATTTCTCTTCAGTAAACAGATCACTTTAATCCACTTTATTAGACTTTATCTATAACCATTCGAATAATAATAGCTTTCAAGAGACATCGCATTCAAGAACATATAGTTAAAAGCCGACAACCCCACTTTATCCGAGTTCAAAGCTGGTAATGCCGTAGGTGCGTTCTAAAGAGATGTCCGGTGCTTTCTTCGTGTACATGCGCGCCGTTTCAAAGACCCGCTGCATGCCATACTCCTCTACCAGTGCAACTGCTTGCGAATTGCACTCGGGTACATCCAGGAAAATCGGCCCCGTGACTTTGTTGCACAATGCCCTGAACAGAGCTTCAGCAAATACTTTTGAGTCTGCAAACAGGGGGCCAATTTTGTAACCATTATGACACTGTCGAATAACACCGTAACCAGCAAGATCATCACCGCACATCAGTGCAACTCCAGCACTGTGAGGTTGTGCGATCCAACCGCGTAAAAAACTGCAGCGATCCTCCGCGAAAAAAGCCCGGTCGTAACGTGCTAGAAGATCGGTGGCAACCATATCCAATGGAACCAGCGTGACATCATCAATCGAAGGCTCCGCTACAGGAGTATCCAACTGGTAACGAATATTTCGGTGCGCCAGACTAAAACCTGACTTTCTATAGTTATCCTGCTGATCAACCACACCATCGAGCCCGACATTTCTGCCCTCAAGGCTGGCAACTGCAGCATTCCATATTTTCTGACCATAACCGTGCCCACGCCATTCAGGTTTAACGATATAGAAACCCATGAAGCCGAAGGTATTGCCATATTTTACCGCTGAAATCATTGCGATGGGTTCTTCATCCATGAGGCCAAGCAGATACCCGTCTGGATCAGCGACATAGAACGGTTCCGCATCATCCAGACCCGGATTCCAACCTTCTGCAGCGGCCCACTCTACGGCAAGATTCATCTCCTCACGTTTCATCGAGCGAATTTTAAATCCTGAGTTACTCATATCTCGCTCACGAAGGAACCACGACTTCATAAAAGTCCCAATCTAACGCCAGACGCCATCGGGTGAATCAAAGCTGTTGAGCACCTTGATATAGTTGGAGCGTTCAAAGGCTGCGGGATCCGTGGCTTTGGCGTGGCTTACACTGCCCTTAAGCTGGGAGATTGAGGCGTACTCCTTCTCCTCCATCCACTGTTCAATCCCTTTCAACACTTCACCTAGATATTCGGGGCCGTGATGCAGCAGCGCTGAGCACATGTGTGTCACATCGGCTCCGGCCAGCAACAGTTTGATGGCATCATCTGATGTGTGAACGCCGCTGGTCGCAGCCAGTGTCATATTCACGCGACCGTATAACATGGCGATCCAGCGCATCGAGAGGCGTGATTCGACTGAGCTTGAGAGTTTCAGGCTCGGAGTTACAGCCAGTGTTTCAAGATCGATATCGGGCAGGTAATACCGGTTGAAGAGTGAGACGCCATCCGCACCTGCCGCCTCAAGTTTTTTGACAAAGTTACCAACCGAACTGAACTGGGAAGAGAGCTTCATGATCACCGGAATATCTACCTGCTTCTTCACCTCAGAGAGTATATCCACATAACGGCTCTCCACCGCATCGGCCCATTGGGTCATATCGGCAGGCATGTAATAGACATTGAGCTCCAGCGCATCGGCTCCGGCCTGTTGCAACTGTTTGGCATGGGCAGTCCAGCCGCTTGGGGTGGTACCGTTAAGGCTGGCAATCACCGGAATTTCAAGCGAACCTTTTAACCCCTCCAGCTGTTCGAGATAGGATTCCAGATGGGTTTTATAACTATCCTCGGCAGGCAGATAGCTGGATGCCTCGAAATGGCCGATATCCTGATGATGCATCAGATGATCCAGCCGCTCCTCATCGGCATTCACCTCCTCCTCAAACAGTGAGTTCATGACAATGGCTGCTGCTCCGGCATCTTCGAGACGTTTGGCAGCGTCCGGATCACGTGCCAGAGGCGATGCAGAGGGCACCAGCGGATTTTTCAACCTCATGCCAAGGTAAGTGGTGGATAGATCAGTCATGACTTCTCTCCTTGGCTCTCAGCGTCTGCAAATGAGAGGCTGGCCAACTGTTCATAGTGGTGAAATCGCTCCAGCACGCCTGTCTGTGCTCGCTGCATCAGCTCATCGGCTGCTTCAGGGTGGGTACGCCAGAGCATCGAGAAGCGCGCTTCGGTCTGGGCAAACTCTCTGTAGGGGATCGATGGTTTCTTCGAATCAAGCTGTAGCGGATTTTTACCCTCCGCCACCCGGCGAGGGTCATAACGCAGCAGATTCATATGGCCACTGTTTACTGCTAGCTCCTGCTGTCTGATGTTATGCGAAAGATCGACACCGTGGGCGATGCAGGGGCTATAGGCGATGATCAGTGACGGGCCATCATAGGCTTCCGCCTCCATAAATGTTTTCAGCGTCTGCAGGTCCTTGGCACCGAACGCGACATGACCGACATAGACATGTTCATAAGCCATGGCGATCATCGAAAGATCCTTTTTGGGTACCGGTTTACCACCTGCCGCAAACTTGGCCACCGCCCCTATCGGTGTCGACTTGGACATCTGACCACCGGTATTGGAGTAGACCTCGGTATCGAGCACAAGAATATTCACATTACGACCACTGGCCATGAGATGATCCAGGCCGCCAAAGCCGATATCATAAGCCCAGCCGTCACCACCAATCGTCCAGACACTCTTCTTGACCAGATAATCGGCGACCGATTCGAGATTGCGCGCCATCTCGCTGTTTATACCTGCCAGGCTCTCTTTCAGCAGTTCAACACGACGACGCTGCTCGTGTATTCCCGGCTCATCCGACTGGTCGGCCCCACTAAGTGCTGCGACCAGTTCACCGTCGAGCTTCAGTTCAGACTCTTTGAGCATCTGCAGGGCATAATCGCGATGGGCATCAATGGCCAGTCGCATACCCAGGCCGAACTCGGCATTATCCTCAAACAGGGAGTTGGACCACGCAGGTCCCCTGCCCTCCGCGTTGGTGCTGTAGGGGGTGGTCGGCAGATTACCGCCATAGATCGAGGAGCAGCCGGTGGCATTGGCGATTACCATACGATCACCAAAGAGCTGGGTGGCCAATTTGATGTATGGCGTCTCACCGCAGCCGACACAGGCTCCTGAGAACTCAAACAGCGGCTGGGCCAGCATCGCCCCTTTCATGCCGTTCCAGCGAATGGCTTCACGGTTGTATTCAGGCAGTGAGAGGAAATAATCCCAGTTCTCACGCTCCTGCGCTCTGAGCGGTGGTTGCTCAGCCATATTCAGCGCCTTATGGCTGGCGTTGCTCTTATCCCTGACCGGGCAGATCTCCACACAGAGGCCACAACCGGTACAATCCTCAGGGGCAACCTGATAGGAGATACGACTTCCCGCCTCGAACTCGCGCCCTTTCACCGGCACATGTTTGAAACTCTCCGGGGCATCAGCCACTACATCTTCACTGAACACCTTAGAGCGAATCGCCGCATGCGGACAGACAAACGGGCATTTGCCGCAGTGGATACAGATATCCTCATCCCAGACCGGAATTTCAAGGGCCAGATTACGTTTCTCGAAAGCCGCCGTACCCAATGGCCAGGTACCATCGTTGGGAATAAAACTGACCGGGATGGCATCGCCACGTCCGGCAATAATCTCTCCGGTAATATTTTTGACGAAATCGGGAACATCACCGACAACGGCTGGCTGCATCACTGAACCACTGGTTACACCAGCTGGTACTTCAACCCGATGCAGATGGGCAAGAGAGGCATCAATAGCGGCAAAGTTGCGCTCAACAATCTTCGCCCCCTTACGACCATAGGTTTTCTCAACCGCTTCCTTGATTTTGGCAATCGCTTCATCTTTCTCCAGCACACCGGAGATGGCGAAGAAACAGGTCTGCATGACGGTATTGATGCGACGTCCCATACCTGACTCAGTGGCTACTGAGTATGCATCAATGACATAGAACTGCAGTTTTTTATCAATAATCTGCTGCTGCATCTTCTCGGTCAGATCATGCCACACCTCCTCATGAGAGTGTGGCGAGTTAAGCAGGAATACTGCGCCCTCAGCGGCATGGGCCAGCATATCGTAACGTTCAAGGAATACCGGCTGATGACAGGCGATAAAGTGTGCTTCATCTTCACCGATCAGATAGGTGGATCGAATCGGATCAGGGCCAAAACGCAGATGCGAGATGGTGACCGCCCCCGCCTTTTTTGAGTCGTAAACGAAAAAGCCCTGCGCATGCAGATCGGTTCCTTCACCGATGATCTTGATCGAGTTTTTATTGGCTGAAACTGTACCATCCGAGCCAAGGCCGTAGAACATGCAGCGGGTAACATTGGCATTGGCAACCAGACTCATCTCACTCCACTCCAGACTGGTATGGCTGAGATCGTCATGGATACCGATGGTGAAATGGTTCTTCGGAGACTCTTTAGCAACCTCATCGAACACAGCTTTGATCATGCCCGGCGTAAACTCTTTGGAGGAGAGACCGTAGCGGCCACCGATAATGCGTGGCATGAGTGCAAAACGATCACCGCCACAACCAACATGTTCAGCCAGTGCGGTGACAACATCCTTATACAGCGGTTCACCATCAGAGCCCGGCTCCTTGGTGCGATCCAGCACAGCGATCCTCTTCACACTGGCAGGCATCGCTTCAATCAGGTGTGTGGCAGAGAGTGGTCTATACAGGCGCACCTTAAGCAAGCCCACCTTATCACCACGGTTGACCAGCTCTTCTACCGTCTCAATCGCCGCCTCTGCGCCTGATCCCATCAGAATCACAATCGACTCGGCATCGGCTGCACCGTGATATTCAAACAGGTGATACTGCCTGCCGGTCAACTCGCCAAACTGATCAAAACACGCCTGCACAATCTCCGGCATCTCCTCGTAAAATGGATTAACCGATTCACGCCCCTGAAAATAGAGATCGGGGTTCTGACTGCTGCCGCGCAGTACCGGTGCATCGGGGGTTAAAGCACGCTTGCGATGAGCCCGAACCAGCGCATCGGGAAGCATCGCATGTAAAATTTCATCGGATGGGACAACTGCCTCATTGACCTCATGCGAAGTTCGAAAACCATCGAAGAAATGGATTACAGGAATGCGTGCTTTCAAGGTTACCGACTGGGCAATCAGCGCGAAATCCATCACCTCCTGCACCGAGTTGGAGGAGAGCAGTGCAAAACCGGTCTGGCGTACAGCCATCACATCGGAGTGATCACCGAAGATCGAGAGTGCCTGTGCAGCAATAGAGCGCGCCGCCACATGAAACACTGCACTGGTTAGCTCACCGGCAATTTTGTACATATTGGGGATCATCAGCAGCAGGCCTTGTGATGAGGTAAAGGTGGTGGTCAGAGCACCGGACTGTAGTGAACCGTGCACCGTACCGGCAGCACCGGCCTCACTCTGCATCTCGATCACTTCAGGCACAGCGCCCCATAGGTTTTTGCGCCCCTGATTCGACCATGCATCACTCATCTCACCCATGCCCGATGATGGCGTGATCGGATAGATGGCGATCACCTCATTGGTACGGTGGGCAATATAGGCTGCCGCCTCATTACCCTCGATGGTCACCTTATGCTTCTCCGCCATGCCCGCCTCCTGCTCTGAACCAGTCAGGAGTTTAACGAAACCGACGTAATTTGCATGTACCTAAATGATAATCATCCTGAATAGATACAGTTTTGATTTTTTGAAAAATCAGGCCACCCCTGCACTACTTCTCCAGAGCAGCAGTGATATCTTCAGGCAGTGGACATCTCGGGCAGGCAATTCTGAATGCCTTCAGGCTCTCTTTAGCTTCAGCCATTTCACCCTGCTGGATCAATTCACGGATATGTTTTAACCAGTCACCGATCTGCACATCAACCAAATCTTCTGAATCAGTTTTGGAACGGCTTCGCACAGCATCGGTTTTGTTCGTTTCTTCGATGCTCAAACCTGCCCCCTGATTCCCGGAGTCAAACTGTGCAGGTGCTGACCTGAACCGCTCTCTGGCGGCTGGCATGGCCTCCTTTTTAAGCGTCGATTTGGCTTTGGCTGGCTGCGCAGCTTCTACCGGAGTCGGTGATGCAGGTTGATGACTTGCTGCCGGTTCAGATAGCGCTTTTTCCTCTACCGCCTGTTTAGTCGGGAGTGGCATCTCATCCTCTTGCGTTGCATGACCCTGCTCCTGCACAGGCGCCGTATCCATCATCACTTCGGGCATCATCACTTCAGGATGCTCCTGCTTCGTCTGAATGATGAGGGAGACGGTAAGCATGGCGATGGCAACAGAAGCGAGCGGCATCTTCCAGCCGAATCTATCCCACACCCTCTTTTTCTCAGGTTTGGCTACCGCCTTGCGCGCTTGCGCGAGGATGGTCGAGTCGAGCGCCATTGGCGGCTCATCAATACGGCTCTGCCGGTAGAGATTGGAGAGATGATCATCATGAAATTCGTCATCATGTTTATCGTTCAATGTTCACCTCCCATACATAGTCTAAGTTTGACCAGTGCATAACGCATACGACTTTTCACCGCCTCGCGCCCTGCTCCGATAGAGGCGGCAATAGCATCAAGGGCAAGGCCAGCCTCCTCCTTGAGAAGGAACACCTGTCGCTGCGGTGGTGGTAACTGTTTCAGGCAGTGCATCAGCCGCTCTATCTGCTGGTTGATATCAGCCTGCTGTTCAGGCTGTTCAAAAGAGGCTGCCACCGCACAATGCTCTGAATCATCATCAACAAGATACTCATCCCACTTGCCCTGTTTACGGTAGTGATCCACCAGCCGGTTATTGGCGATGCAGTAGAGCCATGTGGAAAATTTGGCAGTGGCTTTATACTTGGCTCGGGCATTGATCACATTCACCCAGACATCCTGATAGAGCTCTTCAGCCACCGCCTTTGATTCACATGAGCGCAGCATAAAACGGTAGAGCGCAGCTTTGTGACGGGCATAGAGCGTGGCAAAGGCATCAGCGCTGCCATCTCTATAGCGGAGCATCAGCTCCTTATCACCCGGTTCATTGATATAGGACATCAGCAGAGAATGTAGCGCCTGCCCCTGTGGGAAGGAAGGTTTGCAAATTGAGGGGGAAGTGGAGATGGCAGACCAGCAAGCTGGCCTGCCAACTTCTCGCCTACTCGATGATGATGCCATCACCACTGCTGTGATGCGGTGGATGCGTCAGTTTCACATGCGCAGCATCCAGTGCAGCCGCTGTACGAACCAGATTCAGGAACTCACCACGATAACCACTGTCATCACGCCCTTTGGCATGGCGTACCAATTTCACAACAGCGTCGTAGTCCATCTTCTCTGCATAGGCTCCACCGCGCAGCAGTTCGCCAAAGGCGGCTACAGCTGCCGAGAAGCGGAAGTTGCTGGTCGCTTTAGTGATACTCTTTTTGATCATACGTCTGTGCAGCGGATATTCGATCAGCTGACTCTTATCTGCATCGGGCTGTTTGTAGCGCAGACGCAGGAAAGCAAGTTCACGGGTTGAAGCTTTTGTAGTCTTTGTTGCTGAACCATAACGCAAAGGATCAATAACCCCTTTGTCACCCTTAAGCGTGATCTCATAGAGTGCTGTAACACTGTGCCCCGCACCGATCTCACCGGCATCGACGCGATCATTATTGAAATCTTCGCGTTTAAGCATGCGATTTTCATAACCGATAAGCCGGTATTCAGAGACTACTTCGGGATTAAACTCGATCTGGATTTTCACATCTTTGGCGATAGTCATCAGTGTCGAACCCACCTCATCGATGAGCACCTTGCGTGCCTCATTGATGGTGTCGATATAGGCGTAGTTACCATTACCTTTGTCAGCCAGCTGCTCCATCAGATGATCGTTGTAGTTGCCACCACCAAAGCCGAGGGTGGTGAGTGAGATACCCGATTTTCGTTTCTGCTCAACCAGATCGATCAGTGATTCGAAGTTGGTGGTGCCAACATTGAAATCACCATCGGTCGCCAGAATCACGCGGTTGATGCCGCCCTTGATAAAGGCCTGCTCAGCCATGGCATAAGCCAGACGGATGCCTGCCCCGCCATTGGTGGAACCACCGGCCTGCAGACCATCCAGTGCCGAGGTGATACGCGCTCTCTGATTACCGGCGGTCGGTTCAAGCACCACACCGGATGCTCCGGCATAAACCACCAGTGAGATACGATCTCTGGATGAGAGCTGGCTACTGAGCATCTTCAGTGCTGATTTAAGCAACGGCAGTTTATTACTGCTAAACATGGAACCTGACACATCAACCAGGAATACAAGGTTGGAGGCAGGCAACTGACTGCGATCCATCTCATAACCTTTAATACCAATATGTAAGAGCTGCTTCTCACTGCTCCACGGCGCAGGCGCCACTTCAGCAGTCACACTGAAAGGCTGCTTGCGACTATTCGGTGTTTTATAGTCATAGGAGAAGTAATTGATCATCTCCTCGATACGTACGGCATCCTGAGGCGGCAGTCGCCCCTCATTCAACATACGACGAATATTGGCATAAGAGCCTGAATCGACATCAATACTGAAGGTGGAGACCGGATCGCTACTGACCAGCTTCACTCCATTGCGATCAAGATGGGCATAGTTCTCCCGATCAACAAGTTCAGATGGAAAGCGGATATGGCCCGGCATACCCGCCATCGACGCGATCATAGAGCGCTGTACGCCGCTAGTTGCCATGGCTGAGGCATAGGTTTCCTTCTTTGCTTTCAAACGTCTGTGCGGCGGTTGTGCGGCATCAGCAACGGATGCTGTAACTCCTTCATCCAGCTTAACTTCACTGGCAGGCTGCCCCTTACCTGCAACCGCCTCCCTCTCCTCAACGTTGATCCTGTTTTCTGAGCTGGAATCGGTTGTTTTACTTGTATTGCACGCCCCCAGTAGCAGGGCTGAAAACATGGTGGCTGTAATGAGCAGCACTCTCTTTTTGATTAACATCGTGATCTCCTCTCGTTCAATGGTTTCAGGCTTGGCCTGTAGATATAAACGCAGGAGATTGGAAAAGGGGTTAAACGGGATTCACACGAGATTCAGCAAGTGACGCACATTGCGATTCGGGGACATGCGATTCGGGTCAGGTCTACTTTTGTACCATCAAGATATTTGAAGCAAGCTTCTTCTCATAAGAGAGGGTACTATTTTCCAGCCTGACGTTCCAGATTTCTGCGCATGGCGGCCATGAAATCTTCGGCCTCTTCCTGCGCCGCTTCGCTATCTTTATCGCGATCCACCCAGCGCATGACTGACTGATCCGGCTCTTTGAGGAATGGTGAAGGTGCACACTTCTCCTTCTGACCGAAACGTTTGCGCACGCGGGTGTAACTCAGCGTAAGGAAGTAACGGGCTCGGGTCATCGCCACATACATCAGGCGACGCTCCTCCTCCATGCGATTCTCTTCCAATGCGCTCTGATGCGGGAACATGCCATCCTCGACACCAACCACATAGACATGATCAAACTCCAGTCCTTTGGAGCCATGTACGGTCATCAGTCGCACCTGACCGGAGGGATCATCATCCTTCTTATCGGCCATAAGGAAAATATCCTGCAGGAAGCTGGAGAGATCGCCGCCCTTCTCACTATGCATGATCCACCAGCGGCGCAGCTCCATGAGGTTACCCATGCGCATCTCAGCCTTCGCCTCATCCTCCGCTTCAGCCCGGATAGCTGCTTCGAGATGGGTCATATCCAGCGTGGCATCAAAGGCCTCATCTGCTTCACCATGTTTAAACTGGAACTCCAGCGCTACAATCAGATCACCGAACTCATGCAGACTATGTGCCTTTTTATGCTCAAGCTCATCGTGCTGGCAGGCCTCCAGCAGTGAACAGCTGTGCGCCATGGCAAACTGTCCCAGCTCACCGAGCGCTTTATCACCAATACCGCGGCGGGGCCGGGCAATAGCGCGCATAAAAGCGAGATCATCATCAAAGTTGGCGATCAGGCGCAGGTAAGCCAGCAGATCCTGAATCTCGGCACGGTCGAAAAAGGAGAGGCCACCAGTAATATGATAAGGGATCTTCTCCCGGCGCATCGCCAGCTCAATCTCTCTGGCCTGATAGGAGGCACGATACAACACACAGAAATGATCCCAGTTGCTGCCGCACTCTCCATCATCAGCGCGCATGCGCGCACCCTTGATATCGGTAGCGACCCGCTGCGCCTCCTCTTCAGGGTTGGGGGACTCCCAAACGCGAACCGGTTTGCCCTTGCCCAGATTGGAGCGCAACGATTTACCGAGCCTCTCGGTGTTTTTAGCTATCAGTGAGTTCGATGCATCAAGAATGCAGCCGGTAGAGCGATAGTTCTCCTCCAGCTTAATCACAGTGAGTGTCGGGTAGTCACGATCAAGCAGGAAGAGGTTTTTCACCTCCGCCCCGCGCCAGCCATAGATCGACTGATCATCATCCCCCACCACGGTCAAGTTACCCTTCTCAGGCACCAGCAGCCGCACCCACTCATACTGCACACGGGATGAGTCCTGATACTCATCAACAAGAAAATGGCGGGCCCGTGAACGCCACAGGGCGCGCACTTCATCATTTTCACCAAGCAGGGTAATCGGCAATACAATCAGATCATCAAAATCGACCGCATTCATCCGCTCCAGAAGCAGATCGTAACGCTCACGAATGGCAGAGAGCTGATTGTCATGCGCCTCAATCAATCCGTTTTTCAGCGATGATATACGTGAGATCAGACGATCCACCTGATCGGCATCGGCTGGCAGCTTCATATCCGAGAGTACCGATTTAAGGGCTGACTTCTGCTCGGCTCCGGCAAATACCGAGACATTGGCACGCCGATTGAGCAATTTGGCATGCTCACGCACAATCGCCAGCCCCAGTGCATGGAAGGTACAGATGCGCAGCTTCTCGGCCTTTTTACCCAGACGCTCTGCCAGACGCTCACGCATCTCTTTGGCCGCCTTGTTGGTAAAGGTCACGGCAGTGATCGCATCTTCAGGCACATCCCGCTCAACGAGTGTTGCAATGCGCTCGGTAATCACACGTGTTTTTCCCGATCCGGCACCAGCCAGCACCAGTAGTGGGCCACCACGGTGATGGACGGCGCGATACTGCTCATCATTAAGCTGATTGGTTGACGGATTGTTAGCCATAGGCCGCGCAGCATAGAGAGGCGCAACCACTTCGCAAGTGCAACATTTAAGAAGAGGGATTAGTCTTCACTGACATTGGGAGGGGACCCTTTTGAGCAAATATTTTCCACATCACGTGTTTCGCGAATATGATATTCGCGGCATCGCAGAAACAGACATCAACGAAGAGTTGGCTTACCGGCTGGGCAAAGCCTATGCGGCTATGCTGCCTGCCGGTGAATCCCGCCCGGTGATTGTTGGCCGTGATGTGCGCCTCTCCGGCCCCCTGCTGCAACGTGCACTGGTGCGCGGACTGACTGATGCGGGCCTTGATGTGCTGGATATCGGCATTGTCCCTACCCCGCTGGCCTATTACGCCGTCTATACACTTGATGCAGCCGGAAGTGTGCAGGTAACCGCAAGTCATAACCCCGGTGACTATAACGGGTTTAAGATGATGATTGGCAAATCAAGCCTCTACGGCGACGAGATTCAGGAGATTAAACAGCTGATTCAGCAGGATTCCCCTGATGCAGAGAGTCCCGGCAGCTACGCTCAGAGCTGCATTATCGACAGCTACATCGATTTTGTTGTCAATGACTGTCCGCTGGCTTACCCGCTGAAGGTGGTAATTGATGCGGGCAACGGCCCTTCAGGCACCATTGCCGCCCCGCTCTACCGGCGTCTGGGTTGTGAAGTGATCGAACTCTACTGTGAACCGGATGGCAACTTCCCCAACCACCACCCTGACCCGACCATTGAAGCTAACATGGCTGATCTGGCCAAGACCGTTCGCCGGGAAAAGGCAGATCTGGGCATCGCTTTTGATGGTGATGGTGATCGTATCGGCATCGTTGATGAAAATGGTGAGATGGTCTGGAGTGATATGCTGCTACTGCTGCTATCGCGTCACCTTCTCAAAGCGTATCCGGGCGCCACAATCATCTCCGAAGTAAAATGTTCGCAGCATATGTATGACGGCATTACCAAGGCCGGTGGCAAGCCGGTGATGTGGCGTACCGGTCACTCACCGATCAAAGCGAAGATGAAAGAGACCGGTGCCCTGCTGGCCGGTGAGATGAGTGGCCATATGTTCTTTGCCGACCGCTTCTTCGGTTTTGATGATGCCGCATATGCCGGTGCCCGTGTGATGCAGATGCTCACAGCCTGCAAAGCCAGTTTTGCTGATCTGTTAACCGGTATTCCGAAATCGGTTGCCACCCCTGAACTGCGCGTGGAGTGCAGTGATGCACGCAAGTTTGATCTGGTGCAGGAGGCCGTTGCCCACTTCAGGGCAGAGGGTTTCGAGATTATCGATATCGATGGTATGCGCATCCAGTTCAGTGATGGCTGGGCACTGCTACGTGCATCCAATACGCAACCGGCACTGGTGCTGCGCTTTGAAGCAGATACCCATGAGCGCTTAGCAGAGATGCGGGCTCTGATCGAAGGGTGGCTACTGGAGAACCAGTAACTGCTGATCAGGCGGCCTGTTGTTGCCTCTGAATTGGAACAACCCTGTTCTTCTGAGCCGAGAGTTCGCTCCAGCCTTCACGAAGTTTCTGAACCAGTTGAATGACCTCATCAACATGTTCCGTTGAGCCACTGCACAACCCTTCGGTAAGCCTGTTCATCATATAGACATAGAGACTGGCCAGCCCCTGGGCAACTTGCCCGCCCTCTTCCATATTCAGACTGGTGGAGAGCTCGATTAACGCCTCCATCGCCCGGCTTGTGTGTTTGGCTTCAGCCATCATATCACTGGCCTGAATCGCCAAACGTGCCTGCCCGAGTGATTTAAAGAGTGATTCATAGGTGAGCAGAACAAGACCCAGTGGCCCTGCTCCGTCAATCTGATTGCCTTGATACGTTTGATATCCGCTCATAGGTGCCTCCTTGCATGATTCAACAGGTTGCGCTCATCGACAACCATCCTTCTACTACAAGAATGTATCGCAGAGAAGTGGGCAGACTTTAGTTGGATTTACGAAAAACAGTGACTCACAGTAGGTCTATTGACCTGATTGAGTATCACACCATGTTTGCCATGCAGTTTTATAGGCATCTTCCAGTTGCAAGGTAAAACGCTCGCCATTACATAATCTCTGTTGCAAAAGATCCCGCAAACTAAAACGCAACTGCTGCAGCCGCACCTGATCCATAGCCAAAGCTTTGGCGACAGCGATATACTGTTCAGAACTCGATGCAGCCAGTGTCTCTAAATCCAGATTTGATAAAATACTGAGCCCTACCCGGCTTGCATGCAGATCACCATACAGTGTGACCATTGGCACGCCCATCCACAGCGCCTCAAAACTCGTGGTTGTACCGTTATAGGGAAAACTATCCAGCGCTATATCAACTTGATGATAGAGAGCCAGATGATCCTGCGGTGATGGCATACGCCCATGCAGTATCAGACGATTGGCACCCACGCCATGTTTTCGAAAGGCTCGCAACAGTTGGCGCTGTATCTCTTTATCAGTCAATGCACTGTTTTTAAGTAACAGGCGAGAGGCTGGCACAGCCTTGAGAAGTGCACTCCAGCATTGAATAAGCTCAGGCTGAATCTTGGCCATGGCGTTAAAACATCCAAAGGTGATATATCCTTTTGCTTCATTGGGTGGCATCTCAACATCGGGTGCTTCATGTGGCGCAGAAAAGCACAAAAAGCCATCCGGCAAACGCAGCAGAGCTTCCGAATGCCAGCGCTCATTACCCGCAGGGTCTGCCCAGAGATCAGTAATCCTATAATCGATAGATGAGAGGCCTGTAGTATTCGGATAACCGAGGTAGGTCATTTGAACCGGTGCCGGTTTCTCGGCAAAGACAAGCAGCCGCTGAATAGAGGTGTGCCCACCTAAATCCACGAGAATATCGATACCATCTTGACGAACCTGTTGTGCCACTGCCTCATCAGGCAGATGGCTTACATCACGCCAGACATCAGCCGATTCAATAAGGCGCTGGGTAACATCATCGGCTTTGAGCACGCTGGAGTAACAGAAAACCTCAAATCTGTCGCGCTGATGCTGCCTGAGCAGAGGTTCAAAAAAATAGGCCACAGAGTGTCGATAAAAATCAGCCGAGACATAACCGATGCGTAAACGCCTGTTTTGATCCGGGCTGTTCACATAAGAGCTCGGAGATGGCATTGCCCTTCTGGCATAGCTTGCAGCAAACCGCAGGTGCTCATCAAGGAGGCGCTGCCCATCGGTAATATGGTAATTCAGATTAAACAGATAATTACTGGCTATGCTCACATGATTGGGATGCTGCTGTTTAGCTCGCTCCAGCAACGCTTCCGCCTTAGCTGTATGGCCTTGATCCCGAAACAGAATGGCCAAATTAAGTTTAGCCCCGTCAAAATTCGGATTGAGAACCAGTGACCTTTCAATGGCTTTCTGAGCCTGTACAAGGTTTCCTTTTCGCTTAAGCGCATTACCAAGGTTAAAGTGGGTATCGGCAAGGCGCGGATTCATTTTGATCGCCCGACGGTAGGTTGCTATACCTTCATCCAGACGTCCCTGGGCACACTGCACACTACCCAGATGATTGCTAAACATAGCTTCACCAGGCCGCAAAGAGACTGCAACCAACAGGTACTGCTCAGCCTCAGCCAATTTTCCCTGCCTATATGCCAGAAGCCCTAGAAGATGGCGCCCCTGCGCGAAACTCTCATCTTCAGGCGCAATGCTCTGGCAAATCTGCTCAACCTCATCGAAACGATTTTGGTTAAACAGTTCAATAGCATTAGAAATCGCTGTCACTAAAGATCTCCCCTCGCTCCGAATAGACCATATTGAGCACTACCCACTATAGGATTAAGAGACTTCTGAACAAGCTCGAATTTGTTTCTGTGAGGGTTTTTCGTAAAGGCAGAAATCACTAGTTAGAGCAGTTACGTTTAGCTTTCAAGTGCCTCTTTAATCATCTCTACCTTTCTCATGCCTTTCTCGAGTGATTCGATATCGGACTCTGCCGTGCTGATTTGCGATGATAACTGACGCTGAGTGCGCCGGAACTGAAGATTCAGGTTTTTTAATTGACTGACAAGGTTGTCATCCAGATCTGAAAGATCGTCAACAATGGAACGAAGGCGATCCATTTCATGGTTAACGCTTCTGTTTCTGTCTCCAAGTTTTGCCCAGTTTCGTCCACGCATGCAGCGATTCAACCCATCCAGAGCCTTCAGGCAACTGGATATCTGATCCTGAACGGCGTCAGGAGACGTTTTCACAGACCATATGCCATCGCGGGCTGGAATGAATTAGCCGACACCGGCTGGCGAGCCACTGACTGAGCTGACTTTTTTTCATGCTGATCAGCAAGCTCCTGCCAGCCATCACGCAGAGTCTGGGCAAGTGTCATCACTTCATCCACGCCCCTTGCTGAGCCTGAGCACATATTTTCTGTCAGGGTGTTAATCATATAGACGTAGAGTCGAGCCAGGCCAATGGCAACATCACCACCCTCTTCCACATTCAGCGATGATGAGAGCTCAATAATGGCCTCAAGTGCACGCCCGGTATGTTCGCCTTCCTGATTGAAATCACCTGATTCAATGGCAAGCTGAGCACGGCCCAAAGCCCGGTTGAGCGCATCATAGGTTAATAGTACAAGCCCTAGAGGTCCTGCCCCGTCAACCTGATTTCCTTTATATGCCTTATAACCTGTCATATAAGCCTCCGTGCGTTGTTATGTTTAAATTGACGTTCATCGTCAACTGTTTGCTGTATATATCTATCGGATTTTCTAAACCAAACTAAAGTCTAAAAGTCACTTTTTTTGTTAATTTCCAGCATTTTGTGCATCAATGATTGCAGTAATAAAATCTCCTGAAGCCTGCAGGCCGGAAAGTACCTGCTGCATCTGTGTGAACTGTCTGGTAAGCGCCTCACGCTGACTGGCCATTAACTCTTCCATATTGGCTATACGATCAGACAGCGTTGTATAGATATCCATACTCGCCTGTTCCCTGTTCTGGAAAAGACCGGTAATCGGATTGGTAAACAGGGAGAGCTGGCCATCAAATCTGGCACCAATACCGATACCAACGGTCAGGTCGATAACACCTGTCGTTGCTCCGGTATAGTAGACACCCATGCCATCGACAATACCATCTGAGCCTTGCAGCAGCTGTCCTTTACCTGTTGCAGAGAGGCCATTAATCGTACCTTCTACATCAAGACCGACTGCTGCCTGATCGGCAATACCCAGGCCATCGACACTCTGAGCAATGGAGAAACCACTTGATGAGCCATATGCTGCAGATTGAATTTTCACACCATTGCCCGATACAACAGCTTCCATATTCATCGCATAACGACCTTCAGTCACCACAGAATCTGTGCCGAAAGCGAGTGTGCCACCACCCTCGTTATTTGCGGTCAAGGCGATAGATAACTGACTGTCACCCGACTGAATATCTGTAATCTGGATGTTTCCATTCACATCAAGCGATGCAACCACCTGCTGATTGTAAGCACTCTGAATCGCTGAAAGCAAACCTGATATGGTATCTGAAATCGGATCCAGCACGGTATAGGATGAATTCACAGCCAGACCAGTACGGGTCGTACCGGTAATCGACACCGTATCCCCTACAGCCACACCCAGAGCCAGATCATTAAATAGATTCGAGGCAGTGGCCGGTGAACCACCCACTGTCAGTGCAGTACTCAGTTTGTGCTGCTCTGTTGCCACACGCTGAAACTCACTGTTCAGTGCAGTGATAATCGCTGACTGCGTCTGGCCTGCAGTCAGATTCACTACTGCCTGACGGGCACTGTTGGTTTCAGTCAGCGTCACCGTCTGATCAGAAGCAAGCGCCACGGAAAGATCGGCCGAACCGGTAACAGATGCCTGCGTTGCTGCCTGGGTAACATTCACCGAATAGGTGCCGGAGGTGCTGTTATCACCATGAATCAGAAACTGCATGTTGATATTGGTGCTGCTGCCATTGGCCACAAACAGATCGCGAATGGTGTTCGGATCGCTGGCGACAATGGGGGCAAACAGGTTGTCATTGATCGATAGCTGCCCGTACTGATCAGGCTCTACGCCAATGCTGACCAGACTATTGCGATCCGATGCCAGACCCGGAACGGTCTGCAACAGTGTGGCAGAGAGTGAATTCTGCAGGTTTCTCAGCAGCGCTTCACCTGATAACACACCACTCTGTCCGGTTGCTTCATCGAACTGGAACTGTTCATTGATCAGCGTCTGTACGCTGTTATAACCATCCACAAATGACTGAACACTATCTCTCAACGAGGTCTCATCCACACCAATGGTCATATTGATCGATACGGTCGGATCCGACTGTTTAAGGGTAAAGGTCACTCCGGAAAGAACATCTGAAATCGTATTGCTACTGCGCGTCAATGTTAACCCATCAACGGAGATCTGAGCATCCTGTGCGGTCTGTACGGTTTGACGCTGATTGGCCTGACCCACAGCACCAAGTTGGAGGTTGGCCAACGTACCTGCGGCATCAAGATCTACTCCACTTAACGTATAACCCGTGGCCCCGGTTGCATCGGCAACCAGTGTCAGACGGAAATCACTGTCTGATACTTTAACAACAGATGCAGTAACGCCTGTTGCTGCTGCACCACTGTTGGCCTGATTAATATTTGCTGCGATATCCTGCAGTGAGTCTCCCACTGCAACAGTGACGGTAGCGCCTTCAATATCAAAAGTGCCGCTAAGATTCAGTGCTGTGGAATCACTTGTCGCTGCTGTGCCTGTATTGTCTTTTACTGCGGCTGATGATGAGAGCCGCTCTGCCTGTGCCAACTGCTCAACGATGATCGTGTGCTGGCCGGCTGAAACTGAATTGGTACCGCTAACATCCAACAAGGTGCTGGCTGTAACTGTTGCCGAGTCACTACTCAGACTGGCGGTGTACCCGAAAAATTCATTTTTATTGGCCATGCTTGTGGCCGTATTACGGAAATTGGAAAGTGAATCGCGAATATTGGTAAGAGCTTCCTGTTTGGCCAGCTCATTTTCCTGCTTACTCTGTGCAAGTGAGATCTCCAGTTTTTGAAACGACAGCAGCCCTTCTACTGCTGCTGCCGTGTCAAAACCAGCGATGCCAGTAACTTGACTTGAAATTGTATTAGCCATGTCTGTTTAGGCCATTTTATCCAGCAGCAAACCTACCATTTCTCGCATGGCAACTTTATGCTGAATAAACTCTTTGGATGGGATTTCGCGAACAACTTTGCCGCTATTCTTATCCGTTACCTGAACATACAACATTCCAAGTCTCTGTTCGTAACCAAATGAAATGTCTTCATTACTACCTGCCATTTCCTGGTTTACCTGACTAACTGCCTTCTGAACTTCCTGCTCAGTCACCTTTTTCTCGGCAGCTTGTACATTCTGTTCGCTCGAGACGGGGGCTTTTGTCGGTTGGACGGCCGGCCGAACTCCAGCTTGTCCCATATTCGGCGAAGAAAGCACTAGGCTTGATTGCATCTGTTCTATAGCAGCCATGTCTTTAACCTCCTTGCCTTTTTATGGGCTTGCCTCCCCCCGTAGGGGGAGGTTTTAGCCAGTCTCTTACCTGAACAGTGAGAGTACATTCTGTGCAGCCTGATTAGCCTGCGCCAGCATTGAAGTACCAGCCTGAGTCAGGATCTGGTTCTTGGTGAAGTTCGCCATCTCAGCAGCCATATCCGCGTCCCTGATAGATGATACTGATGCAGTTGCCTGCTCAATACTAGTTGCCAGGTTAGCAGCTACGAATGAGAGCTGGTTCTGAGTCGCACCCAGATCAGCACGTTTGGTTACCAGACTACTCAAAGCATTGGCCAATTCACCGGCATAGGCAGTTGCACCACCCACTGAGGTAAGAGCATTGGTACCAGAGATACCCAGACCAGCAGTGGTATAGCTGTTACTGAATGCCACAGATACCTGGTTATCCACACCAGTTGCTGCACCCACCTGGAATACAGAAGATGCACCTGTATCAGTCACCAGAGTACCGGTAGAAGCAACGGAGCCAGTGCCTGCCCCTGTTGTTTTACCAACAATAGATGAGTTGATGGTAATATCAAAACCACCGACTGAAACAGTTTGCGTTGCCTGATCTGCAGGCAGTGTTGCAATAGTTACAGCTGAAGTGGTGGTTCCATCAAAGATTTGAATTGCATCACCAGCCTGGAAGGTATTGGTAACACCGGTCTGATCCAGATACGTAATAGTAAATGCGGTGTTTGAAGCGGCACCATTTACAGCAATACTGGAAATACCGTTGGTGGTGGTATCATCAACAGTTGAGACACCAGTGATTGCTGTACCTGCAGAGCCATTCAACAGTTTAGTACCGTTATACTCAGTGTTGGCAGCGATCTTGTTGATTGCAGACTCGAGTTTACCGCGTTCTGCGTCGAGTGATGCAAGTTCGCCACCGTTATTGGCAGACATCGCCTGTGTAGCCAGAGACTGCAGACGAACTACCATGTTCTGAATCTCGTTTACACCCGCGTCAGCAGTTTTCACCATGGCCTGGGCCTGGGTGGCATTCAATGCCGCTGCTTTCAGACGAACGTTCTGAGAATCCAGTTTGGATGAAATAGCAAAACCTGCAGCATCATCGGCAGCCGAGTTAATACGGAAACCGGAAGACAGACGCTCCAGAGATTTGTTCATGTTCATGCTATTGGTGTTGAGGTGTTTAAGGGCCGTTACAGCCGCATTATTGGTTTGGACGGATAGTGCCATTTTATTCTCTCCTTAGTATGTAGTTAACGTGAACGACTTCCTGCCCTGTCACGGTGGGGATCTTCCCCTACAAGTTCTGTTCCTCAGCCCTTGTGATAAAGTGTATCGGAGAGAAAAATCCGCACTTTAATTTTTTTCTACTTTTTTTTTCATATCACCCATCCCCGGATTCAAGCCACTGCTGCCACATTGCTCGGAACTGCCCTTCCAGTGCAACGGTCAGGCTTTCTGCATCACACAGCTCTGAATCCATCATCTTACCTCTTAGCGTAGCACGAACCTCTCGTAGCCTTGCCCTGTCTGCAGCCAGATCAGCGACTATATTTATATATGCATCTTCATCGTCCGCAATAAGACTCTCAAGTCCTACCCTACTTACTAGCGTAGATCCGACGCAGCCAGCATGCAACTTACCAGCCCGTGTCACCACAGGCACCCCCATCCAGAGCGCCTCACAGGTTGTTGTGGTGCCATTGTAGGGAAAGCTGTCCAGAGCAATGTCTGCCAGTCTGTAGTAAGACAGATGCTCTTCACAGCTACTGGCCCATGTGAAAATCTCGATACGCTCAGAAGCAATGCCCTGATCCGCGAAGAGTTTAAGGAGATGGTCGCGCACCCCCTCATCCTTGAATGAGAAGTGTTTCACCATCAATCGTGATTCCGGCACAGCATGCAACAAGCGTGACCACAGCTTGATAACTTCAGGGCCGATCTTGGCCATATGGTTAAATGAGACAAAACGGATAAAACCGGCCTCATCCACTGGCAGAGCAGAGACATCGGGAGAAGACTCATAAGGTGTAAAAGCGATAAAGCAACGGGGCAGACGGATTAACCGCTCGCTATGGAACGCATTACTGTATTCAGGATCTGCTATCTGATCTGTTATACGATAGTCCATCACCTGCATGCCTGTGGTGGCAGGGTAACCCAGATAGGTCACCTGCAGAGGTGCAGGCTTTCTGGCAAAGAGTTGCAGACGGTGATGGCTGGTATGCCCTGAGAGATCAATCAGGATATCAATCTGATCACTGCGGATCAGTTGGGCTGCCGCCTCATCTGAGAGATGGCCAATCTCACGCCAGTTGTCGGCAAAGCTGCGAAGCACCGCTGTACGCGCATCAGGCTTTAACAGATTGGAGTAACAGCTGATCTCAAACTGCTGCCCATCATGATGTTTCAACACTCCTTCAATAAAATAGGCGACGGAGTGGTTGCAGAAATCGGAGGACACATAACCGATGCGTAGCCGCCGCTGCGCTGATCGCTCATTGCTGAACTCAAGCTGCTGCAATAGCGGCTTACCATGCATCTCATCCCAGCGCAGGTGCTCTTCCAGCAAAACAGTACCATCGGTTATCGTGCAGTTAAGTTCAAAGAGAAGGTTGGAGTGGGCCTGCATATAGGATGGATTGAGTTCAATCGCTTTGCGGTAGCAGTTTAGTGCCTGCTGCTGCTCGCCCTGATCTCGAAGGTCATTGCCGAGATTGTTCCACGCCTGATGAAACTCAGGCATCAGCTTCACACTCTGGCGGTGGCTAGTCTCTGCCTCGGAGATCTTGCCTTGCGACCATAAAACATTACCAAGATAAAAGAGCGCACCGGGATCTTCAGGTGCAGCATTTACAACCTCTCTAAAACAGGATTCAGCCCCTTCATGTTTACCCTGCTCAAGCAGCACCTGCCCCAAGCCAAACAAAGCCTGCAAGGTACCACCATCCAACTCGAACAATATTCGAAGCTCAGCTTCAGCGGCCTGGAAATCCCCCATCTTTCGACAGAGATCGGCAAGATTCATGCGTGCCGAATGGAAATATTTATCCCTTACAAGCAGCTTGCGATAGAGATCAACTGCAGAGCCATGCTCACCACTATCCCTATAGAGATTGGCCAGGTTATACAGTGTATCAAAATGCTCCGGATCAAGCTTTAGAGCTTGCTTATAACTATCACGCGCTTCACTAATTCGACCAAGTTGGCGATAGACGCTGCCCTGAGTATTTATAAAACTCATCTCTTCAGGCATCAGGTTCAGAGCCTTATTCACACGTAGAAGAGCATCTTCCAGATTGCCCATCTGCATGGCATTGGCTGCTACAAGATGCCAGACATGTGCATCGTCCGCTTCACTTTCAAGCAACTGCTGACAAGCAGACTCCAGATCTTCATGTTTGCCGCTATTGTATAGTTCAATCAATCTGCCGAGTGATATATCCATCAGACCTCGAAACGCCATGCATAGCATGCTCTATCTAGTATAATTTCAATGTAAGCAGGTTACATGCCACTGCAGCACAAAGAGGTTAGCTCCAGCATCATGGACACCGGCACATAAATGGTCTCATACTTGCTTATGATAGAACACAAAAGGAATGGCATGGGATAGCTTGTAATCCTCCAGCAAGTTAGAACATCTGATATTTATCGATGACAATGCACTCAATTCAGGGGTAACGATGCAAGTTAATCAGCAGACACAGAAAAAAACAGCAGAGCAGCTCCACGAGCTAATTCTAAATGGGCATATTCAGAAAGCTGATGAGCTTCTCGGCCAGCTTGGTGAAGAGATAACCGATCTCAATCTTTTGCTGGAAGCTGGTAAATGCCGCTATTTTCAGGGTAGGCACATTGAGTCTATCGAGCACCTGGAGAAGGCTTATCAGATAGATGCAAACAACAGTGACATCCGCCAGATGCTCTGGTCCTCCTATCGTGACTGTAGAAAATACAGAGAGATGTTGGAGCTCACTACTGAAATCAGTAAAAACATCCTTTCAACCAGCGAACTACTGATGGTCTTCCGCTCCTATCTCGGTGTTTGTGACTGGCATAAAGCACGTGAATATCAGGCAGAGATCATCGCCTTGGGTAAAGATGGTAAAATTGATGCCAATATGCTTCCTGCGCTTCTGATTGAGACCTGTGCCCTTCCAGATATCGATCAGGCGTCAGTTCGTGACCTGCACCGTGAGTTTGGCACCGCCCTGTTTAATGCAAGAAAACACGATATTCCACAATCCTATCCCGCAAAAAATAAGATTGGGGGGCGGCTGAAAATCGCCTATATCTCTGCAGATCTTAATCAACACCCCGTTGGTTGCTTCATCAATCACATCATCAGCTCGCATCTTCGCGATCAGTTTGAAGTTTACTGTTATGCCCACCTGGTCAGAAGTGATGATATTACAGAACATATCAGAGCCAATGTTGATCATTTTAAGGATATAACCAGCCTTTCCGATGCCCAACTGGCAGGTCAGATTCATGCTGATGGCATTCATGTTGCCATAGATCTAGGGGGATTAACGACAAACACACGTATTGCAGCGCTTGCACATCAACCTGCTCCCGTACAAATCACCTATCTCGGTTATCCCAACACAACTGGACTCTGTACCATTGATTACCGCATCACAGATAATTTTGCTGATGAAGATAGCGATCAATATTATGTCGAGAAACTGCTTCGCATGCCTCAAAGCTTTATCTGTTACGGTTTTGACACCACCAAGTTCGCCTCTAAACAAACCCCGGCAGAATCAAAAGGCTACATCACATTTGGCTCCTTTAATCATGTCAGAAAACTCAATCCCGAAGTGATCGCAACCTGGTGTGAGATCCTGCATCGCGTTGAAGACTCAAGGTTGACTCTCAAGGCCAAAGAGCTGAGCGATGAGATCATAAAAAATAATATTCTTCGCGAATTTGAGGGTCATGGCATAACGGCTGAACGACTGCATCTACAAGGATTCACCGAACGCTATGAAGACAACTTCAAGATGTATCATGATATAGATATTGCCCTGGATACATTCCCTTATAATGGCACAACCACAACCTGCGATGCGCTCTCTATCGGTGTGCCTGTCTTAACTCTGGTGGGTAAAAGCCATGCCCAGCGTGTATCCTACTCCATTCTTAAAAACATCGGATATGAAGAAACCATCACATATAGCAGAGAGGAGTACATAGAAAAAGCGGTCCAGCTCAGCCAAAACCCTGCGGGCCTGTCTGTCGTTCGATCTTGCCTCTCAATGCTGTTCAAGCACTCCATCATGCAAAACTCGGAAGCATTTACACGGCAACTTGAGACACTCATCTCTGAGGCATGGTGCCAGAAAACAGGACTACCTCTTCCTGCTGCCTTCCAGGAAGGATATATCAAACCAACAGATATAAGTGAAATCTCTGAGACTCAAGAAGCCAGAAAAATTCGCAAGCTACACATTGGTGGTCAACAGGCACATCCTGAATGGGAGATCTTTGACGCCAACCCTTCTGCACTGGTTGATCATGTCGGCAATGCCAATGACCTTTCGAGATTTGATGACAATACCTTTGATGCGCTCTACTCCTCACATGTTCTGGAACACTTCAGTTATCAGGGGGAGCTAACTCAGGTATTAACTGAATGGCATCGCGTACTTAAACCCGAAGGTACGATCTACGCCAGCGTTCCCAATTTGGAAGTACTGTGTGAGCTATTCCTCGATAAAGAGAATCTCTCACCAGAGGATCGTTTTATGGTCATGCGCATGATGTTTGGTGGCCAGATCGATGCCTATGATTTCCATAAGGTGGGGTATAATTCTGAGACTCTGGCCAGTTACCTGTTACAGGCCGGATTTAAGAATGTACGCATGATCAATGACTTTGGCATTTTCGATGATACAAGCAAGATGAAGTTTGCAGACCGACACATCAGCCTGAATCTTATCGCTGAAAAAGAGGCTTCGCCGCCATCGGATACCACCAGTGATGCATCAACCCAAGCCGCGACAAACACTTCTCCTGATGTCTCTACGAATACATCACCACAAACTGCTGCAAGTACTTCTCCGGAGGTCACTACTGATACGCCACCACAAGCGGCTACAGCCACTTCGGATATCAGGATACAATCAGCATCATGGCTAATGCAAACAACCAGCACAAAAGAGATTGTCATTGCCGAGGTCGGCGCTCGCATTATTGACGAAGAAAGCACTGAAGCACCTGAGCTCTTCCACAACCTACAACAAGCCAGAATCATCGCATTTGAACCGGATGTTGAGGCATGTGAAAAAATCAATACTTTAACAACAGGTCGCGCCGCAAAAATCATTGCCTATCCTTATGCGCTAGGAGCTAAGAAAGGACCTCAAACGCTCTATGTCACTAACGAGGGGATGTGCTCCAGTCTTTACAAGCCCAATGAGGCATTGCTTCGTCTCTATCAAGGACTGGAAGTATCCTATCTGAAAGAAGAGGTAGCAATTGAAGTTATAGCTCTGGATGAGTTTATGAAAGTTGAGAAAATTACCGATCTCGATTTCATGAAAATTGATGTTCAAGGCGCAGAACTGGATGTATTCAAAGGCAGTGAACAGGCTCTGAAAGGTGTTATAGGAATCTGTACAGAGGTCGAATGGTCTGAGCTGTATGAAGATCAGCCGATGTTTGCAGATGTGGATAGTTATCTGAAAAGTCATGGATTCCAACTGCACCACCTGCTTGGAGTGGGCTCCCGTCCAATGAGAGGAGAACAACTACCTGGCCACCAACAATACTTATGGTCTGATGCTATTTATTTCCCGACATTACAACGTATTCAAACATTGCCATCTGACAAATTAATCAAGCTAGCTGCCATGACTATGATGTATCAGGCCTACGATCTCGCTGCCCATACACTCAAACGTTACGATGATATAAATAAAACAGAGCTGGCTTCAATATTCTGCAATGCCCTACAGCCTGCCAAGTAGATTCTGTCTACAGCTACCCACACTACCTTTGCACCTTAGCCGGAGATTCAGTCAGCTAAGGTGCAAAGTATTATGGTCCAGGATAAACCCTGGCCGGCTGAACCGGCCGACAATAATGTAAAATATTTTCTAAAGTCGGTCTATCGGCTACCGATATGTATTTCTGAAGGCCCAAAAGGCCCACGGTGGTACATGGACTCCTCCGTTCACAATTTAACACAGGGATATGATATCCCGCTTTACTGACATGATGTCAGCACATGTTATTAGACGTGAGAAGGAGAGAACCATGATCATTTTACCCGTTTCCACACCTGCCGTTGCCATTGACCAGAACACCGTCAATCAATCACAACAAAACCAGTCCCAGAGTCTGCAGGATGCACGTAAAGCTACCGATACGGTACAACTCTCTGCTGAAGCACGGAAAATGGCTGGCTCCGAATCCAACTACACTGCAACAGCCCCTGCCACCCCACCAGCGGTGGCCACACAGGAGGCATCTGCCTCAGCCAATAGTGTGTCGCTTGCAGCTGAGATTCAGAGCACTCCGACGCCTGCTCACATTGCCACGGATAATGAAGTAACCGAAAAAGTGGCAGACAGTGAAGTGGCCGAGCAGCAGAGGCCAGTCAATGCCGCGACCGGCAAACAGGAGACGACCAAGATCGACATCGTCGCCTGATCTAGTCCGATCTAGTTCTTAACGGGGTATTCGTTAGCAGGGTTTTCTCTCCCCCCCCCTCCCTATAAAATTCTGCTGACGATGCCCCCACCTAATAGTTCATCTCCAGCATAGAACGCAGCCACCTGACCGGGGGCTGTTGGTTTTTGTGGCTCATGAAATTGAATATGCAGCGCATCTCCTGTTTCACTTACTACACATGCCGCTGGCTGCATCTGATAACGCACCTTGGCAGTCACAGCTTCACAGGTATGCGGCTTGCGAATCCAGCTGATATCAGCCACCTCTACCTCGCGAATCACCGCATCCTCAGGATGCGCCACAACTACAATGGCTTTCACACCATCGAGCCCGACAACATGCCACGGACCATCGGGCAATCCTAAACCTTTGCGCTGACCCAGTGTGTAATGGGCAATGCCCTGATGACGCCCCAGCCTGTTACCCTGCGTATCAACAATATCACCTTCAATAAATCCAGCTGATGCACCTTCGCGCTTGAGAAAGGCGATGCGATCGCCGGCCGGGATAAAGCAGATATCCTGACTCTCATGTTTCTCAGCCGTTGGCAGCTTGTAAAAACGAGCAAGTTTGCGTGTATCATCCTTCTCAAGGCCACCGACAGGAAAGAGGATACGTGATGCCTGCTCACGATTGGTTGTGGCCAGAAAATAACTCTGATCCTTTTTGGCATCATTACCCTTGAGCAGATGAATGCCGGATTCATCATCGCTGCGCTGCACATAGTGACCTGTGGCCACATATTTCGCTTCCAGCTGATCAGCAGCTTTTAAGAGTGCCCCGAACTTCACAAAGCGGTTACAGCGTTCACACGGATTGGGGGTGCGCCCAGTCTCATAATCGGCCACAAACGGATCGATCACATCGCGACGGAACTCTTCGCGCATATCCATCGCATAAAACGGGATACCAACAGAATCAGCTACACGGCGCGCATCATAGGAGTCTTCAAGGGAGCAGCAGGAGCCATGCGCATTCACATCCTCACGCGAGTAGTCCCAGACATTAAGAAATACCCCGATCACATCCAGCTCGGCCTCTTTCAGCAGAGCGGCCATCACGGATGAATCCACACCGCCACTCATCGCAGCGATCACCCGCACCCCTTTCAGATGTTTCAGTCCGCCGACAACTTCAGCGATTATCTCTTCAGCAGTTCGTTCCATGGCCCAAACCTAGCACTCGACCTGGATTTGTCCTGCTGTTGCATTGTGCGGGTTAAGATCGGCCTCTATAAAACCGTGACGCTGCAGGAAATCGATAACCACCAGGTTGCAGTTGGGTTTAAAATCTTCTGTATCGCGCACAATTTCGGCCACCTTTTCAATCGGCATCAACGCAAAGCTTTCGACCTCACCGTCGGTACAGCGCGGGCTAAAGCTTTCGGGTAGAAGCAGGTCGTAACAGAAGATTGTGTCATGCCTTACCCCCTTAGCCACCTCACAGCAGTAGCTGATCTGCCCCACATATTCGGCAGCAGCAGCCAGCTCCGGCGGAATATCCGCCTCCTCCCTGCACTCCTTGGCGAGATTCTCAGCCAGCGAAATAGCATATGGAAGACCGCCAGCAACCAGCTGATCAAGCTTGCCGGGAAAGGCTCTGCGATCCGATGCCCTGCGTGCGATCCACATTGCCAATCCGTCAGAAGTCTGCACATACCCGTTAAGATGCTGACCAAAAGCACGAATGCCGAACTGTGAAACAGAAGCCCGGTCAATCTGCAGCAGCGCCGGTTTGCCAAATGCTTCGAGCACCGGAAACATCTCACCCATCAGATGCGTAACAGCACCGGACTCGGCCAAACTCGAAAGTACCGTGGCAACAGCATCTGATCGCTGTTCAAAACCGGTAAGCTGCGAATGAAGCAGCACCTGCTTATCGTTGACCACAAAACAGTCATGAAACCCGGCAAGCTGATCAGCAAAATCATGGCGAATCCGCCCCACTTCTATGCCATCAACCACAAACGGCAGAAAGTTATCGGGATTCCAGCTGTTCAGAGCTTTAATGTGATCAGCATAAGCCATCAGAGACCCCTGTCGTCCTGAACGATCTCAACCAGAATGCCGCTCGGGTCTTTGATGAAAAAGTATTGGATACCTGTTTTGCCCTCAACAACCTCAACATCATCAGCCAAGCCTAGCTGCCTGAGATGCGTCAGAGCCCCATGGATATCGGTTACCCTGATACCGAAATGTTTGATGCCGATACGCGGCAGATCAGTCGCCAGCTCTTTTGATGATTCCGGTGCCTCTGTTGCATCCTCAAAACAGAACAGCTCCAGTAACACCTCTTCCTGCTTAACAAAAGGGCCGGATTGCCGTTTGGACGACTGCAAGTCTCCCGTAGGGCGATGGGCATGGATGCCCTGAGTCAGATGGACGATTGCAACCTTCTTATCTTCGGCCTGCCAGTCGTAAACCGGCTCAAAACCAAAGGTAGCGTAAAATTCAATTGAGCTTTCCAGATTTTGGACACTTAGAGAGACATGATGAAAACTGAACATGCCAGTATCTTAACAGCCGCAAGCGGTTTGTCCTTCAAGTTTGCGCATTATTCGGGGATGGACTACGCTCAAACAAACACAGTAATCCAATACGAGAGGGAAAATGAACCATTCAAGACCTACCCCCTCGGATGCTTTAAGTGTGGCTGGATTTTAGTAACTGCTCAAACTTTTCAATAGGCACTGGCTTGCTAAACAAATATCCTTGAAAGGCATGGCAGCCGTGACGTGCTAAAAAATCTTTCTGAGCATCGATCTCGACCCCCTCAGCAATGACTCTCAAACTTAAACTGTCCGACAAAGAAATGATGGTTTTTGCAATAGCAGCATCATTTGAGTCGGTAAGAATGTTTCTGACAAAACTTTTATCAATTTTAAATTGGTCTAGCGGCAGCCGTTTCAAGTAAGAGAGCGATGAATAACCTGTTCCAAAATCATCTAATGAAAACCTCACACCATGATCTTTAAGTATGGACATTTTGGTAATAATGTTTTCCACATCAGAAACCAACATGCTCTCGGTTAATTCCAATTTCAGCTTGTACGGATTTGCCCCGGCATTACGAAGTGCTGCTAGCACCTGATCAACAAAGTTTTCTTGATGGAATTGATTTGCACTGACGTTTACCGCGATAGAAAGGTGAGCCATGTCCGGCTTTTCAGCCCACTTCGCTAGTTGCATACAGGCGGTTTCCAATACCCAATGCCCCAGCGGTAATACCAAGCCTGTTTCTTCGCATAGGGGAATGAAATCTAGGGGCGACACCAACCCGCGTTGTGGATGTTGCCACCGCA
Source organism: Mariprofundus sp. NF (assembly GCF_013387455.1). Taxonomy (NCBI): domain Bacteria; kingdom Pseudomonadati; phylum Pseudomonadota; class Candidatius Mariprofundia; order Mariprofundales; family Mariprofundaceae; genus Mariprofundus; species Mariprofundus sp. NF. The sequence goes on from NZ_VWNC01000003.1 coordinate 60,545, forward strand.
CTAAAGCTTCAGCACCGGTGTAGCGACCATCTCCAACGATTTGAGGCTGGTAGTAAACGACAAACTGTCTCTGCGCTAATGCCTCCCGCAGATCTGTCTCAAGTACGGCTCTCTGGGTCACGATTTCCTGCATCTCTGGATCGAAGAATCGTAGCGTATTGCGTCCATCTTCTTTGGATTGATACATGGCAATATCTGCCTGTTTCAACAATTCTTCTGAAGAGAGAAGTTTGCCGCTAAACATGGTAACGCCAATACTGGGGGTACTGTGATGCTGATGCCCTGCAAGCAGGTAGGATTGATTAAGTGTGGCGAGAATCTTTTCACCAGTAACTTCAGTTTGAGCAACGGCTTCAATTTTATTTGCATTCAAACCTTTGAGCATCACAACAAACTCGTCGCCACCCAGTCGTGCCACGGTATCGCTCTCGCGAATGCAAGAAACAAGGCGTTTTGCAACTTGTTGTAAAAGCATATCCCCAACATCATGACCGCGCGTATCGTTCAATGTTTTGAATTTATCGAGATCTATAAACAGCAATGCGCCATAAGAACCGCTACGTTTGGTAGAAGTTAATGCCTGTCCCACACGTTCTAGAAGCAAGCGGCGATTAGGGAGCCGGGTAAGCGAATCGTAGTAGGCTAGGCGGTGAATCTTGGCTTCTGTTTCCTTGCTCCGGCTAATATCAGAAAAGGTGCCTACATAATTTCTTACCCTTCCATCAGGCGCTACAACAGCAGTAATCGTTAGTAGCTCGACATAGATACTGCCATTCTTGCGTTTATTCCACATTTCCCCCTGCCAGAAGCCCTTCTTTAGCAGGATACTCCACATGCGCTGATAAAACGCTTTGTCCTGTCTTCCTGATTTAAGCATTGCCGGTGTCTGACCCAAAGCATCTTCTGAGCTGTAGCCGGTCAAGCGTGTAAAAGCTTTATTCACACGAACAATAACTCCATCAGAATCTGTTATGAGCATCCCTGCTTCAGAGTCAAAGGCGGTAGCGGCGATGCGAAGCTCCTCTTCCGCCTTTACCTTTGCGGTAAAATCAATCCACATGGTAATGGCTAGGGTTCCTATCTGAAGGCTGTGCACTTCAAGCTTCTTCACTTCGCCATTTTTCGCAACGATGTCTAAAAGCATGGGCTGGATTGGCACACCTGATTTTGCAGATTTCTCCAGCATTGTGCCCCAATCCTTTTGAACCTTTTCACGATACGCGTCATCGGGAAAAAAGACCGGCCAATGAGCTTCAACAGTGGGTATATCTGCTTTCGTATATCCGAAAAGCTTTGTAAACGCACTGTTTAAGTAAACAACTTCTCCAGATGGGTTAAAATGCGCTGCAGGCAATGGCAACTGAGATAAGAAGACCTCTGCTTCATATATATTCATAGTGAAAAGACCTCCACCATCTCAGCTTTTGTTCGCCTAAACATGCGATAACAATGACCTTGACTACTCTGCCATGCTTCAACTGATGACAAAATAGATAAGTTGCAAAGAGGACCCTACGGGGTCAGGTCTACTTTTATACCATCAAGATCGAAACTGAAGACTCTTAATTCTTAATCTGAACATCCATCAAGCCGCGTAGGTTGCCATCCGGCATCGGTTTGAAGCCGCTGATGCGCGGGCCGGAGACGGCAATGACCGGATCATACCAGAGTGGGATATAGACCTTATCCTGCTGCATCTTCTGTTGAATCTTCGCATAGATCAGCTTGCGTTCAGGCTGGCTCTCTCCGGCTGCGGCAGCATCTAGCCAGCTATCCACTTGCGGATTGCTGTAGCGGCCACGGTTGGCACCTTTGGGTGGCCACATCTCAGTGTGCAGAATCCAGCGGTAGATATCGGGATCGGTGATGCCCACCCAGGCGAGAGAGAAGACCTGAAAATCACCGCGTTTGATGCGGGCATAGAAACCGCCCCACTCCAGTGATTCAATCGAAACTTTAATACCAACCTGCTGCCACATCGCGGCAATGGCTGTGGCCAGACGCAGGCGGATCGGATCGGTACTGGTTCTATAGTTGAGCACAAAACGGATGCCATCTTTATCCCTAGGGAAACCGGCCTGATCAAGCAGGGATTCGGCTTCAGTGAGATCAAACGGGGTAACTGGCAGCGGATTGGAGGCCCAGTGGCTGGCTGTAAGTACTGTTTCGGCAAGGACAGGCAGATCAGAGAAGAGTGCGGCTTTGAGCTTGTTGCGATCCAGCGCCAGTGCCAGTGCTTTGCGAACGCGAACATCACCTACCACTCTGTCCTGCATATTCAGGCCGATATAGGAGAAGGTGGTGGATGGTGCGGTTTGAATGTTGAGCTGCTTCTGCTCACGAATATAGGGCAGCAGATGCGGCGGCAGATCATTCTGCACAAAGTCGAGTTCACCACGGGTCAGTTTCAGCACCCTTGTGACCGGATCTTTCACACCGTTAAAGCGGATTTTAGCAACGCTGCCGACGTTTTCCCTGCGCTCAAGGGTGATGCCACTCTCACCCCACTCGGTGAGCTTATAGGGGCCACAACCGATGGTTTTGTGTGCATCATGGGGCGCAGAGGCGATCGATGCAGGGAGAATGCCTAGATTCAGACGGGTCAGCAGTGAGGCGTCGGGTTTGGAGAGGTGAATGGTGATTTGATGTTCACTATCAACTTCAACACGTTCAATAGCAGAAAAACTCGCTTTAAGCGGACTGACAAGTTTGGCATCAATGACCGCATTGAGTGTGGCTGCGACATCGTTTGCTGTCACCGGGCTACCATCACTAAAGGTGATGCCCTGCTTAATTCTGAAATGCCACAGCAGTGGCTCAGGGTGGCTCCAGCGCTCGGCCAGATCAGCTTCGGCATTGAATGATGCATCCAGCCTCAACAGGCCACGATGCAGAAAATCCTGCACACGCACCGATGCAGCATCGGTGGCAAAGCGGGGATCAACCGTGATCGGTAGCTGTGCCAGCCCCACGCGCAGCAGGTCACGATCACTCTCAGCCTGCTGGCAACCGGCCAGAAGCAGCACACAAAGAATCGACCTTAAGAGAAAAATTTTCATCAACAGAACAGAGGATGCTTCAATTTTGATTCATGGCAAGGCGTAAGGCGCGCAAAACCGGAGCGTATTGAAATACGTGACTCAGGCATCCACTGCCTTCGCCCTTCGGGCAATCCTTGATTGTCCAAACGGCTCCTGCCTTTTTGTGAGGATTTGAGCACCGAAGCAACGCAGCTATGGGACAAAAGTGGAGTATTCATTTTTATATCCGAGTCCAGAGACTCATCGCCTCTACATGCCCTGCCCCGGGAAAAAGATCCAGTGCACGCAGCGCTTTGAACTGATATCCATGCTTTTTCAGAATAGCACCATCCCTTGCTCCAGCCGCCACATCACAAGAGATCATAATAATCTTTTCCGGCAGCAGACGTGAAATCTGATCACAGATCCGTTTGGCACCTCGCCTTGGCGGATCAAGCAGCAGCAGATCAGCGCCGATATAGGGCTCGATATCAAAATCCTCAAAGAGATTAGCCTCTGTAAAGCTGGCTTTAACATGCAGCGCTTTGGCATTGGCTGCTGCCGCACGCACACTGGCGGCATTAAGTTCTGCACCGAAGACCTCTGCCCCGCTCGCTGCTGCAAGTGGCAGCGAGAGATTGCCGATACCACAGAAGAGATCGGCAATACGTCTTGGTTTTCCGGCCCAATCCTGAATCTGGGCAATCAACTCACGGTTCCCTTCAACCTGCCCCTGCACAAACCCATCCGGGCCAACCGTAACTGCCACATCCAGGTTTCCTGCAGGCAGCTGGTCATGAAGTGGGATAACAGGCTTCTTCAATGGCCGGGTGATACCCTGAGCATCCCGCCACCACCACTGCAGAACCAGTGCATCAAGTTCATCGGTGGCAATCGACTCAGGCGGATGCTCTGTTTCGATAATGAGATGAATACCATCATTAAGCTGCAATGCCTGCACTGATGCCACACCGTTCAGATGCATATTTTTTTCAATCAGGCGGGCGAGTTGATTAAGCTGAGGTGTGACAACCAGACAATCACGATGGCGCACCGGCTGATGGCTGGCAAAGGCTTTAAAGCCAAGAAACAGCCCCGCCCTGTCACTGCCCACTGACCAGCGGACACGCCTGCGAAAACGATCTTCCTGCCATACAATCGGTAACCACGCCGTATCACTCTTTATGAACGGTGCAAACGCACTTTTCACCCACTCCGATTTCAGTTTGGCCTGATCAGAGCCAGAGATTGATTGTAGCGCACAACCTCCACAAAGAGTTGCAACAGGGCAGGCTGGCGTGATGCGCTGATCAGAGGCTTCAAGCACCTCGACAATCTCGCCACGCCATACGCCACGCCGCTTTCCAGAGATATGTACGGCCAACTCATCACCGGGCACGGCATTGGCAACCAGCACAGTGTCACCATCTGCATGCACCAGCGCCTCACCGCCGGGCAGTATCGGGCCAGCACGCCCCTTCAGGGTTTTACCGATCATCGCTGTAGATGATCCAGATGATCAAACTGACTGAGATAATCAGGGCGTGCGCTCTCAACCCCTTTTGCCTGTCCCAATATCTTAAACACCTCACCCATGCCGTATGGCATCAATACCCGTTTGGCGTGCGCCATCAGATGCATGCTGGCGGCATCATTCTGCATCGCCAGCGACTGCACAAAGGCTTGTACTGATGGTGATTGCGCAAGCCAGCCACCCTGCGACATCCAGAGCAGTGGAGTCAGACCAACGGCTCTGCCAGCCTTTACCAGCGCCGTGAAATCGACATGGGCTGTGATATCGCGACTGCCGGGATCTTCCAACACATCCTCACTGGCGGCCTGACCGATATGAGCCATCAGTGAACCCTCACGCCTGCCCTCGCGGTAGTACTCCTGCTGTGAATAGCCGTAATCATTGGTAAAGATAAAACCGCGCTCAACGATAGCGGCCAACTGCTCTTGCCACTCTTTCAGACCCGGATTCCACTCACTGACATAACCATCCTGCCAACCTGCAATCAGTTCATCTGCAATCTCTGGCCCATCATCAATAATCTTTTCACCATTTTTCCAATCAAAACCTGCCTCAGTGGCGACCACACCACGCTCATAAAAAGCACCACCTGAGTGAGCAAAACAGCGCACCGGAAAGGCATCGGGCAGCTCATTACTGAAAACAATAATATTTTCGCGTGGTTCAACCGCATCAAGTGTGGAGACAACGTCAACGTCAAAACCGGATGCGCCAAACAGTTCGATCTGGCGCTGACGCAACTGCGCACTACGCTCAACCGAGATCACAGCTGTGGGTTGCGTCATATTAAACTGGGCGATCATGCCCAGCGTTGAAGCCAGTAGTTTGCCGGAACCGGAACCCTGCTCCAGTAGTGTCCACTGCGCCGGCTCACCCAGCTCTTTCCATGCCCAGAAGAGCAGATCGGCAAAACCGAGTGATAACCAGGGGCCAAGTTCAGGAGCAGTGACAAAATCCCCTTTTTCACCGAAAACGGTTTTCGATTCGTAATAACCGAGTCCCGGTTCGTAAAGCGCAGCCTGCATAAATCGGTCAAAAGGGAGGAAACCATCACCCTCTTGAATCCGGTTTTGAATCATCTTATATAACTGTTGATGCTCGGACATGGTTGACGCTTTTACCCCCCAGGACTAACTTGTCGTGCAATTCCAATCCAAAGAGGAAATTAAATGTCTTCAGATTTAATCATTCATGTCAGTGACGAAAGTTTTGATGCCGATGTACTAAAAGCAGGCGGCCCTGTCGTCGTTGACTTCTGGGCCCCATGGTGCGGCCCGTGCAAACAGATCGCCCCGATTCTGGACGAAGTTGCAGGCGAGAAGCAAGGTCAGGTAACAATCGCCAAAATCAATATCGATGATAACCCGAACACGCCGGGCAAATATGGCGTTCGTGGCATCCCTACATTGATGCTTTTCCGCGACGGCAACGTTCAGGGCACCAAAGTTGGCGCAGTCAACAAAGCCAAGCTCACCGAGTTCATCGACGAGCATCTGGACTGATTCCAGCGCAATCACATTACAAAGGCAGGGCTAACCCCCTGCCTTTTTTGTTTCCATAAAACTGGGACACATCATCTGAACGCCTGATAACACCCAAAGCAGAGATGGCTATTCTGACGATGGATCAACCATAGGATATGAGACCGAACGATTCCTGCCATTCTGTTTCGCGAGATAAAGGGAATTATCGGCACCCTTCAACAGCTCCTCAGATGATTGTTTCTCTATCTGACTTAACGATTTGATACCGATTGAAATCGTATATTGAATGCTTTGATCATCATACCTCACCACCATGTTTTCCACCTTCTGCCGAAGGCGCTCAGCAAAGACCATGGCATTTTCTGGCGATGTTTGAGGGAGAATAATGACAAACTCTTCGCCGCCGTAGCGGGCGCATGTATCCACACTGCGAACCAGTCCTTTCATGAGAGTGGCTAACTCCACGAGACAGGCATCACCGGCCTGATGACCATAGGTATCATTGATCTGTTTGAAATAATCCAGATCCAGCATCAGCAGAGAGAGCGGTGTCTGGAATCGGATAGCACGCTGCACCTCATCTTCCAGTTTCCGGTTCATGTAGATGCGATTATAAATTTCTGTCAGACCATCGATATTGGCCTGCCTCTGCAGCTTGAACTGAAGCTGTTTGCGTTCGGAGATATCGACATGTGTTCCAATTAAGCGTTTATACCCATTATCTCCCTTTGCAGATACACCTCTGCCGCGAGCCAGAATATCCACCCAATGCCCATCCTTATGCTGCATTCTGAATTCGACCTCATACTTGGATATTTTCCCACTCAGGTAATCATCAATAGCTTGTTTTGCTTTATTGATATCATTCGGGTGAACCAGCCGCTCCCATGTGTCAAAGCTGTTTTCCAACTCATCCTCACTGTATCCCAACATGGATTTCCAGCGTTTGGAAAAGACAACATCGTTGGTTTTAAGGTTCCAGTCCCACAAGCCATCGCTGGATCCCTCCATGGCAAGAGAAAACCTCTCTTCACTATCTGCCAGAGCTTGCTCCGCTATTTTTCGCTTGGTTAAATCATGGATAAATGCAAATCCCCTCAGCGCCCCATCAAATGGGGCCACCGTAGCACTGACCTCCACGCAAACAGTTCTGCCATCTTTGCAGCGGTGTCTGGTTTCAAATCTGGCCCTCCCCTTATCTGCGATATCTTTGATGTGATCAGCTACTTCATCAGCTCTTTCTCTAGCCTCCAGATCGGCAACATTCATACGCATCAGCTCTTCTCTGCTGTAGCCAGTTAATTCACAGTAGGCGTCGTTAACTTCCAGCAGATTGCCGTTTTCATCTGTCATCCAATATCCCTCATTCGCGGTGCGAATAGAGATCCTGTAACGCTTTTCTTGCGCCAGCTTCTCTTCTTCCAACAGCTTTCTCTCTGCTTCCTGTTTATAAAATATAAAGCCTATACCAATAACGAGTGATACTAAGAGGAAAACAACGGCACCTAGAATTAACCCAAGGTTTCTGACCTCCTGAGCGATAGCCTGCCTCAGGGTTTCCTCAACCTCCTGTGCCTGTTCCATTGCCTTATTGTAAGAGGCATCAAAAACCTGATCGATGGCGCTGCCAATGGCACTATCCTTACCTGGCTCTAAGCGTTGATGGGCAATTTCTTTCAGGTCGTGCAATAAAATAAGAACCTGATTAATTTCCTCATGTAAAAGTGGATCATCCAGAGGTATGTATTCCCCTTCATGATTTGTTCCTCCATGCAGCATGGCATTGGCATACCACTCTGCATGATCCAAGTGCATCCACACTTCATTGGCATCGACGCTTGGATCACCCTGCACCAGCTCCTCAAACCAGAGGTGGAACTCTGTTGTATGAGTCATGACCTCCTGAGCAGCATCTGCCAGTGGTACATGGTGGTCTGACATATTTAAGCCGATTCTGAACATCATGAACATGGAGACAGTCATAGCTATCGCGACAGCCACAATCATACTGTAAACCAGCTTCGGATTAATAATGGAGTTATAAAATCTCACTTGATACTGAGCCCTCCAGTGAAGCAACCAATTGTGGCCTGAGGGGTATCAACCCTAGCTCTACAATCAATACCCTTATCGCTAGTTTAGCATAAATCAGACCATTAAATGTGCGCGATCTATGCGAATAACACGGCTTTTAGAGAGCCTGCTAAAAGCTTATTGACTATAAGTTGTCTGGAAGAGGCTCAATTGCATGGAAGGAGTTCAATCCTCCTAATTTATAAATGCAGTGATAGCGCTGGCCAATTCATCTTCACCTTGAGTAATCCAGGAAATAGCCTCGTTCAATTCTGTGAATATTTTTACATCTTTTCTCTGTTCTAAAGAACTAGCTCGATAGCCTTCAGCCATTCCCTGTAATAACGGGGTATCGTTAATGAGTAATGCAAGTAACCACTCAGGTTTATCTCCAATATGATTTGCAACATGCCGGACACCGTGCACAGTTAATTCATCAATATTCGAAATCTCCCTGCAATCAATGAACTCCTTCATGTCAGGAATGCTCTGAGTTTTCTCAGCATGAGAAGTGACAAGATCTAAGAGCGTTTTATCATCAACCACACCAAATAGCTTGATGAGTACAAAACCATGCTCTTCCATGTAATGAGTGCTAAATCCCATAGAGACATTATAACAATTCATAATATCATAGAAAAGTTTTTCCTTTGGCGGGAAAACAGGGTCTGTTTTGAGAGCATGAAATAATAACAGCACCCTTGCGTAGTGAATGATTATTTGTGGCCGAAATTCAAACTATTGCGTTGGAGAGCGTTGAGACTAAGCCTTTAGGCCGATGAAATCTCCGTTACATATCATTTGCCATGTTTGGCCGGATCGCTCGCTTGATCCAGATTAACGGCGTATAGTGGTCGGGAAAGGGTTTACTTATGTCGACATTAATAGCCACACCGGGTTTTGAATCACAGCCACTGCATCTTCAAGGTGCAAAGTCAGTGATTCTGGTTGTTTCATTAATTTCTGCGATATTTGGATGGTTAAATATTAGATTTATTACTGCAAAAAGAGATAACAGATCACCTCATTCGACACCAAATAGCGTCGAAAATCATTCGAACAGTAAGGGAAAACCATGAACTTAAACTTCAACTCAGAGGATGCCAGCCAGGTTGCAATTGGAGCTTTTGCTTTAGCAGTTCCAGTTGCGTTCTCTGAAGAGGCATGGAGGCTGGGCGAGACACTTCCTATAACGAATCTGCTAACACTATTTCTTCTCTCTATGTCGTTCCTAACCTTTTACGCATATCAAAGTGTATTTCAAGGCAAGGTTAAACACAGAATGCCTGCTTTTTTATGGCGTATAGCCATTGCTTATGCGATTACAGCATTGGTGGTTGCGTTAGTACTGTTTTCTTTAAATAAATTCCCGTTACTTACAGATACGGTTGTTGCATTTAAACGCTTAATAGTCATCTCTATGCCTGCTTGTATGGGTGCTATTATTGTGGATAGCTTTGATAAAGAATAAATACTGAAGAGCAACACCCGAAACGGTTCGTCACTATTGCACTGGATGGCATTCTGACTAAGCCTTCTGTCACATGAATACACCTCTACATATCGTCCTCGTTGAGCCTGAGATTGACTCAGGGCATCCAAGCCCTTCGCCCTTCGGGCATGCCTGTGGCACGTCCACAATTGTACAGGATAGTACAATTGCACGCGCAAGCGCCCCACAAGGGTGGCGCACATGATGTGCGCCATGAATTTGGCGATCCTGCCAAATTGTCCCCCTGGAGGCCTCTCATGACGCCTCCACTGCACATCGTGTTAGTGGAGCCTGAGATCCCTCCTAATACCGGCAACATTGCACGGCTGTGTGGCTGCACGGGTTGCACACTGCATCTGGTGCATCCGCTCGGGTTTGATGTCGATGAAAAAGCGGTACGGCGAGCAGGGCTGGATTACTGGCAACATCTGGATATTCATCACCACCAGAGCTGGCAGGAGGCGCGTCAGTTTATCGGGATAGAGCGCAACTGGTACGGACTCAGTTCGAAGGTGAAAACCAGCTTCTGGGATGTGCAGTACAAGCCCGGAGACGTGCTGGTTTTCGGCCCTGAAACCAGAGGTTTAAGTAGCTCCATTTTAGAGGAGATAAATGGCGTAACCATCCCGATGCGGGAGGATGCTCCGGTGCGCTCACTGAATCTCTCCAATGCCTGCTCCATCGCCGTGTTTGAGGCGCTAAGACAGCTTAAACAGTGATATAACAGGAATTATCCACCGCAGACATAGTCCCATTAAGGTTTTTTAAGAATTAGCTCCGCCAGCTCAAAATAGCCTCATAAAGCAATATCTAACATGCTATTAATAAAGGTGTTTTTATATCGCCTAAAATTTAGGCAGTAATCATGCTGTATGAACGAAGGTAAGTTAAACATCAAACGGTGAAGTTTTATCCACCAAGTTATCCACAGCTTCTGTGGATAGCATCGGTAAGCCCTTACTTTTCAACAGTTAGCAGCTTTTCAGGCTGTGAATGAGAAATTATTGAGTCGGTTTAAGGTAATTAACAGAAGTGTTGAATCAGAGCTTTTTATGCTGCAAAACAGGCATCGATGCCCGCACCTGCTCCAGCTTCTGCATAGAGAGTTCAGCACTTATAAACCCCTCCCCTTCAGCAAGCTCTTCCACCACTTCTCCCCAGGGATTAATGATCATACTGTGCCCCCAGGTCTGCCTGCCATCGGGGTGTCTTCCCGACTGGGCAGAGGCCAGCATATAACACTGATTCTCAATCGCCCTTGCTCTGAGCAGAGGCTGCCAGTGAGCACGCCCAGTTATAGCTGTAAATGCAGCCACATTGACCAGCAGCTGACAGCCTGCATCGACATAGCGGCGATAGAGTTCGGGGAAACGCAGATCGTAACAGATGCTCAGACCAACCTTGAAACCTTCTATGCTGACGGTAACAGGTTTCTCCCCCGCCTCAATCAGTGCCGACTCATGGTAGGACTCGCCATTGTATTCCATATCAAAGAGATGAATCTTATCGTAGAGCGCGATGAGATCGCCCTTGGCATCATAAACCGGGCACACATTGCGAATCTTCCCGTCACGACCGCTGAGCAACAGCGTGCCGCCAATAATGGCAATGCCGTGCTGAACAGCCTGCTGTGAAAGAAATTTGAGTATTGATGAGTCAGCCTGATCTTCGACCAGCGCCCGCTTCTCCTCTTCACTACCACCCATAAAAGCGAAGTTCTCAGGCAGCACCACCAGTTTGGCCCCAGCCTCTGCCGCTTTTGCCAGCAGAGAGGTTACTACCGCAAGGTTTCGCTCGATCTCTTTTACGGAGCAGATCTGTATGCAGGCGACCTTCAGTGTCGCATCACCACTCATTCGACTGCAAAGCGGCCAATGGATCTGATGGCACCGATATTGGCCGTTTCACTGATCACCGGCAGCAGCTTGCCGTTACAGGCACTCATCAGGGTCATCATGCCCGGTCCGTGACCGGCCAGTGGCGAATCGGAGTGAATCACAACACCAATCGTAACCGCCCCTTTGCGATAGGTGCGTCCGTAGCGATTGTCGTGATCCAGCACTGCAACAAAATCACCGAAACGAAGTCGCTCCATGCCGTTCTCTTTCACCATATCCTCATCATGACAGAGGATGTCGTAGTCGCCGGTAGCCACTGAGAGCGCACCGATACCCGAACCCATAGCATGGCCGGGCACGATCACATGCACCGGCACCTCGATCTTGCCATCCTCACGCTCAACAAGACCCCAGGCGTCGAGCAGATCCGGATCGAGGTTGTAGATAAACACCTCAGGATGATCGATGAGTTTCAACCCCTGTCCGCACCCTTTAACAAGAAATTTGTCATCACAGGTCAGCTTATCCAGTGTACTATCAGGGAAATCGAGCATCAGGTGCTCAACACCGCCATGGTGACCAAGTACGGTGCCTTTAGCCCCTTTGGCAGCACCGGAAATCACCGTGGCCCGGTTACCACAACAGGCGAGAAACTGGTACCCTGACTCACATTTTCGATTCTTGTGCGTCATGGTCGTGGATACGCCCGGCTCAATATGTTCACCGGCCCAGCCAAAGACCGAATCACCGATTTTCACGTTATAGGTGATGCCACCGGTGGAGGGCCAGGAGAAGACTTCACCGGCAGAACCCACTTCAAACGGTGCCCACTGATGCGCCGGAGCAACAGAGCCCTGCACGGCGGTTTGCACTAACTGATCACGATTACTCTTCAGACTCATATTATTATTCCTTTTTTCACCGCAAATTACGCAAAGGGACGCAAAGTAAAATCAATATTTGTCATAATAACCAATAGGCAACCATCGGCTCCCTGCAATACTGATCACTCCTCTTGCCTACCTTTGCGTCTTTTGCGGTTCAATATCTCATCTTCGATTAGAAACGAAAAGCTACCAGATAATCAATCACTGATCCGGTTGAGAAATTCGCGTCGAGAAATCTCACGCGCACCAAGGCTCTGCAGATGGGCGGTGTGAAACTGGCAATCAATCAGCTTCCAGTTTTCAGACAAGGCCCGCTCACACAGTGCCGCCAGCGCCACTTTAGAGGCATCGATTTCACGACTGAACATCGACTCGGCAAAAAAGACACCGTTGTGCAGTACACCGTACAGCCCGCCGATCAACTTATCCTGCTGCCACACCTCTACCGAGTGGGCATAACCCTCTGTAAACATAGCCTGATAGGCCGTGATCATCTCAGGCAGGATCCAGGTACCACTCTCGCCTTGGCGTGGAATCGCTGCACAGGCATGGATCACCTCAGCAAATGATTCATCAAATGAGATGGAATAGAGATTCTGTCGCATACGTCGGGCCAGACGTCTGGAGCAGTGAAAATCTACAGGAAAGAGCACCATGCGCGGATCCGGCGACCACCAGAGAATCGGCTGCCCCTCTGCATACCAGGGGAAAATACCCCGGCTATATGCCGCCAGCAGCGTTTCCGGCTGCAGATTACCCCCGGCAGCCAGCAGTCCATCATCATCAGCCTGTTCTGGATCAGGAAATTCGATCATAGGACAAATCATATCTCAGCATCTGTTTAATGATACGTTAGCCTGTAAATCCGTTATTTGCAGCCGCCTCTTGATGGATTCAGAACTAAATGCCATAGTTCGTATATTATTTTATTAGATTATTAGAATACGTTTAATATTATAACCTGAAAATGTGCAATCCCCGCACGTGAGAGAGGATATTATGAACGATCAAAGCAAGCTCCCCCCCCTTGAACAATTCAAGCAGGATGATTCAGAAATCCGTAAAAAGATAACTAAAGCCCATCGGCTTCAAACCATCACATGGACAGTAAGTGTACTTCTGGCAGCAATACTCTTGGGGGGGCTGGTTTTCGCCCACTCGCAGCATCTGGATACCCTTACAGAGATGGCGGATGATTTATCACTGATCATGATGACTGTAACGATTCTGGTTACATCCGGATATATTGTCTTTATCTTCTTCTATTTTGGAACTGTACGAAGAATTTACCATGCTCACAGCGTCATCCATCAGCGCCTGAAAGATCAAGTAGATCCTGATGAACACCCCAAATTCTCATGGCACAGCTATTTCAGAAAAGAAGATACTGAACCCCGCAATAGTGGCTTTGGTGTCATCCTTGCCATCACCACGAAGATTATCACCCTTTTTGTGCTCATTCTCATTTCTCAATTCGGCTGGATGCACATGAAAGCCGTCAGTGGTCATGAGCTACAAACAGAACATTATGCCTATCTTGGCCTTATTGATCTGACCCTGTTTTCCAGCCTCGTTCTGTTTATTATTGTACTGGTAGCAGTTCGCATCGGCGTTCTTGGCAAGCAGAAGGATCCACATGGAACAACCGGCAAAGGTAATTACTATGAGCCAGATCAGGATTAATCAGGAAAACCTTGCCCGATTATCCCTGACTTGCTGTAACCGGCCTTAAAGTTAGTCTGCTGCGCCATTGAATAGATGCGCAGATCAGACAACATGGGGTTATAAATGAACGAAGCTTCGATTTCCACAGCACTTGAGCAGTTCCAGAAAGAAGAGAGGCAGGTTCGAGACAAGGTTCTGCGCCTCAAACGTTTAAAAAACATCATCTGGCTTGTAATCGCCCTGCCTACCACTGTTCTGGCCGCATTAATTGCTTACAACCACACCACAATGGAACCTCAGGCACTGGCCGAATTCGCGATTCCCCTACTGAAGTGGGGTTCGCTGGCCTGCACCATCATCTATCTCGCCTATATCGTGATGCATATGCCGCTTGTTCGCGCCATCTATCAGGCCAAAAGTGAAATCTATCCACGCTATAATGCTGCAGCTGCAGATACAGAGCAGAAAACATTTCAGTGGCAATCCTACTTCTCTAAAGATGAGAAGAGCTCTTCAAGCGGTAAAACTGCTGCACTGCTACTGGGAGCCAAAGTATTCAGCCTCTTTATGCTGATTATCTTCTATCAGTTCTCATGGATACATGCGCTGGGTCGCATCGGTGTGGAGCTGAACAATGAGCACTACTCGTTCATGGGATTTATTGATTTCGCACTCTTCTCTTCGCTGGTTCTTTTCGCTGTTGTGCTGATCTTCACCCGCGTCTCCTCACTGGCGAAAAAAACAAGCTGAATCCCTTGCTGCAATGCGGTACAGACGTCAGTCTGCGCCGCCATGTCCTCCCTCAGTTTTGAAATCCTCGCCAAAGATGAAACCGGTTATGCCCGTGCCGGTCGTGTGCAGTTGCCACACGGCAGTGTCGAAACACCTGTTTTCATGCCGGTTGGCACACAGGCGACTGTAAAAAGTCTTACCCCTGCCGACCTCACCGATGATATTGAAGCCTCTATTATTCTCGGTAACACCTATCATCTGATGCTGCGCCCGGGTGCTGATCTGGTGGAGAAGATGGGTGGTTTGCATAAATTCATGGCCTGGGATCGCCCTATCCTGACCGATTCCGGTGGTTTTCAGGTCTGGTCTCTCGGTGAACTGCGCAAGATCGAAGCGCACGGTGTCCGTTTCCGCTCCCATATTGATGGCCGTGAAGTATTCCTCGGCCCCAAAGAGAGCATGGATATCCAGCGTAAACTCGGCAGTGATATTGTCATGGCCTTTGACGAGTGCACCCCCTACCCGGCCACCTATGAAGAGGCCAATGATTCGATGCAACTCTCCATGCGCTGGGCTGCAGAGTGTCGTGAATACCTGCCGGTCAACGAGACACAGGCGCTGTTTGGTATTGTACAGGGTGGCATGTATCCGGAACTGCGTATCGAGAGTCTGCAAGCAATCTCTGAGATCGATTTTGAAGGCATTGCTATTGGTGGCCTCTCGGTCGGTGAACCCAAAGAGGAGATGATGGCGATGATGGATGCGCTGGCTCCGCATCTTCCGCAAGACAAACCGCACTACGTGATGGGCGTGGGCACACCCGATGATCTGATTGAAGGTATTGATCGCGGTATCGACATGTTTGACTGTGTGATGCCCAGCAGAAATGCGCGTAATGGCACCCTTTTCACCGATGATGGCAAGATCAACATCAAAAACCTTAAACATTTCGATGATGCGTCGCCAATCATGGAATCGTGTAACTGCTACACCTGCAAGAACTTTTCCCGCGCTTACCTGCGCCATCTGTATATGGCAAAGGAGATTTTAAGTTCGAGGTTGAATACCTTGCACAATCTTCACTACTATTGCCATCTCATGTCTCGGGCCAGAACCGCACTGATTGAGGGGAATTGGCCCGAATTCCGTGACAAGTTTTTACAACGCTACCGCGGTGAAGCATAATCGCCGTCTATTGATATTCAGGAGTTATAACATCATGAAAACAGTTTTCTCTCTCTCTTTCGCATCTATTGCTGCTGCGATGAGCTTTATTACCCCGGCCTTTGCTGAGGGCGCTGCTGCAGATGGCGGTTTCGCCTCTCTGATTCCACTGCTGCTGATCATGGTGATTTTCTACTTCCTGCTTATCCGTCCACAGCAGAAGAAACTGAAAGAGCATCGCGGCATGGTCGACTCGCTGAGTAAAGGTGACAAGGTAATGACCGGTGGTGGCGTCTACGGCAAAATCACTGCCGTCAACGAAGATACCCTGAAGGTTCAAATTGCTGAGGGTGTAGTGATTAAGGTTAAGCGCGACACCGTGGCCGGCCTTGCTGAAACAGCACCGGCCAAACCGGCTGCCAAACCTGCTGCCAAACCGGCTGCCAAACCTGCTGAAAAAGCAGACGCAAAAGCAGACGCAAAAGACTAACAGTTTTTTTAAACAAGGATTTCATTCATGCATAGCTTTCCACGCTGGAAATACGGGCTCATTCTGACCGTACTTGTGGTCTCCCTGATGGGAGCCCTGCCCAACCTCACCACACCACCATCATGGTGGCCATCTGCTCTGAGTACTCCGATGACCCTCGGCCTTGATCTCAAAGGCGGCATCCATCTGGTACTCGATGTTGATGTGGATAAAGCTGTATCACACAGCGTTACCGGTGATATCGACACAGCCCGTCAGGCGCTGCGTAAAGAGCGCATCCGCTACAGCAAGCTGAGCAGTGACAGCACCAGCATGACCATCGTGATCAAAGAAGCTACCGAGATCGATGCTGCCGCAAAGATTCTGGAAGAGAATTTCAACACCTATGCGATTAGCAATCCGGCTGGCAGCACCTTTGTTCTTAACCTGAAACCTGAAACCGCCAAAGAGCTTAAGAAGTTCGCTGTTGATCAGGCGATTGAGGTGATTCGTAACCGTATTGATGCGCTGGGCACCACTGAACCGACCATCATCAAACAGGGTGAGCGTCGTATTCTGGTACAGATCCCCGGTTTTGAAGACAGCGCCCGTGCTAAAGATATGATCGGCCGCACTGCCCAGCTTGAGTTCAAAATCGTGGATGAGAAGGGTGACCTTGATAAAGCACTTTCAGGCAGCATCCCTGCCGGTGATATCATCATGTATGGCCCCGAGCAGACCCGTAATGGCAAGAGCTACCGTCAGCCCTATCTGCTGAAAAAACGTACTGAACTATCAGGCAATGAAATTGCCGATGCGCGTGTTTCAATTGACTCCCGCTACAATGAGTATGCCGTTACCCTGAAGTTCAACACCAAAGGCGCACGTAAATTTGATAAGCTGACAGCAGCCCATGTCGGTGAGCGTTTTGCCATTATCCTTGAAGGTACCGTCAACTCTGCACCGGTGATTCGTGAACGCATCGCCGGCGGCTCTGCCCAGATTACCGGCAGTTTCTCACCGGAAGAGGCGCATGATCTGGCCATTATCCTGCGTGCCGGTGCCCTGCCCGCTCCGGTTAAAGTGGTCGAAGAGCGCTCCATCGGCCCGAGCCTGGGTCAGGACTCTATTGATCAGGGTATCAACTCCATCCTTATCGGCTCGGTACTCGTACTGATCTTTATGGGCCTCTACTACCGTTTGTTCGGCATGGTCGCCAACGTTGCACTGGTCTTCAATATGCTGCTGATTCTGGCGGCCATGAGCATTATCGGTGGCACCCTGACCCTGCCCGGTATCGCCGGTATCGTACTGACTATCGGCATGGCCGTGGATGCCAATGTGCTGATCTTTGAGCGAATACGTGAAGAGCTAAGGCTAGGCAAAACACCGCTGGCAGCCATTGATGGTGGTTATGATAAAGCACTCTCAACCATCGTTGATGCCAACATCACCACGCTGATCGCCGCTATCGTTCTCTTCCAGTTCGGCTCCGGTCCGGTGAAAGGTTTCGCAGTCACCCTCTCGGTTGGTATTCTGGCATCGATGTTCACTGCTATCACTGTCACGCGCGGCATCATCGCCTTCTCAACCGCCAAACGTAACCGTATCGAAAAACTGAGCATCTGAGGCTACTGATATGCAACTGATCCGTTCTGACATTAACGTCGATTTTATCGGCAAGAGAAAATTCGCCCTGATTGTTTCAGGTATCATGCTGCTGGTTTCGCTCGGCGCACTGGCTGCCAAGGGGTTGAACTTCGGCATCGACTTCACCGGCGGTACGCTGGTTGAAGTTAAATTTGAAACAGCACCTGCAATTACTGATGTTCGTGCCGCCCTCTCTCCCAAAGGTTATGGCAATGCAGTGATTCAGGAGTTTGGTGCTCCTGAAGAGATTCTGATTCGCGTTCAGAACGAAGAGGCTGAAAACTCATCGATCATCAGCACAGCTATTCTTGATGGTCTTGCCGAGAAGTTCGGTGCGGATGCCATTGAGATGCGCAGGGTTGAGTTTGTCGGCCCACAGGTGGGTGAAGAGCTGACCCGTGCAGGTATCATGGCTGTATTGATCGCCATGCTGGCTATTCTGATCTATGTCACTTTCCGTTTTGAGTTCCGCTTTGCACTCGGTGCTGATGCAGCCCTGCTGCACGATATCACCATCGTGCTTGGCCTGTTTGCACTTACCGGCAAAGAGTTCTCACTGCCGGTGATTGCCGCACTGCTGACAGTGATCGGCTACTCGCTGAATGATACCATCGTGGTCTTTGACCGCATCCGTGAAAACTTCGCTGCTAACCGCAAACGCAAGAATCCGCATGATGAGAAACTGGTAGTCAACGACTCGATTAATCAGACGCTGTCGCGTACCGTGATGACCTCCGTTACCACATTGCTGGTGGTGCTTGCCCTCTTCTTCCTCGGCGGTGAAGTGATTCACGATTTTGCCTTTGCACTGATTGCCGGTATTTTTGTCGGTACCTACTCCTCGATCTATGTTGCCAGCCCGGTCATGCTGGCACTTGCAGGACGTTTTAAAGGCAACGAAGAGGAGATCAAGGAGATGGAGGCCAGGCCCTGAGCTCCTCCCTGCCTTCAGGCAAGAAGATTTAAGTGAAAGGTGATATCTCATCTCGACTACCGGGTGGAACACTACTGTTCACCGGTTACGATGATGCTCAGATCAGTATCAACCGCAAAGCCTACCCGAGTGGTCTCTGTATCCATGCTAATGCTATAACAGCCCCCTGGGGGCCTGAGAAGCTTAGTGAGCTGACGACAGAGCAGCTGACCATGCTTATGGAGCCGGCACCTGAAATTCTGATTCTTGGTACAGGCCGTCAGACCGCATTCCCCTCTGCGGAGATTCTGGAGTTTGTCAGCAGCAGAAAGATTGGACTTGAGTGTATGGATAGCCGTTCGGCTGCCCGCACCTACAATATCCTCATTGAAGAGGGGCGGACCGTATCAGCAGCGCTGCTGCTGCCCAGTGCCCGGAGATAAAATGGCAATTTTTGAACTATCCATCCAGACCCACTTCTCGGCTGCCCATAGTCTGCGTGACTATCCCGGTGACTGTGCGCGCCTGCATGGCCACAACTGGCATGTACGGCTCTTCATCGAGTGTGAAGAGCTCGATGAGATCGGCCTGGGCATTGACTACAAAATTATGAAAAACGAGCTCAAAGCGGCTCTGGAGCCATGGGATCACTATAACCTGAATGATGTGGCACCGTTTGATAGCATCAACCCATCCAGTGAAAATGTTGCACGCGAATTGTACAGAGAGATGAGTGCACGCCTTGATGATGATCGTATCCGGGTTTCTCGCGTTGAGATCTCAGAAACCTGCACAGCCAAGGTTACCTACCGCCCATAAATAAAACGTGGGCCACAATGGGCCCACGTTTCTCTGATCTTAGATCAGTTTAGAGTCTAGCTGCTAATCAGGCCTGGCACTCACCACGGTAGAGGCATGGTGTAACAGCGCAGTTAGCGATGCGAGCAAAGCAGTCTGTGTTGCCTTCAGCAATCTGAATGGAATGAATGAGCTCAGCTTTACGAAGCTTTGCGCTCCCTTTCAGACCAAGACCTGATGCCTTCTCAAGTAACTCTTTTTTTGTCACGGTATTCTTTGTAGCCATGTTGGTTTACATCCTATAGTTGAAATTGGCGCGAACCATAGCGGCAGAAACCCTATTAGCAAGAGAAATGCATTGATTTTACTGGCATTTACAAGGAATCCTCAATTTTCATGGGAGTGCATAAAATGATCAGATGTCAAGTTGGCCCACATCTACATGTTGACCCCACAGACGGGAGATCAATTTCTCACTGGGGCTGCCTGTACTCCAGAACTGAACAGCCCCGCACTGGCTCTCCTGACTAAGCCTGCCGCGCAGCATAAGTTGCCGTTTCAACTCACGTGCAATGGCATCACCCGTATCAAGAATGGTAACAGCATCACCTGCAATCTCACCAATCAGAGGTATCACATAGGGGTAGTGGGTACAGCCGAGAACAAGGGTATCCACGCCCTGCTCCAACAGCGGTTTGAGATAAGCTGTTAATATGGCCCGGGTCTCCGCCCCGGTCAGATCACCCGCCTCAATACGCTCTACCAGTCCAGGACAGGGCTGAACAAGCAGCCTGGCATCAGCAGCAAAGCGCGATTTCAAGCTATTGAATCGTTCACTGCTTACCGTACCACTGGTGGCCAGCACGCCAACCACACCGGTTCGACTATGTATCACTGCAGGTTTAAGCGGCGGCTCCATGCCGATAACAGGGATATTATAGCGTTCTCTGAGCAGGTTAATCGCCACGGCAGTTGCCGTATTACAGGCGACCACAATGGCCTGAGCCCCCTTCTCAACGAGAAAGTCGGAGATCTTCAGACAGCGATCAGTCACCTCTGCCGCTGTCTTGCAGCCATATGGCATATAGGCAGTATCAGCAACATAGATCAATGATTCTGCACTTAGATGCTGATGAATGTGCGCTAACACGGAGAGCCCGCCAACACCGGAATCAAATACACCTATAGATTTCTGCATGCCTATATTTCCCATCTCCTCAAATTCATTTCAAGTGCAGAAGCTAACCAAAAATAGAGCCATGCGAAGAGAATAAAATATAACATCATCAACCTGTGATATCTGAAGCAATATGGCTATTGATGAAGGTAACTCTTCTGGTCAGAGTCGAGGCATGCAAACAGAGCCGCACCAATGGATTAACGAACACGGCGATTATCTCTATCGTTATGCGATGTCACGACTCCATAATGAGGAAGTGGCGGCAGATCTGCTGCAGGAGACTCTACTTGCAGCCTGGAAAGGTCATAGCAATTTTGCCGGCCAATCTACCATGCGAACGTGGTTAGTCGGCATCCTCAAACATAAAATTATCGATTACATCCGCAAAGAGATCCGCGACCGCAATCTGAGTGAAAATGTAGGCAACGACCCAACCACGGCTTACTTCAATAACGATGGCAGCTGGAGTGAAGCCCCGCGTGCATGGAACGAAAACCCTGAGTCGCTCTGTCAGAATGAGCAGTTCAGCACTGTACTTGAAACATGTGCAGACAAACTGCCTGAAAAACAGCGGCTGGTTTTCCGGCTGCGTGATATCAGTGGCGATGATACAGAAAGCGTGTGTAAGAGTTGTGATATTACAGCGACCAACCTTCATGTTCTTCTGCATAGGGCGCGCCTGTCACTACGAAAATGTCTTGAGATCCACTGGTTTGGCGTGGGAGAGAAGCAGTGAATCACGCATGTAAACATGTTTCTCGCCTGGCATCCGACAGTATTGAGCGAAAGTTATCCCTGTGGGAGAGGTTCAGGTTCCATCTGCACCTGGCCATGTGCAGGAATTGCAGAAATTTTGACCAGGCCCTTGAGCTGATGCATCAGGCGACCGAACTGATGCGTAAAACGCGCTATGGCAAGATCGAACTCACGGATACACAACGTGACCGGCTTCATAAGGCCATGGATGAGCAAATCTAGGGATGCTCTGACTTTTTCAGAGTATCCCTAGGTCGTTACTGATTAATTGGTATGCTGGAAAACCGGCTACTGCCTGAGCAAACTTGCCACCAGTTATCTGAATGACCTACTCAACTCTGGCCGGAAGTGGAATACTCCAGACATGGAACCCAGAGGTGCCACCCGATGCATGCAGTCCTTTTTTCGTTGCCCTGTCCACCTTACGATCAGAGTGGTAATAGACTCTGCCATTTGATCCGATAGCTGGTGCACCATCGTGGGCAGCATCGAATGTCAGACGGGTCAGATGCTGACCATCACGTCGGATCATCCAGACATCCCAGTTCTCTTTTTTGATTTTGATTCCGGCTTCGCCCCGATTGGATGTGAATGCAATCCACTTTCCATTCGGGCTCCAGGTTGGCTGCACATCGATACTGTTGGAATTGGTCAGCTGAATCAGGTTTGATCCATCCACATCCACCATAAACAGATGCCAGCTATGGCCTGTCTGCATGGAGAACACGATACTCTTGCCATCTGGTGAGAGTGACGGATTCACCCCGGCGGTGAGGCTGCTCTCTTCACCGTTTTTACCAATATACAGCAGACGTGTCTCATTACCGGCAATCTTCCAGTTTTTAAAATCCAGCGTATTGATCTTTTTTTCGTTGCCTGACCTCATCAAACCTGAGGTTGGCAGCAGCCGAACACCAATCAGGCCACCACTCTCCAGCACAATCAACTCAATAAACTCACCAGTCAGACGCGAAAGGCGACGTACAGCCCCTTTGCCATTGGCAGCCATCTGCCATACACCCAGATCACCACCCCGATCAGAGAGGAAGGTGGTGTGTTCAGGGCCCTGCCAGTTCATCGAGTGAAAAGCGCGCTTATCATCAGTCAGCACATTCAGGGGATCACCATTTTCCAGCAGACGACGTGTCACTACGCTTTTATTGCGCTTACCTGAAATCACCAGAAGATGTTTGCCATTGGGTGAAATTCTCGGATACATCTCTGTTTCACCGGACTCCAGCGTCAGCAACGAGGCATTTTCAGATGGAGACAGAGAGGATTCCGTAGCAGGTTTCTTTTCCATCACCTCTTGCTGTAACCAGTCGAGAAGATCATCGCTGTAAGCTGTGGAGGATAGCGCCAGCGTCGCCATAACAGTCAAAGCAAAGCGAATCACGGTGCTACCTCCTGTTGAGATCATTACTTGATATCCAGTTTCCAGATATTCCAGCCGGAGTAGGTATCACCCTGAGGATTGCCTAATACCCGGTTCGAGTGGAATACCACACTGTTGTTATCCAGCCAGGCTGGCCCGCCATCGGTTGCATCCTTGGCATTGGTCAGACGCGTTGCACGAATAGTGGAGACATCCAGCATATAGATTGAAGTGTTACGAACATTTCCAGATGAGTCACGATTTGAGACAAAGGCCAGCTTTTTACCGTCAGGGCTCCAGGCTGGTTCAAAATCACCATATTCAGAGCTGGTCACCTGCATCAGGTTGTCACCATCAATATCCTGCATCCAGATATCGTAGTTACCCTCTGTCTGTCGAACAAAGGCAACCCTTTTACCATCGGGAGAGATAGCTCCATCATAGGCATTGGGAATCATGATCATTTCACTGCTCTGGCGCGAAAAAATATAGAGCACAGGGGCATCCAACTTATTCAGATTACCTGCTCTGGTTCCAGCATAACCCTGTTTGTAACGGAAGTTATCGGAATCATAGGTGCGCCAGTGCTGTCCGACCAGTTCGTGGTGCGGAAATTTGATAAATTCACCAAGCATCTGATTGTAACGTGCCTTCTGGAAGGTGGTATCAAAACACCATACTTTACCGTCACTGGATGCATTGAGATGGAAAGGAGCAATCGTGCCACGGTAGGTTGCCATACCACCGATAGAGACTTGACCATCACCTCTGCCCTGCCACATCCATGCGGAGATCGGACCGACGCGATCACTCACATAACCGATAGAGCCATCATCAACAGCAACGCCATAACGCATGGAGTCATTCAGCGCCAGTTTCTTCATATGATAACGACCTGAGTTTGGCGATGTCTTGGAAACCCGGTACATGGAGAGGTCATCACCCTTACGCTGACCGAAAACCAGAAACTGACCGGCTACAGAGGGGTAGACACTCTCAACGCCGCGATCTGCAACATAGGGTGTAACCGGATAGAGTGGAGGCTGAGGCTTAGTGACCATAGTCTGGCTCATGGCCAATGAGGGTTGAACCAACATAGCTGCAACTGCGATGGCTGACAGCAAGTATCTGATTTTCATGTCGTGATCTCCTGAATACAGTTATTTCTGCTTCGTGAAGAGAACTTCAACTACCAGGCCCCCACCTAAAGCAGGCGAATCATACATTCGCACTTTCCCAAATCTTTGTGACTTTCATCACAGATTAAAACCTTTTAACATATGATTAACCGAATCCGTATCCATTCGGCCTGTTACCTCTGTTTGTAGCTAAATCTTGCCTTCGGACTTCAGGCCGTTGAGCAGATCTTCGTAGTTGATGACCGGCTCATAATCCTGCGCCTCAAAGGCCATCAGATTTTTCTGATCCTCTGCCAGCATGTTACAGACCGCTTCATTGACGATATCCGATATGGAGCGATCTGTTCCTGCAGCCCGCAGTCTCAACGCCTTGTGAATGTTTTCATCAAAATAGATGGTGGCCTGTTTGGCTTTGCTTTTATCCATGATTCACCCCGCAAAATGAGAGGATAATAATATTACATTAAGACGTCAAAGTCGCACTTGCCACCCTACTCTTTCCTGTGCTCTTTATAATAGTTTATCAAGCCATTGGTAGATGAATCGTGGCTGGTTGTATCTTCAAAATCATCCAGTTCAGGAAGAATCTTTCGGGCCAGCTGCTTACCAAGCTCAACACCCCACTGATCATAGGCATTCAGATCCCAGATCACGCTCTGCACAAAGATCTTGTGCTCATACATCGCCAGCAGGCTACCGAGTGCTTTTGGCGTCAGCTTCTGGAACAGAATCGAGTTGGTCGGTTTGTTGCCGGGGAACACCTTATGCGGAAGCAGCGCCTCAAGCGCATCTCCACTCAAACCTTCAGCCTCCAACTCCTTGCGTACCTCATCTTCATTTTTACCCACCATCAACGCTTCAGTCTGGGCAAAAAAGTTGGAGAGCAGCATCGGATGATGACGTCCCACCGGGTTCTTGGTCTCTACCGGCGCAAGAAAGTCACACGGAATCAGTTTGGTACCCTGATGAATCAACTGATAGAAGGCGTGCTGTCCATTGGTGCCGGGCTCACCCCAGATAATAGGGCCGGTCGAGTAATCCACAGCTTTGCCACTGCGCGTTACCCGTTTGCCGTTACTCTCCATGTCACCCTGCTGAAAGTAGGCAGAGAATCGGTGCATATACTGATCATACGGGAGCATGGCATGTGAATCGGCATCAAAGAAGTTGTTATACCAGACACCGAGCATTGCCAGTATGACCGGTACGTTCTCCTCAAACGGTGCCGTTCGGAAATGCTCATCCATCTCATGAGCACCTTCTAAAAGCTCCTCGAAATGGTCCATGCCGAGATAGAGAGCGATGGAGATACCAACTGCACTCCAGAGCGAGTAGCGCCCGCCAACCCAATCCCAGAACTCAAACATGTTGGCTGTATCAATGCCGAATGCGGAGACCGCTTTGGCATTGGTTGAGACAGCTACGAAGTGCTGGGCAACAGCCTTCTTGCTGCCACCACGGGTCAGGAACCAGTCACGCGCTGTACGCGCATTGGTAATGGTCTCCTGCGTGGTAAATGTTTTGGACACGATCACAAATAGCGTGGTTTCGCGGGAGAGGTGCCTGAGCGTCTCAACCATGTGTGTGCCATCCACATTGGATACAAAATGCATATGTATCTTGTCACGGCCATAGGGGGTCAATGCAGCACTCACCATCACCGGCCCCAGATCTGAGCCACCGATGCCTATATTAACCACATCGGTAATGGGTTTGCCGGTACTGCCCAACCACTCACCGGAGCGTACCGATTCGGTAAAGTTGCGCATCTGCGCCAGCACCCGGTTCACATCGGGCATCACATCATGACCATCAACCATTACCGGGCGATTGGAGCGATTGCGCAGAGCGGTATGCAGCACAGCCCTCTCCTCAGTATTGTTAATCTTTTCGCCCGAGAACATGCGATCTGTCCAACCCTGCACATCTCGTTCACGCGCCAGTTCAAGTAGCAGAGACTGGGTCTCTTCAGTGAGAATGTTTTTGGAGTAGTCGACAAGCGTATCACCAAAATGAAGGGAGAACTTATCAAAGCGTTGCGGATCATCGGCAAAGAGGTCGCGCATATGCACCTTTTTCATCTCTTCGGCGTGTGCCGCCAGTTTTTTCCATGCTGCTGTTTGCGTCAGTTCAGACACGTATCCCCCCTTACCGCTGATTAACGGATGACCAGAAGTGTATGGCTCAGCTTCTGCACAGGCTAAACCTTGTCTACTCAGGATTCAAACCATCAAATAGAGCGCAACAGTTTATGACAGGCAACAGCCATGCTAGGATGTCGTTCTCAGGGGAGAGGACAAATGGCTAAGCTGAATATTGTATTTATCGCATCGGAAGCGTCACCACTTGCCAAAACGGGAGGGTTAGCTGATGTGGCAGGTTCACTGCCGCATGCACTGCAGCACATCGGCCACAAGGTTACGGTGATTCTGCCCTTCTATCGCAGAGAGCTCGAAAAAAACGGTATCTCTACGAAACCGATGCACACCTCCATCGAGATGTGGGCTGATGGCGTGCAGCGGCAGTGTCCCCTACATCAGGCCGAGATCAATGGCCTGCATTATATTCTCATCGAACAGGATGATCTCTATGATCGCGAAGGCATCTATGGCCCTGCCGGCGGCGCTTATGAAGATAACCTGCTGCGCTTCTTGCTGTTTGATCGCGTAGCTCTGGAAGCGGCAGCTCAGTTGGGCAAGAAGGTTGATATTATTCACTGCCACGACTGGCAGACCGGCATGATTCCGGTGCTGCTGAAGACGCAGTATCAGCACCACCCTGCCATCGCCAATGCCAAGACCGTCTATACCATTCATAACCTCGCCTATCAGGGCAACTTCCCGCCTGAATGGATTCACCGCCTTGGCATTCCAAGCCACCACTTCCATCCGGGTGATTTCGAATTCCATAATCAGATCAACTGCATGAAGGCTGGCATCGCCTCAGCCGATGCAATCACTACGGTCAGCCCCTCCTATGCTGAAGAGATACTCACCCCTGAATATGGCTGTGAACTGGAAGGTTTCCTGCAACTGCATACCGGCAAACTATCAGGCATCGTCAATGGACTGGATATCGCAGATTGGGATCCATCCAACGACAAATCGCTTGTCAGCAACTACGGAGCAGGCAACACAGCTGGCAAAAAACGCTGCAAAGCGGCACTTCAGAAGGAGTTCGGGCTCAACGTTTCAGCTGACACCCCTCTGATGGTTATTATCTCACGTCTGGCGGATCAGAAAGGCATTGATCTGCTACTTGCCAATGCTCAGCGCTGGATTGATCGCGGCTATCAGATCGGTGTCCTCGGTTCCGGTGACCCCCACAGTGAAGAGGCTCTGCACAGGATCGCAGATGCCAACCCTACGCAGATGTTCTTCTATCGCGGCTTCAATGAATCACTGGCCCGTCATATCTATGCCGGAGGTGATATCTTCCTGATGCCTTCGCGTTTTGAACCATGCGGATTGGGGCAACTGATGGCCATGCGTTATGGCACGGTGCCGGTTGTTCGTGCAACCGGAGGCCTGAGGGATACGGTAACCGACCATAAACAGAGCCGGGGTGCAGCAACCGGCATCCACTTCACCGATGCCACGCCAGAAGCCTTTGATGAGGCGGTAGAGTATGCAATCTCACTGTATGGCAATAAAACCATCTGGGCACGCATTCGTAGCAATGCTCTGAAACGCGACTCCTCATGGGAAGCCTCGGCAAGTGATTACGCCGATCTTTACGGGCACCTGCTAAGTTGATGGATCGGGTCTTAGCCGCTGATATCGGCGGTACAAATCTTCGCCTGGCCCTGATCGATGAAAATGGAAACTTTATCGATGAGTCGCGGGTTGAGGCCAGACTCAGTCGCCACGATCAACAGACACGCGAAGCTGCAGAGAACTATGTGCTCGACACCCTCTCAGAAGCCATCACCCCCTTTCTTGATCAACATCCTGTTAGCGATATCGGCATCGGTTTCCCCGGCTTCTTCCGTGGTACAACAGGCATTCTGGCTGGCTCCCCCAATCTACCACTACTGGAAGATTTTGAGCTGGGCAAACGACTATCAGAACGGCTGAAAATTCGTGTCGCCGTACAGAATGATGCCCTATGCGCGGCCATCGGTGAGCAGCGGTTCGGTGCTGGAAGAGGCCATGAGAACTTACTGCACATCACCCTTGGCACAGGCGTTGGTGGCGGTCTTATTCTGAACAATGTGTCCTACACCGGAGAGCGCGGCATGGCCATGGAGTTCGGTCATCTGCGGGTGGTACATAAACAGACACACCGGTGCGGATGCGGCAATTACGGCTGCCTTGAAGCTTATGCCTCCGCCACCGCTGTAGCACGCCGATTTGCCGAGCGCAGTGGTATCGATACCGATGCCCGACAGGTTTATGAGTATGCCTGCGATGGCAACAAAGATGCTGCCCTGATCCTCAAGGAGACCGGCATATACCTTGGACTGGCGATTGCTGAAGCGGTCAAGCTGCTTGATATTGAGACCATCACCATCAGTGGCGGCTTAAGCCATGCCTGGCATCTGATTCATCCACCCCTGATGGCCGAGCTCAATGACAATCTTATTCCACCTCTGCGCGGTAAGATCAACGTCATCCACTCCACGCTGGATGACAAAGCCGGGCTACTGGGAGCGGCACACATCGCCTCCCGCCGCTGAGATCATCTTGCAAACCAGCTACAATATCCCTGCCGCACCGATCTGCGTAGAGCAGGAGATCAAACGCAGCCGTTTCATTGCTGATATCGCCCATGCTGAAGCCAAAGCAGATGCTCTGGCCTTTATTGAACTGATCAAACAACGGGAACCTGAAGCACGTCACCACTGCTGGGCCTATATTGCAGGTCACCCTGTTCAATCGATTAACCGGGCCTGCTCTGATGATGGCGAACCGCAGGGCACGGCAGGAAAACCGATGTTGAATGTACTGCAACATAAAAACATCGGTGAGATCGTGGTGGTGGTCAGTCGTTATTTCGGTGGCATTAAACTCGGTGCTGGCGGACTGGTGCGTGCCTATTCAAGTGCGGTGCAACAGGCTGTTGAAGCGCTACCACTCAAACTGCATACCACCACGCTACCTGCGATCATCCACCTCCCCTTTGCGCTGGAGAGTCAGATTCGCCATCTACTTGATGGCCTGCAGATCGATATTATGCAGACCCTTTATCAGAACAGTGTTGAAATGCATGTCGAGGTAGAGCTTGGTAGAGAGCTTGAGTTTGAAGAGGCCGTGATCAATGCCAGCAGTGGCAGTGCCAGCGTCACATTCCCCCGAATCCAGACATAAAAAAAGACGCGGAGCCAGGGCCCCGCGTCTTTTAATTTTCAGATAAAGCGCCGAATCAGCGAAGTATGGCTTCCGGTTTAACCGGATCCAGATGCCAGATGTCGCGGTTATAATCCTGCATGGTGCGATCAGTTGAAAATTTACCACTGTATGCCGTATTCAGAACACTCATCTTCTGCCAGCGATCCTGATCCTGGAATGCAAGCGAAGCCTGCTGCTGTGCATCGATATAGGAACGGAAGTCGGCAGCCACCAACCATGGATCATTCGGAGAACGGATAGCACCAATCACCGACTGGAACAGCCCCTGCTCAAACTGACTGAAGTGGCCACACTCCAGAAGTTCCATCACACGGCGGAAATCTTCATCCTCTGCAATGATCGCATCAGGGTTATATTTGCCACGAATAGCTTCTACTTCCGCTGCATCAAGACCGAAAAGGAAGAAGTTCTCATCGCCCACCTCTTCACGGATCTCGATATTAGCGCCATCGAGTGTGCCGATGGTCATCGCACCATTCATCATGAATTTCATATTGCCGGTGCCTGAAGCCTCTTTACCGGCGGTAGAAATCTGCTCAGAGAGATCCGCAGCAGGTGCAATCACCTCCATGGCGGATACACGGTAGTTCGGGAAGAAGACCACTTTCAGCTTATCGCCCACTTCAGGATCGTTATTCACCACCTCAGCCACATTGTTGATCAGTTTGATGATCTGTTTGGCCATGTAGTAACCCGGTGCCGCTTTACCACCAATCAGAACACAACGGTTCGTCCAGTTCTCGGCATCACCACGTTTGATACGATCATAGAGGTGAATCACATGCAGCAGGTTCAATAGCTGACGCTTGTACTCATGGATACGTTTCACCTGAATATCAAACATCGCATCCGGGCTGAATGTAACACCGCAATCCTTCTCAACCACGGCTGCCAGACGCTCTTTGTTCTCACGTTTGCAGGCCACCCATTTGGTGCGAAAAGCAGCATCATCAGCATAAGGCGCCAGATTGCGCAACTCATTAAGTTCAGTCACCCAACCTTCACCAATGGTGTCAGTGATCAGCTTGGACATCGGCTTATTACACCATGCCATCCAGCGACGCTGTGTTACACCGTTGGTTTTATTGTTGAACTTCTCTGGCCAGAGGGCGTAGAAATCGGCAAACAGCCCCTCAACCAGAAGGTCGGAGTGCAGCTGAGCTACACCATTCACCGAGTAGCAGCCAACCAGTGCGAGGTAGGCCATGCGTACCTGCTGCACATCACCCTCTTCAATGATCGACATGCGACGCTGGCGCTCAATATCACCCGGCCAGTGCTTGGCAATCTCGGAGAGGAAACGTGCGTTGATCTCATAAATAATATCGAGAACACGCGGCAGCAAGCGACCGAACAGGTAGACAGGCCAACGTTCCAGTGCTTCAGGAAGCAGTGTATGGTTGGTGTATGCCATCGTTTTAGAGGTGATCGACCACGCCTCATCCCAATCCAGTCGATACTCATCAATCAGAATTCGCATCAACTCTGCAACCGAAACGGTCGGGTGCGTATCATTGAGCTGGAAGCAGTTCTTCTCGGCGAACTTACTGAAATCTTCGCCGTTGGCTTTCACCCACTGGCGAATCACATCCTTGATGCTGGCTGAGGCGAGGAAATACTGCTGCCTTAAGCGCAGCTCCTTACCATTTTCGCTGGAATCATTGGGGTAGAGTACCATCGAGATATGTTCAGCTTCGTTCTTCTGAGCCACAGACTCAGGGTAACTACCGGCATTAAACTCACCCAGATCAAACTCATCAGTCGCCGCAGATTTCCACAAGCGCAGGGTATTCACTGTGCCATTTTTATAACCCGGAACCGGGGTATCATAAGGAATTGCGACTACATCGTGTGAACCAACCCAGCGGCAGCGCTGTACACCGGCATCATCATGATAACACTCGGTGTGACCACCGAAATGGATACGCTGAGCATATTCAGGGCGCTCTATCTCCCACACATTGCCATTGATCAGCCAATGATCCGGCTCTTCAACCTGATGACCATTAACGATCTTCTGGCGGAACATGCCATACTCATAACGGATACCATAACCGGTAACAGGCAGCTGCAGCGTGGCGCAGCTATCAACAAAACAGGCCGCCAGTCGGCCCAGACCACCATTACCAAGGCCTGCGTCATTCTCCTGCTCGATCTTCTCTTCCAGATTCAGGCCCAGCGCATGCATCGCCTCTTCAACCTGTGGTTCAAGATCGAGATTCAACATGGCATTGCCAAGTGCACGCCCCATCAGAAACTCAAGCGACAGGTAGTAGGCGCGTTTGCCCTCTGTCGTCTCATAGGCGTCCTTGGTGTTCTTCCAGTTCTCCATCAGATGATCACGCACAGTATGTGCAATTGCACGATAGCGATAATGAAAATCGGTACTGCTGGAGTGCTGGCCGAGTGTGCGCAGAAAGTGGCGCTGGACACCATTCACGATGCCATCAGCTGTTTTATCCAGCGGAGGCACATCGGTAATACGGCGTTGTGGTTTAACGGTTTCAGTCATAATTCTAACCTTGCAAAAAATTGGTGGCGCACCCTACATTTATTGCCGGGCTATTTCACGGAGATAAAAAAAGGGCTACTTAAAGTAGCCCCTGATAAGAATTGTTCAGTAACAGATCACTATTCGCGAAGCAGACGGAAACCTACATATGGCAGACGATAACGCGGATGGAACACCCTACGGTCACCTGAACGCATATCCTTAGGGAAGCGGTACCATGCACCACCGCGAACAGAGCGGTCTTTGTTGGATTTTGTCTCACTGTACTTCAACTCGGAACCATCCCACTCCTGTTTGTAGTAAGAGCCGGTCCACTCCCAGACATTGCCGTGCATGTCGTAGAGCCCCCATGGGTTGGGTTTCTTCTGACCAACGGGATGCGTCTTCTTGTCTGCATTACTGCTGTTCCAGGCGTAATCGGAAAAAGCGGTGCGATCTTCACCCCATGAAAAAGCGGTTGTTGTACCTGCGCGAGCGGCATACTCCCACTCAGCTTCTGTAGGCAGACGATATTTGTAACCGTTTTTGCGGCTCTTTTTGGTTAGCCAGTCAGCGTACATCTGAGCATCCTGCCACTTCACATGGATAGCAGGTTGCTTACCCCGACCCCATGTCTCATCGCGGGCCATGGCGTTACCTGTCTTTTTACAGAAGTGATCGTACTGTTCGAAGGTCACTTCATACTTACCCAGCCAGAAACCCTTCTTGATCTCAACTTCGTGCTGCACTTCATCGGGATAACGGCCAAATTCACCTTCAGGCGTGCCCATCATGAACTTGCCAGGTGCAATGTAGACGAACTCAATACCGAACTCATCGGTCATGATGTCGCCAGCTTTCGGCTCATCTGCCAGGGACTTCACTGGTGCTGCCAGCAGGGTTATGGTGAATATCAAGCCAATAAAACCACTCTTATGAAAATTCATATCGCTCTCCCTACTTCCATCTAATATTGAGACGCTCGAAGATATCGAGAACCCTCTTATGGCCGAGCAGCAGGTGGTAAAGCACCATGGATACGTGGCAGACAATGAAAACATAGATCACAATGCCGAAGAACTCGTGCAGACTGAACATAAACAGCATATCCATAGTCATGCTACCGTCAGAACGCACACCGTTCATCACATAGGCACCGGTCGTGCCCAGTGCGATCAGCGTCAGGAATCCGAGACCATGCATGGCGCCAGCCAGTGCGGTACGATTTTCCGGTGGAGCAAGATTACCAGTGAAAATACCCGGAAGCTCCTCTCTGGCCGATTTGTAAAAGGCTGCGCGGTGTGTTTTCGAGAACCATGGCACCAGACGGCCCCATGCCTCCTTATCGGCAAAACGGGTCATGGCATAGATAAAACTGAGCAGGTAAGCAGTCCAGCCGATAAACATGATATGCCATGAGAACAGAACATTCGCCCAGATCACCATCTTGCCCGGCTCAGGAACGCGCATCACCAGCGCACTACCAAGCTGAAACACCACGGTCACAATAAATAGAAAATGAAGAACGCGCGTTGCCGTATTAATTCTGTCCATGTAATCCTCCATACCAACAATTGGCAGCGAACAATAGAATGATTTCATTATATTATCAACCTCTAATATAATGCGGGTTTTTGAGTTGAAATCTCACCCCTCCCAGGGCGGCCCGCAAGCTGCGCTTTTTCTATCTGAATTCAAGTGACAGGCCCCTCTTCTGCTTACCTCTGAAGAAGAGGTAAATGATCAGAATCAGAATGACTGCAAAGAAACACCAGACTGAGAACAATGCAACCGTGTAGAACATTTAAGTGGACGCCAGAGCAATAATTTATAAAACAGGATTCAACTACTAATCCCACTTCGATTTGCTTCATTGAAATTTGTGGTCTACTTTAGATTTAAAGGGAAAGGAGAAGGAGAAGGGTCATGAATAAATCAACTGGAAGGCTGTTTGCCTGGGCAAACCCAGTCACCAGACTTAATCTTGTCGATCATACTTGGGTGACTGACTATGACGTTCCGCCCATCCATAAGAGCCCTCCCCCTCCCCCTGACTCGAATCTTTATTGGTGGTGCTGGGGCAAATATCACCCGGATGGAACTGGCGGCATCGGCCATCCACAACATGGGGCTATCGGAAATGCATCAGTCGATCTGAGCACCGCATCCAACATAGTCGAACCCAACATCAGCCCCAAATCGCCTGTAAAACCCAACAAAGGCCTGGGAACCATTGCCTATTACGGCATTGATGGCGTCTGTCATCAGGTCGCCAATCAGACTTTGTATGCAACTGGTTCAAAAACAGCTTAACCGCTTCGCGTTCATGGTGCACGCGGCTACTCGCTTAGCACCTTCTTTTTCCATAACTACGGCCTGCAAACTGAGGCATGGGCTGAGGTGGTTGCCACATACGCTCCAGAGATCAAGGTTCCCGATGATGATTTCATGGCAATCATGGAAAAAGTCATTCAGATACCAGAAAAGAGTGTCTTTGAACTTCTGTCTGTCCGCACTGCCGCTCAGCAATCTTTGCAGGAGCTGCGCAAAGATGCTGCCAGCAAGTCACATATTGAACTGCGCATTGAAATCATTGAGGTTCTCGGTAAAGCACTCGAAAAGCTGCATAAGACTCTGGGTAAAACCGACTTTGAAAAACTGTTCCCGCCATTTGAGAAGATTATTGATGGTGAGTGGATTGATGCCTCCATGGTAGAGCAGAGCGTTCAGAACCTTCAGGGGTAACTTTACGCAGCTGCAGCCCCGAATGATCAACTAAAGTAGCGAAAGCTTTGTTTATGCCTGAATTTGTTCGGGAGGTGAAAGGCCCAGCAGCAGAGCCAGATTGGAGAGCCCCTCCTGTACGCGACTATAGGTGGTGTCGACGGTATCCTTCACACCACCATTGAGCGCCTGCAGCCCTTCAAGAATATCACGCGCCTGCTCAAAACCGCGTTCGATACCAACCTGTACGTTATTAAATAGCTGCTCTCTGGAGCGCTGTTCATCGGCTGGCAGATCAATCTGTGCGTTTTCAGCCCTGCCGATCAACTGGGTCGCGAAACTGATAATACGTTCAGCTGTAGCTTCAGGACTCATATCCACTCCTGAATCAACGGCGCGCTGTACCGCCCCATCACCAAGATAGGGTTTAAACATCTCATTAATCTTTTCCTGTGCCGCCTGCAGAATCAACTCGGTAGGATTGTTGGCCGCATTCAGACTCATACGACTATCAAGTTTGGCCTGAACAGATTCAGGAAGCGCTGCAGCTCTGCCCTGAGGGGCAGCCTTCTGCGGCAGAAGAATCGCATTGGCAGAATTATAACCGGGAATTGTAATCGCCATCACAGCCTCCTGAGATTGCGCTGATTAAAGTGCAGCCGCAATCTCATTATATATTATCGCATAAATTCGAATGAACTAAAGCGGAGAGGGGAAAAGCGAAATTGCATGGTGTGGAGTAATGCTACAGTTTTAAGCAGAAAAAGCTTAAGCTCAGGGTTATTTCACCGATAAACGTATAAGTTTGCCCTATCGAGGAGACAGGACGATTCCAGATTCACATTTAAGCACCGGTATGTACACCATTCCCGCAGGCCTGTCGCATGACCAGGACCTGGTTCAGCGTATTGAGAAACTCAATGCCATCGGTATTGCGCTCTCAGCCGAGAGTGATATGCCACGGCTTATGGAGATGATTCTCGTGGGTGCCAAAGTGATCACCCGCGCAGACGGTGGCACGCTGTATACGGTTGCAGATGATAAAAGCCTGCATTTTGAAATTGTGCGCACCAGCTCACTCGGCATCAACATGGGCGGCACCACGAAACGGGCGGTACAGTTTAAAGCTATCGCCCTCTACCACCGCGATGGCCGCCCCAACAATGAGCGCGTGGTTGCCTACTCGGCCCTGAACAATGAAACAGTTAATCTGGCCGATGTTTATGAAGACAACGGTGCTGGCTTCGACTTCACCGGACCACGTATGTTTGATGAGCGCATGAACTACCGTACCCGCTCCATGCTCTCCGTCCCCATGGTTAATCATGAAGGCAAAACCGTCGGTGTCATTCAGTTGATCAATAAACAGGGCGGCCAAAATGGTGATGTCATCGCCTTTGAGGATGACGATATCCATCTGGTGAAATCACTGGCCTCACAGGGCGCTGTGGCGCTAACCAACAAACGGTTGATTGATGATCTGAAAGCGCTGTTTGACTCCTTTGTGAAAACCATCGCAACCGGCATCGATGAAAAGTCACCGTATACCGGCGGCCACTGTAAACGTGTTCCAGTGCTGACGCTGGCTCTGGCAGATGCCGCCAGCCAGGCAGATGGGGCACTGGAAAGCTTCACCCTGACTGAGAAGGAACGCTACAGCCTTGAAGTGGCCTCATGGCTGCACGATTGCGGCAAACTCGTCACACCTGTGCATGTGGTTGATAAAGCGACCAAGCTTGAGACGATCTATGATCGCATCACCCTGATCGATACCCGCTTTGAGTTACTCAAACGCGATGCCGAAATCGTCATGTTAAAGCAGTTGCTTGAGACAGGGTTAGAGGGAGCTGATGCTGAGGGCGCTGTACGAAACTATCACCGCGAGCTTGAAGATCTTAATGCCGAACGCGATTTCATTCGCCACTGCAACAAAGGTGTTGAGTCGATGGCCCCTGAGCTCAAAGAGCGGGTAAAAGCCATCGCCAAGCGCACCTGGTGCAATAGTGATGGCGAAACTGTGCCATTCTTCTCTGAAGATGAACTGAATAATCTACTGATTCAATACGGCACACTTAACGCCGATGAGCGGCAGATCATTAACGACCATATTGTCATTACCAACAAAATGCTCAAATCGATGAAGTTCCCGCGTGATATGGAGAACGTGCCTGAATATGCAGGAAGCCATCATGAGCGCATGGATGGCAAGGGTTACCCGCTGGGCCTGACCCGCGAAGAGATGAGCATACCTGCCAGAGTGATGGCCATTGCCGATGTGTTTGAAGCACTGACCGCCAGAGATCGCCCCTATAAAGATGCCAAAAAACTCTCTGAATCGCTATCAATCCTCGGCAAGATGAAACAGCAAAACCACATCGATCCCGACCTCTTCGATCTCTTTATTGAGGAGAAGGTCTACCTCCCCTACGCCCGGGAGTTCATGGACCCTGAGCTCATCGATATCGATGAGCCCTTCGAAATCCCCGGTTACCCGTTCGACATGGAATAAAAAAAAGGACTGCCAATTGGCAGCCCTTTTTAATTTGAAACCTGAAAATTAAATCAGTAAAGCTTACCCATCTTCGGCATTTCACCAACCAGCGGGCTGATATAATCAATCCAGGCTTGGGTTACATCGTTACCGGCCTCGTTGATATACTCACCTTTCAGCTCAGTTGCTTCACGCGCCACAGTAGAGAGCGGCGTGATAAAACACTCACTGCTATAAGGTACACTGGAGAGCCTGCGAATTGCTACAGAACCCGGTTCAGCAGTTGCTACGGCGTGATTAACACCGAAATCACCTACCATGCGCGCTTCACGAGCATCGACTTCAGAGACAATCGTCGGAAAACTGCGCTGCAGGTAACCAAAGGTATCAGCACGCACACGTACCGTTTCTCCTGCATAGGCCTCTTTCACCTTGCCTGAAAGAAAATCACCCAATGCACCGGTACCAGAGAGCTGCAGATTACCATGAGAGTCACGTTCACCTGAGGTCATCACAGGTTCACCGGCAGCGTTGGTAATACCTTCTGAGACAGCCACCACACAGCGACCATACTTGGCCATCGCCGCTTTTACATCAGCCTGGAACTGAGTCACATCAAAGGTACGCTCAGGCACATAGATCAGATGCGGGCCATCACCCTCATCCTGACGTGCCATTGCCGATGCAGCAGTCAGGAAACCGGCATCACGGCCCATTACCACGTTGATTTTGACACCGGCAAGGGCTGCGTTATCACGATCATCACCCATGAATGCCAGTGCTACAAATTTCGCAGCTGAGGCAAAACCCGGGCAGTGATCGGTAACACGCAGATCGTTATCAATCGTTTTAGGGATATGGATGGTGCAGAAATCGTAGTTCGCCTCTTTGGCCATCTCGGCGATAATATGGGCGGTTTCAGCAGAGTCGTTGCCACCTATATAGAAGAAGTAACGTACATCATGCTTTTTAAACACTTCAAAAACGCGCTCGCATTCTGCTCTGCCGGGTTTCAGGCGTACCGAACCCAGACCAGCAGCAGGTGTGGCCGCAACAATCTCAAGCTCTTCATCACTCTGCGTGGTCAGGTCGATGAAATCCTCTTTCATAATACCCGCGATACCGTGGTGTGCACCGAGAATGCCTGTAATGTCGGACTGCTTCCTGGCGGCCAGCACAGCGCCCACCAGCGACTGATTAATAACTGCCGTCGGACCTCCGGATTGTCCGATCACCATCTTACCTTTCAAAGCCATGATTAGCCCTCCTATGATTGGCACGGCATAATAGCGACTTATGGGTCGTATGACACCCCTCTTTTTTGTAAAACTAAAGATCAATCCAAGGAATGATATAGATGACCTTTGAACAGCAACTGGAACAGCTATCCGCAATCCTGATCAGAGCTGGCCGGGAGATTATCATGCCCGCTTATGCCCTCGCTGTGCAGACAACACGCAAAGCCGACGGTTCGGTGGTGACAGAGACAGATTTGGCCTGTCAGCACTTTATCGAGCAGGAGCTGCTCAAAATCGACCCGAAGATCGGCTTTCTCGGTGAAGAGATGAGCCAAGCCCAGCAGTTAAACTGTCTACAGCAGAGAGGCGGCACATTCTGGTGCCTTGACCCACTCGATGGCACCACCAACTTTGCAACCTCCTTTCCCGGTTTCTCCATCTCTCTGGCTCTGATCAGAAATGGCAGCGTTGAACTTGCCTGCATTCATGACCCGGTCCGCTCAGAAACATTCTCTGCATTTCTCGGTGGTGGTGCTTTTCTTAATGGCCAGAGCATCCACTGCTCAGAAGAGGTTGAACTGAGCAACAGTGTTGGTTTTATCGACTTTAAACGCCTGCAGAAAGAGACCGCCAGCCGCTTTGCCACTGAGAAGATCTATCGCAGCCAGCGTAATGTCGGCAGCTGCGCACTGGAGTGGGCATGGCTGGCAGCCGGACGTGGCCAGTTTATTATCCATGGTGGTGAAAAACTTTGGGATTTTGCAGCCGGTAGCCTGCTGGCCTCTGAGGCGGGGTGCTATGTGGGTGATTTTTTCGCAACAGAACTGTTTCCGACCTCCTCCCTCTCATCCCCCATTCTGGCCACCTGCAGCCGCTCCCTTCAGGCAGAGCTGAAACAGCAACTGAGATGTGAACCTCCTATATAAATAAAGTACTTTTTTACCTACGCCATTCGGGGTCGCATTTTACAGATAAAACAGCTAGGATGCGGTTGCTAAAAATTTAGCGTCTTTGTATTTTATGAGGGGGAAACATGGGAAGCGTTTGCGATCTTAAGATTGATCTGGTGGAAGTGTGTGAGGCAGCAGCCCGCGCTTGTGCCCCGTTTGTAGGTTCCGGCCAGAAGGATGAGGGCGATGGCCTGGCAGTTGATGCCATGCGCGAGCGCATCAATCAGGTGAAGATGAAAGGTGTGGTTGTCATTGGCGAAGGTGCCAAGGATGAGGCCCCTGCCCTGTATGACGACGAACCAGTCGGAACAGGTGAAGGTGTTGGCGTTGATATCGCCGTTGACCCGATTGAGGGCACAAACCTGTTCGCCAAGGATATGCCCGGCTCTATCGTAACGCTGGCAGCAGCTCCTGCAGGTTCGATGTATCGCCCGGGTGCATGCTTCTATATGGACAAGCAGGTTTATCCAAAAGCAGCACGTGGCAAAATTGATCCGGAAGCACCGGTAGCAGATCGTCTGCATGCGCTTGCCAAGGCACTGGGTAAAGACATCAGAGAGATTCGCGTATTCATCCTCGATAAACCTCGTCACCAAGAGATGATTCAGGAAGTTTATGCTTGTGGCGCCAAGGTTCGTCTGGCGACTGATGGTGATGTAAATGGTGCGATTCAGGCTGTATTGAACATGGGTTCTGATGCGCTGTTCGGCATTGGCGGCACACCTGAAGGTATCGTGACTGCCTGTGCGGCCCGTGCAATGGGCGCAGAGATGTTCGGTCGCATGGCTCCTCAGAAAGATTTTGAGATCAAGCTGTGTGAAGAAGAAGGCATCGACACCAAGCGTATCATCACCCGTGATGAACTCGTGACCTCTGACGACTGCATGTTTGTTGCAACTGGCCTGACCAGTGGCGCATACTGTCACCACGTTAAGGTTGGCAGTGATGCTGATGGCCGCTATATGACCACAGACACCGTTGTACTCTCCGGTTCTGTTGGCAATATCAGGCGCGTTCAGACCACACTGCACGTTTAATCACTAAAAATATTTTAGCAATTAAACAACCATCATAAGTTAATCTTATGGAAAAAATAATAACTACTGATTTGGCACGAATAGTTGCATCTGCAACTATTCGCCAGCACAACTCTAAACATATATAAGGGGAACATAGCATATGAGTAATAGCAGCCGTAGACACCTGGCCAATGCCGTTCGCGCTCTTGCGATGGATAGCGTTCAGAAAGCAAACTCGGGACATCCGGGTGCACCAATGGGCATGGCGGATATCGCCGAAGTCCTTTGGAATGATTACATGAAGCACAACCCGACCAACCCGAAATGGGCTGATCGCGACCGCTTCATCCTCTCTAATGGTCATGGCTCTATGCTGATCTACTCTCTGCTGCACCTGACCGGTTACGATCTGGGCATGGAAGATCTTAAGCAGTTCCGTCAGCTGCACTCTCGCACACCAGGTCACCCGGAGTACGGTTACGCACCAGGCGTTGAGACCACAACCGGCCCTCTGGGTCAGGGTATCACCAACGGTGTTGGTATGGCACTGGCAGAGAAGACTCTGGCTGCACAGTTCAATAAGCCAGGTCACGAAATTGTTGATCACAACACCTACGTATTCCTCGGCGATGGCTGCCTGATGGAAGGTATCTCTCATGAAGCTTGTTCTCTGGCCGGCACACTGGGTCTGGGCAAACTGATCGCGTTCTGGGATGACAACGGCATCTCAATTGATGGTGAAGTTGAAGGCTGGTTCACTGATGATACACCGGGCCGCTTTGAAGCATACGGTTGGCAGGTTATTCGCGGTGTTGATGGCCATGATGCTGAAGAGATCAAACAGGCAATCGAAACTGCTAAAGCAGAAACCGGCAAACCAACGATGGTCTGCTGCAAAACTGTGATCGGTTTCGGCTCTCCAAACATGGCTGGCACACATGACTGTCATGGCGCAGCTCTGGGTGATGAAGAGATCGCACTGGTTCGTAAAGAGCTGGGTTGGGATCACGCACCATTTGAAATCCCTGCAGATGTATATGCTGGCTGGGACAATAAAGAAGCTGGCGCTGCCGCTGAATCTGACTGGGATGCTCGTTTCGCTGCATATGCGGCTGAGTTCCCTGCAGAAGCTGCAGAGTACACACGTCGTATTAACAACGAGCTGTCTGCTGACTGGGACGCTGGCGCTGATGCATTCATCGCTGAAGTTGCTGCCAAGGGTGAAACCATCGCATCACGTAAAGCTTCACAGAATGCCATTGAAGGCCTGGCTAAGATCACCCCTGAATTCCTGGGTGGCTCAGCTGACCTTGCCGGTTCAAACCTGACACTTTGGTCTGGCGCAAAACCAGTCATCAACGATCCTGCCGGCAACTATGTAAACTACGGTGTACGTGAGTTCGGCATGGCTGCCATGATTAATGGCATCTCCCTGCATGGCGGCTTTGTACCTTACGGTGCAACCTTCCTGATGTTCTCAGAGTATGCACGTAACGCACTGCGTATGGCTGCACTGATGAAAGTAGGCCATATCGAAGTATTTACTCATGACTCGATTGGTCTGGGCGAAGATGGCCCTACCCATCAGCCTGTTGAGCAGACTGCAACACTGCGCATGATTCCAAACATGGATGTATGGCGCCCTTGTGATGCTGTTGAATCTTCAGTGGCCTGGAAAGTTGCAATCAAGAATCAGACTGGCCCTACTTCACTGATCTTCTCACGTCAGAACCTTCCACATCAGGATCGTTCAGCTGACCAGATCGCACTGATCGAGCGCGGTGGTTATATCCTCAAAGATTCAAACGGCACACCTGATGTAATCATCATCGCAACCGGTTCTGAAGTATCTCTGGCTATGGAAGCAGCAGCTGCATCAGATAAGAACGTCCGTGTTGTATCTATGCCATCCACCAACGTTTTTGATAATCAGGATGCAGCCTACAAAGAGTCTGTACTGCCAGCATCTGTGGCTGCACGTGTTGCAGTTGAAGCAGGTGTTACCGGTTTCTGGGCGAAGTATGTTGGTCTCAACGGTAAAGTGATCGGTATCGATACCTTTGGTGAGTCAGCTCCAGCTGGTGAACTGTACAAACTGTTTGGCATTAC
Source organism: Mariprofundus sp. NF (assembly GCF_013387455.1). Classification (NCBI taxonomy): domain Bacteria; kingdom Pseudomonadati; phylum Pseudomonadota; class Candidatius Mariprofundia; order Mariprofundales; family Mariprofundaceae; genus Mariprofundus; species Mariprofundus sp. NF. The sequence continues at coordinate 103,087 of NZ_VWNC01000003.1, forward strand.
CACTGAGGCAGTAGTCGCAGCGGTTAACGAAGTAGCATAAATCAACGTTTATTGGACTTTTTCTGCCTTTCGACTATATATCACGGTTGAAGGGCAGAAAAATCCACAACGTGTTTCATATTAGATTAACAATCATTACGGAGAGGAGAGGAAAACAATATGACAATTAAAATTGGTATTAATGGTTTCGGCCGCATTGGCCGTATGGTGTTCCGCGCAATTGCAAAGGACTTCAAAGATATGGAAGTTGTAGGTATCAACGATCTTCTGGACGTGGATTACCTCGAATACATGCTTAAATATGACTCAGTACATGGCCGCTTTGACGGTGATGTATCTATCGATGGCAACAATCTGGTTGTAGATGGCAAAACTATCCGCCTGACTGCAGAGCGTAACCCTGCTGACCTGAAATGGGACGAAGTTGGCGCAGACATCGTAGTTGACTGTACCGGTTTCTTCCTGACCACAGAGAGCTGCCAGGCTCACATCGACGCTGGTGCCAAGAAGGTTGTTCAGTCTGCTCCTGCTAAAGATAGCGAGACCCCAATGTTCGTATATGGTGTTAACCATGACGAGTATGCTGGTCAGGCCATCGTTTCTGCTGCTTCATGCACCACCAACTGCTTGGCTCCAATGGCTAAGGTTATCAACGACAACTTCGGTATCAAACGTGGCCTGATGACTACTGTTCATGCTGCAACTGCTACCCAGAAGACTGTTGATGGTCCTTCCAACAAAGATTGGCGCGGTGGTCGCGGCATTCTGGAAAACATCATTCCGTCATCTACCGGTGCTGCTAAAGCGGTAGGCGTGGTTCTTCCAGAGCTCAACGGCAAACTGACTGGTATGGCATTCCGCGTACCTACTTCCGACGTTTCTGTTGTTGATCTGACTTGTGAGCTTGAGAAAGCTGCAACTTATGAAGAGATCTGTGCTGCCATGAAGGCTGCTTCTGAAGGTCCAATGAGCGCTACTCTCGGTTACACCGACGAGAAGGTTGTTTCCACTGACTTCCGTGGTTGCATGAACTCATCGATCTTTGATGCAGGCGCTGGTATCGCTCTTGACGGCACATTCGTCAAACTCGTTGCCTGGTATGACAACGAGTATGGTTATACCTGCAACATGATGAACCTGGTTCGTCACGTAGCATAAAGTAACAGAACGTGGGGGCTTCGGTCCCCACGTTTGTCATTGCCTGTTTGCAAATTTAAGGGGAAAGCAAGCTGGCAGCGACAAACGTTCATACGTTGTTGTACAATCCCAAGTCATCACCTTGTTATCTTTTTTGACAACGGTGTGATCTATTTATCTTAAAGGAGTAGAGAATGTCTGTAATTAAAATGACCGACCTTGACCTTGCTGGTAAGCGCGTATTGATCCGCGAAGACCTCAATGTGCCGATTAAAGATGGTAAAGTAACATCTGATGCCCGTATTCGTGCATCGATGCCAACTATCACCCACGCGGCCAATGCTGGTGGCAAGGTTATGCTGATGTCTCATGTTGGACGCCCTACCGAAGGCGAGTTCAGCGAAGAGAACTCTCTACAGCCTGTAGCTGATCATATCGCAGGCCTACTGGGTAAACCTGTACGCCTGATCCGCGACTACCTTGATGGTGGCTTCGATGTTGCTGACGGTGAAGTCGTACTGCTTGAAAACGTGCGTTTCAACGCAGGCGAAGGTAAGAACAATGAAGAGCTCTCCAGGAAATATGCAGCCCTGTGTGACATCTATGTGATGGATGCATTCGGTACTGCCCATCGTGCCCAGGCATCTACCCACGGCGCTGGTGTTTACGCACCTGTTGCATGTGCAGGTCCGCTGCTGGCTGGTGAGCTGGAAGCGCTTGGTAAAGCACTGGATAATCCTGCACGCCCGATGGTTGCCATCGTAGGCGGCTCCAAGGTCTCTACCAAATTGACCGTGCTTGAATCACTGGCCACAAAAGTGGATCAGCTGGTTGTTGGCGGTGGTATCGCTAACACCTTTATCGCTGCTGCAGGTTACCCTGTAGGTAAATCCCTCTATGAAGCGGATCTGATTGATACCTGCAAACGTCTGACTGCTGATGCAATCGCCAACGGCGGCAGCATTCCTGTACCAACTGATATCGTTTGTGCCAAAGAGTTCTCCCCTACCGCTGCTGCAACACTGAAAGCTGCTGATGAGTGCCTTGATGATGACATGATCTTTGATATCGGCCCTGATTCTGCTGCTGCACTGGCTGAGATTATCATGAATGCCGGTACCATCGTATGGAACGGCCCTGTAGGCGTATTTGAATTCGATCAGTTCGGCGAAGGCACCAAAGCGATCTCACTTGCCATTGCTGAGTCTTCAGCATTCTCTATCGCAGGTGGCGGTGACACACTGGCTGCAGTAGACAAATACGGCATCGCAGACAAAGTTTCCTATATCTCCACCGGTGGTGGTGCATTCCTTGAGTTCCTGGAAGGCAAAGCACTGCCAGCAGTTACTATGCTAGAGGAGAGAGCAGCCTAAGTGACTGAATTTCGTAGAACTAAAATTGTAGCAACACTCGGTCCAGCCTCTGAATCTCCAGAGGTTTTGGACCAGCTTATCAAGGCCGGTGTGAACGTTGTTCGCCTGAACTTCTCACACGGTTCAGCTGAAGATCACAGAAATCGTGCTGAAAGTGTCCGCACTGCGGCCAAGAATAACGGCGTTTGCGTTGGTATCCTAGCTGATATGCAGGGTCCTAAGATCCGCATCGGCAAGTATAAAAACGGCAAGACGTTCCTGACTCAGGGCCAGAAGTACATTATTGATGGTGCTTTGGGTCTGGATGACGGTGATGATGAACGTGTAGGTCTGACCTATAAGGAACTGGTTGGTGATGTTGTCCCCGGTGCCCGCCTACTGCTCAATGATGGCCTGATTGCCATGGATGTAGATGATATTATCGGTCAGGAAATTCACTGTACCGTTATCGTTGGTGGCGTTCTATCCAACAATAAAGGCATCAATCGTGCCGGTGGTGGTCTCTCTGCTGCCGCCCTTACCGACAAGGACAAGGAAGATATCAAAGTAGCCTGTGCCATTGGCGTAGACTACATTGCCATCTCCTTCCCTCGTGATGGTGCTGACATGGAGTATGCCCGTTCACTGGTACGCGCAGAGGGCAGCAATGCCGGTCTGGTTGCCAAAGTTGAGCGTGCAGAAGCGGTAGAGAATCTGGATAGTATTCTTGAAGCTTCTGATGTGGTGATGGTTGCCCGTGGTGATTTGGGTGTTGAGATCGGCGATGCAGCTGTACCGCCGGTACAGAAACGTATTCTGCGCGAAGCACCCAAGCACAATACGCCGGTGATTGTTGCAACTCAGATGATGGAATCGATGTGTGAAAACCCGATCCCGACACGAGCAGAGGTCAACGATGTAGCCAATGCCGTACTGGATGGCACCGATGCAATTATGCTCTCCGGAGAGACTGCTGCTGGTAAATATCCGGTTTTGGCTGTGCAGGCGATGCATCGCACCTGTATTGAGACAGAGAAGCAGAAGGTTCTGCCCTCCTCCTCAACACGTGATCCTCGCTTCCCGCCACACTCGATCGATGAGTGTATGGCCCGTCAGGCCATGGAAGCATCACATATGATGCCGATTTCGGCGATTGCCTCATTCACACAGAGTGGCAACACCGTACTGTATATGTCCCGTCATCTGACCAAGTGCCCGATCTACGCACTGACTCCGTTGGGAGAAACTGCAGGCCGGGTAACATTGTTCAGAAACGTCATCCCGAAACCGGTTAGTCTTGATTACGGTGAAAAGGATGCACCACAGGCAACCCGCGACATCGTATCGATGATGCTCTACGACGAACTGGTTGAAAATGACGATCTGGTCATATTCACGCTTGGTACACCAATGGGCAAAGCTGGTGGAACAAACACAATGAAGATTATCCGTGTTGGAGAAGTCTTCAACGACTGAAATCGATTGATTTCAGGACTCGTCAGGGTCAAAGTATAGGGTAAGTATTTTTTTGGGGTTAAGACCCGCTTAAAACATAAGGAGGAAGAAATGGCACTCATTTCATTGCGACAACTACTGGATCATGCGGCTGAAAACAGCTACGGCATGCCGGCATTTAATGTAAACAACATGGAGCAGGTTCATGCAATCATGCAGGCTGCTGATGAAACCGATTCTCCGGTTATCATGCAGGGTTCTGCCGGTGCACGCGGTTACGCTGGCGAAGCATTCCTGCGTCACCTGATTGCTGCTGCAATTGAGCAGTACCCGCACATCCCTGTTGTTATGCATCAGGATCACGGCTCTGAGCCTGCAGTATGTCTGCGCTCTATTCAGTCCGGCTTCTCATCAGTGATGATGGACGGCTCTCTGATGGCTGATGCCAAGACTCCTTCTACTTACGAGTACAACGTTGAAACAACCCGTAAGGTTGTTGAGATGGCTCACGCCGGTGGCGTATCTGTTGAAGGCGAGCTCGGCTGCCTGGGTTCTCTGGAAACCGGCATGATGGGCGAGGAAGACGGCCACGGCGCAGAAGGCAAGCTTGATCTTGAGCAGCTGCTGACCGGTGTTGATGAAGCTGCTGACTTCGTAGAACAGACTGGCTGTGATGCACTTGCTATCGCAATCGGTACTTCTCACGGCGCTTACAAGTTCACCAAGCCACCTACAGGCGCGGTTCTGCGTATCGACCGTATCCAGGAGATCCACGCCAAACTGCCTAACACGCATCTGGTCATGCACGGTTCTTCTTCAGTGCCTCAGGACTGGCTGGCTACCATCAATCAGTACGGTGGCGACATGGGCGAGACTTATGGCGTTCCTGTTGAAGAGATCATTGAAGGCATCAAGTCCGGCGTTCGTAAAGTGAACATCGATACTGACCTTCGTATGGCTTCTACCGGTGCTGTTCGTAAGTTCCTGGTTGAAAACCCAGCAAACTTCGACCCACGCAAGTTCCTGAAGGCTTCTACAGCTGCAATGCAGGGTATCTGTAAAGAACGTTTCGAGCAGTTCGGTTCTGCTGGTAACGCGTCCAAGATCAAAGCACGCTCTCTTGAGAGCATGATCGGCTACTACAGCTAATCAAAAGAAGTTTAACTTCGCAAAAAGGCGGGCCTTTAAGGTCCGCCTTTTTTTATGCAGTGTTCAGGCTTCTGGTTATTGGCCGTTAATTTGCTTAACAACTTGAAAGAGTGGTCTGCATCCTGAAAGCTGCCATGTAACAGCTAACGCTTCATTGGGGGGGTTGATAATGCCTAATCGGACAACCAACTATTTCGCAATTGTCCTTCTGCTGGTTGGCCTACTGGCTGCTGCAGTCATTGGTGAGAAGATATTACTTGAGAAATTTGTTTCAGAGACCCGGTCCGATACGCAAAACCAACTGCGCTTCTATCACGTCCAGCTGGAAGCCAACCTTCAAAGCGACACTCAGCTTGTTAAAGGGCTGGTTGCGGTGATCGCTTCAAACCCTGACATTACTCAGGATGAATTTTCAACTGCAGCAAAACCACTTTTTGAGATGGGATCTAGCCTTAGAAACATTGCTGTAGCACCGGATATGGTTGTGCGATATGTCTATCCAATCATCGGCAATGAAGGGGTCATAGGACTGGATTACACGAAAAAAGAAGACCAGTTCGACATGGTGGAGCTTGCACGAACATCGGGGAAAATAGCTCTGGCCGGGCCTGTTGAACTGGTGCAGGGCGGTAGCGGTTTCATCAGCCGGATACCGGTAGTTACAGGAACTAAAGATGGGAACAGTAGATTCTGGGGCATGATCTCCGCAGTTATTGATGTCGAAAAACTTTATAAAAAAAGTGGTTTGATGGACGCTGAGATTCCACTTGAGATTGCGATTCGTGGTAAAGATGGGGCTGGAGCAAAAGGCGCAGTTTTCTTTGGTCGGGCTGATCTGTTTGATGCCAACCCTGTCGCGGCGAACATCCCGATCCCCAACGGTTCATGGCAAATGGCTGCCATCCCTAAAGGTGGCTGGCCTGTTGAACCAAATAACTTATGGATCATAAGAGCAGCCTTTGCCTCTATAGCCATGCTGATTATTTTTCCTTTTTTTGCCTTAGCACGCGCTACAGGCAGGTTATCAGAAAATGAACTGAAACTGCGAGGCCTCTATGAACTATCACCACTGGGGATCGCCTTAACCGATATGCGTGGGCGCTATCTTGAATTTAACGATGCATTTCAGAACATCTGCGGCTATCAAAAAGATGAGTTAAACAGCCTGGACTACTGGGCTCTTACGCCAGAAAAATATACTGAAGATGAGGCCCGTCAGTTAGAGTCACTTGAAAAAACAGGCCAGTATGGCCCTTATGAAAAAGAGTATCGCCGTAAGGATGGCTCTTTAATCCCCATCAGACTCAATGGCTTGCTGATCAAGGATAGTAAAGGGAAGGACTGTATCTGGTCTATTGTTGAGGATATCAGTGAGCGCAAAGCTTCTGAAGCCACCTTGCGCAAGCTATCTCAGGCGATCGAGCAGGCTGGTGAATCGGTGATCATCACCAGCAGGCAGGGAATCATCGAATACGTCAACGCCGCTTTCACCACAATCACAGGTTATCTGCCTGAAGATGTTCTGGGTAAAAACCCAAGAGTGCTAAAAAGTGGCAATCAAAGTGAAGAGTTTTACGAAAGACTCTGGCGAACCATCTCAAGTGGGAATATCTGGCATAGCTCCGTCATTGACAGGAAAAAAGATGGAAGTGAGTACCCGGCCATTATGAGCATCTCTCCTATTTTCGATGAGAGTGGAGAAATCACCCACTACGTTGGCATTCAACAGGATATGACGGCACATCAAACGCTTGAGGATAAATTCCGTCAGGCCCAAAAGATGGAGGCACTTGGTACGCTGGTTGGTGGCATTGCCCATGACTTTAACAACATGCTGGCCGGCATCACTGGCAACCTCTATCTGGCAAAAAGAAAAGTTGAAGGATTACCCGATGCTCAGGAGAAACTGGATAATATATCTAAACTCAGCTTCCGTGCAGCAGAGATGATCCAGCAACTGCTGGTGTTTGCCAGAAAAGGTACCATTGAGATGAAACTGTTTGGATTAACCTCATTTATGAAAGAGGCATTCAAATTAAGTGCTACCACTATTCCTGAAAACATCGTACTGAACACCGAACTCTGCCGGGAAGAGCTGATTATCAAGGGTGATGCCACGCAGATTCAACAGGTACTGATGAATCTGCTGAACAATGCGCGTGATGCACTGGCTAATACGCCATCCCCTGAAATTCACGTCAAGCTGGAGAGCTTCAGAGCCGACAAACATTTCACATCTTCCCACCCTGAAATTCATAGTGCTCAATTTGCTCACCTGAAGGTGAGTGATAACGGCTGTGGAATCAGTGAGCATGACCAGGAGCACATTTTTGAACCATTTTTTACAAGCAAAGAGGTTGGTGAGGGTTCCGGCCTTGGACTTCCGATGGCCTATGGCGCGGTACAGAGTCACGGAGGGCACCTTGAAATAGAGAGTCGCGTCGGCATTGGTACATCTGTACACATTTACCTGCCTCTGATCAAAGAGTCCATACATACAGTCACCGCTGAAGGGGAGGCTGTATCAGTTCAAGGCAGTGGTGAACTGATCCTCATCGTGGATGATAACACTGAGATTTTACATACCAACAAAGAGGTTTTAGAGAGCCTCGGATATCAGGTGTTAATCGCTTCTGATGGCCTTGAAGCTGTAGAACGATTTGCTGCAAATAAGGAGACTGTTCAACTGATAATTATGGATATTGTCATGCCTAAGATGGGTGGCGTTATGGCCTTTGAACGTATTAAAGAGATGAGCCCTGATGCAAAGGTGATCTTTGCAACTGGCTATGACATGGATGAAACACTCGAGAGCGAAATGCCTTCTGTTGAATATGAGGTGCTTTCCAAGCCGTATGACATCATACAACTTAGCAAACTGGTTCGAACGAAGTTGGATTTGCAGTAGAAATCACTTCTTATGCTTAACTTAATAGCGAAGTGTGGAGCGGTGAGACACTTTTCTGCTGTTTGCTATCACAGCAAAGGTGCCGGGAATGGCTCTGCAGTTGTTGTGCTGATATTTCTCGGCGATTGATTTCACCAGTTCAAAGGCTTCTCTGTGTTGCTGGATTTTGCTCGCTGATGCTCTGGCGTAAAAGGTAAAAGAGGCTTCAAGGTCGGCATCAGCGGCATGAAAGCTATTCTGCCAGGCGGTGCGAAACGAGGTACAGCTATCCCAGTTGGCCTGCTCATTCATCTGCTCTGTTACCTCAGCCTCAAAAAGCTGAGATACCACTCTCACCTGTGATTGGCTTTGAATCACCTCAGATGCATGCGCAGGATGATGGGCAACAAAGACGAATAGTGCGGCAAATGAGAATAACAGAATCTTTTTCATACAGGGCTCCCTCAGCTTTTTTCAATGGCTGAAAGTGTATGAAACAGGGAGAATCCTTCTGTATATCAGGTCACAATTTTATCTGTTTAAAGCGTCAGGATGAAGAGAGGCTAATCTGTGGCATCGGGGCACCGAGTGCATCACAGACTGCGCGCAGAAGTTCAAATTCATTCACCCGCACCTGACCATCAGCCAGTACAACCGTGACACACGCCTTCACCAGACGCCGTTTAATCTCCGGTGAGGCCTTTTCTGCCTTGCTTAGAGCCCGATCCATAGCCGAGAGGTCACAAGCCGTCTCAGAGGGCTTCAGGTCGAGCTGCCAGGCAAAGATCTCGGAGATGGCACTGCTGAACAGAGCACCCGGATCCTGATGAGTCCCCTGCCCGATCAATGTCGAGATGATGCAGGCGATCTCCTGATCAATTTCAGCGGCCACATCGAAATGGGTTGTCACCTGTTTCACGTTGGCAAAACTCGGATGCAGATGACGCACCAGCATGCGATGCAACATATATTCAAAGATACTTAACTCACTATCGGCTTTAATCAGCGCAGCGGTGCAGGCGCGGAAGGTTTTGTACTGGGGTTTTGATAACGATTTGAGGGCTGGCATAAGTATCTCCAGCAGCGGGATACGCAGTGCGGCATCCAGATTCAACAGCTCGGCCTGAATATCCAGCAGCTCACGCAGCACATTGGCATCGGCCATCTTCTCCAGCGCTTTTAGCTGCAGGCCGCGTACAGCTTTATCCGGATCAAGTAGCAGGCCGTAAACAATAGCGCGGGCAGTGAATGGATCGTGGGCAAACTGGTGCAGTCGATCCGGCATCCGTTCCAGCAGCAGGCCACTCTGTTGCAGTGCAGTTGCATCAGGCTGACCAATGGAGTCCATCACCTGTGCAGCATTCATCTTTTGAACCAGTGGCATGGTTTCGCCAGCCAGTGAACTGATAGCCTCATCCATAACCATTGAACTTCGGGATGCAGAATCCACCTTCGCAAAGGAGCCTGCAAAGGAGGGATCGAGCCGGCGGATGCGTTCAGCCAGTGGCGGATGCGTGGCCCACCAATCCTTGTTCTCCCACGATTTTACTGCATTGCCGAAAAAGAAGTGGCTGGTCTGCTGGGTGGCAGCGTGATTAATACGCGAGCCACCTTTGTAACCCCCAATCACCTTCAGGGCTCCGGCAATGCCCTCCGGGTTACGTGTGAACTGTACTGCTGCTGCATCAGCGAGAAACTCACGCTGGCGGGATACCGCACGTTTAATCATATCGGCAAAAACAGCACCGATGGTACCGACAACAAAGATCAGCAGGCCGACCACAAGAATGGCGGGATGGCTGCCACGCTCACGAGAGCTGTAGTGAGCTGAATGCCTTGCTGTCATAAGAAGAATACCGGCATCGGAGATCAGAGTGATACCGAACAACAACCCCATCAGACGCATTTTCAGGCCTGTATCACCATTAAGGATATGGCTGAATTCATGGGCGATGACCCCCTGCAACTCATCTCGGCTAAGCAGCTCAATGGCACCATTGGTAACAGCAATAACAGCATCGGAACGGCCAAAACCTGCAGCAAAAGCATTAATGCCGGGCTGAGGCAGAAGATAGACCGGAGGCACAGGAAGGCCTGCTGCAATGGCCATCTCCTCCACCACATTGGATAGGCGCCTGAGCAGAGGATCATCTGTTGCAGTGGCGACACGTTGCGCACCAAGCATCTCGGCGACGGCTGCACCGCCCCCCTGCTTCAATTGCCGGGTACGGTAGAGACTGCCAGAAGCCACAACCACTACGGTTGCACCGACCACCCAGAGAAAACGCTCTGCATCCCAGAGAGTACGGATGAACAGCTCACCTTCAGTGACAAACATCTGGCTTACATACAATCCCACCGTAACAGCCAGGTAGACCGCCAGCACAATTAGAACTACAGCGCAGCAAAACAGCACCACCAGAAGCGTAGTGTTACGTTTGGCTAACTCTTGCTGTCCAAAAAAATCATTCATGCGATTGCACTCACCACGATAACCATCTGCTGTATGGCGTTTGAGAAAGAGTATATCTCCCGGAGAAAGAAGGATACGGGGAGAGGCGTGTCAACGCTGCTACTCTCATATTCGAAACACCCGCTCGGTCATACATATTGTTTCCCTTCGTGGTCTTCGTGCTATCTGTGGTGAATTACTGGAAACTGACCTTCGGAGCCTGCTTCTCCTCTACCGCTTCGATACGCCAGAGTGTTGCCTCAGCAAAACCGAACATCGGCGCCAGCATCACATCGGGGAAAGTCTCGCGCTGGGTATTATAAACCATCACCTCATCGTTAAAGGCCTGACGGGCAAAAGAGACTTTGTTTTCGGTTGTGGTCAACTCTTCGGAGAGCTGCATCATGGTCTGGTCGGCTTTCAGATCAGGGTATGCCTCCATCACCGCATTAAGACTAAGCAGTGCGCCACCGAGTGCCGCCTCTGCTCCCATCAGTGATTTCATCGCCGAAGCATCACCGGGATTGCTCGCAGCAGCTTTTGTTGCTGCCAGCGCCTGATTACGCGCTTCAGTCACCTTGGTCAGCGTTTCATTCTCATGTTTGAGATAGGCTTTGGCTGTCTCAACCAGGTTGGGAATCAGATCGTAACGGCGTTTGAGCTGCACATCGATCTGTGAAAATGCATTTTTGAAGCGGTTCTTAAACTTCACCAGACGGTTGTAGATCATCACAATATAGAAGGCCAGAAATAGGATGAAACCCAGAACTACCAGTACCGATGTTGCCATAATTAAACCTCCTGCATCTCTGATTTTTCATCTACATAGTAAAGTACGATAGCACCGGCAGCGAACAGAGCAACAATCACCAGAATGGAGAAACGGGCACTGCCGGTGAGATAGCTGGCCAAACCCATCAACAGTGGCCCGAACACTGCCGCAAATTTACCCAGCATATTAAAGAAACCGAAGAACTCAGCCGCCTGCTGCTTGGGAATCATACGAGCATACATCGAACGGCTTAACGCCTGAATACCACCCATCACCAGTCCTATGGCTGCCGCCAGCCAGTAGAAGTCATTGGCATTCTGCATCGTTGAGCTCCAGATACAGGCCACTGCATAGACTGCGATGCTGGCAATAATCACCCGCTTGGCGCCAAACCGTGCTCCCAGCCAACCAGCTGCAAGCGCGGCAGGAAAAGCGATAAACTGGGTCATCAGCAGCGCAGAGATCAACACGCTGGAATCAAAACCGAGCGACAGTCCATAATCGACAGCCATATGTGCCACCGTATTCACCCCGTCGATATAGAGGAAGTAGGCGATCAGAAAGAGCCACACCTGTTTAAGTGAACGCAGATGATGAATTGTTCCACTGAGTTGATGAAAACCGGCTCTGGCCGATGCTACCCAGCCCAATCGCCCCTCCTGCCCCGTCTCATGCACATAGAGTGCAATGGGAATCGTAAATAGTGCCCACCAGACAGCCACAGAGAGGAATGACCAGCGTACCGCCTCCGCTTTATCGGCAAGAAAAAACCATTCGGGATGCAGCGTCATCAGCACATTAACTGCAAAGAGGATACCGCCACCGATATATCCGAGCGCATAACCAAGGGCGGACACCCGATCCAGCTGTTTATGCTCGGCCACATCAACAATCAAGGCGTCGTAAAAGACATTGGCACCGGAAAATGCGATGGCACCAAAAAGATAGACCAGTACCGCCATCTGCCACATCCCTTCACTGACCAGAAACAGTGCGGCAGTCATCACAATGGCAAGCGAGGTAAAGGAGAGCATCAACTGCTTCTTCAATCCACCCTGATCAGCCATCGCTCCCAACACTGGGGCTAATAGCGCGATCACCAATCCTGAGGCTGCATTGGCGATACCAAGCCAGAAGGTGCTCTCATTAACGCTCAGATCACTGGCCCAGTACTGTTTGAAGAAAACAGGGAAAAACCCGGCCATCACTGTCGTGGTATATGCAGAGTTGGCCCAGTCGTAGAGCGCCCAGGAGTAGATGACTTTGCGGTTGCCTTTACCCATCTCTGCAATTTAGCATCCAATCAGCCGCTTTGGCGAGGAGGAATAGATGCGAGCCATTATTCAGCGCGTTAGCGGAGCAAGTCTTGTCACCGGTGAGCAATCCCCATGCGCTATTGGTCGGGGTATTGTTGCACTGGTCGGCATTGAGAAGGGAGATAGTGCAGCTTCGGTTAAACGCATGGCTGAACGGCTCACCGGCTACCGGATTTTCCCCGATTCTCAAGGACGCATGAATTTGAGTCTTTCTGATATCAATGGGGAGATTCTGCTGGTACCGAATTTCACTGTGGCTGCCGACACCAAAAAAGGGACCCGGGCAGGCTTTTCAACTGCAGCTGAACCTGTTGAGGGTAAAAGGCTTTTTCTGGCACTGGCTGAACGGCTCTCAAAATACCCGTTACGACTGAAAACAGGCCTCTTCGGCGCAGATATGCAGATCACACTGAGCAATGATGGCCCTGTCACCTTTATACTGGAGAGTTAAAGCCATATCACAGTCGATATTGGACAAAACAGAGCGATCATGAAACACTCATTGCCATCTGAATAACTCATGGGGAAGGAGTGAAATCATGTCTGACGATTTTTCCAAAAAGCCGGAATTTGATGAGCAAGCCGAGCATCGCTCTGACGAAGAAGCATTGAATGATACCACCGACGGTGAACTTCTCGGTGACCTGCTTGATGAGATTACCGAGCCTGATGAGAGCGCTGAGATAGAGCCTGTTATTGCTCCGGTGGATGAAGATGCTGTCGAAATCGAAGAGAAACCCTATGCATCAGACGATGGCCCTGAAGAGGAGCAGAAGAGCAGTATACTGCTGATCGGCATCATCGTTGCAGTACTGGTCGGTGGCATCGCCTACTTCACCACAAAATCTGATAGCCCTGAGCAGCAACCGGCAGTCACTGCCAGCAACCAGACAGCCAGCCCGGCTGCAACTGCGCAGCATAAACCGGCAACTCCCGATACCAAAAAAGCACTCTCTACTGCCAAGAAAGAGATGAAAAAAGAGGTTGAAAAAACTGTCGCCAGCTCCAAAAAAGCGGCAGTGGCTGAAAAACCGCTAGCCCTGAAACCACTGCTGAGTGAACCGGCAGCTATTGATGCAGCCGAAAAAGCAGCATCTGCTGTTTCTACTGCCCCTTCCGATATGGCCGCAACCTCTGTTGATACGGCAGCACTCTCATCTGCTGTTGCAGTTACGCTTGAAGTTGACCCTGTCACCCGCAAGGTAATTTCACCCACAGAGGGAAGAACCACCTTTGCCTGGGCAGTGAATCTCATATCACTCTCAACCCATGCCGCCGCTGATCGACTTATCACAAAACTCAAGGCCAACGGCACTGAAACCGAGCTGGTACAGATTAATATTGGTGAGAGCACTTTTTACCGTGTTCGCGTGCCTAACTTTTCCAGTGTAGAAGAGGCCGATACTGCACACGCGAAATTCAATGAAGACCCCATGTATAAAGGTTCATGGGTTAGCCGCTACCGTAAATAGAAGAGGATCTGCTCTATTGGCTTAATCGCCCAGTCTCTCTGGTCGATTAAGCTGTAGACTGAATTTGGCCTCCGCCCTAGCCTGCACGCATGTCCGATGCCTTCTCAAAAGATGATAAATTAAGCCTCGATGCCACACTGGAAGGTGCGGTACGCAGTTTGACCAGCAATTACCCCGACATCTCCGGCACACATCTGGATATCGGCAGCGGCACCGGCAACCTGATTCGCCGCATCCGTCAGGAGTATGATGTACAAAGCTGCGCCTGTGACTATACCGATGAGTTTATGGAGCTTGATGGTGTAACAGTTAATGTCGTTGATCTTAATGACGGGAAACTGCCCTATGCTGACCAGCAGTTTGATCTGGTCACCTTCACCGAAGTAGCCGAACATCTGGAAAATTATCGGGCTATTATCAGGGAAATTCATCGGGTCCTCAAACCGGGTGGCGTTGTCGTGATAACCACCCCCAATGTCCTGAACATGAAATCACGCATGCGTTTTCTCATCACCGGATTCTGGAGCATGTTCGGCCCACTGCATGTTGGCGAAACATCAATTGAGAGTGCCGGTGGCCATATTACCCCCATCCCCTACCCCTATCTGGCGCATGCGTTGATGGATTCGGGATTTGATCTGCCAGCTTTCTCAACCGACAAAATACAGTTTCACTCGCTCTACTGGTTTATCCTCTTCTATCTGCCCATCCAACTGCTTGCAGCCCTGTCATGGAAAAAAGAGCGCAATAAGTACCGCACACTGGATAAGCATAACGAACCGATCATCAAGCAGATCAACAGCACAGAGATGCTGCTTGGCCGTTGTATCGTGGTTTCGGCCCGCAAGCCGGATCCTGAGTGTTGCCAATAAACAGTAAAAACATAGCTCTTATCGCCGGCCCTGCAGTTGCAACGGCTTGCCTTATTCTGGTTGATATCCCAGGACATCCTACAGCGCCTGCCATGCTCGCCGTTGCCCTCTGGATGGCGATCTGGTGGATCACAGAGTGTGTACCACTGGGAGTCACCGCGCTACTGCCGCTCGTCGCCTTCCCGCTGCTCGGTATCGCAACAGGCTCAGAGACAGCACCCCGTTATTTCAACAGCATCATCTTTCTTTTTATCGGCGGTTTCCTGATCGCACAGGCGATGGAGAACTCCGGCCTGCACAAACGCATCGCCCTGAATATGTTGAGCCGACTGCATGCCAGCCCCCTGCAACTGGCCATGGGCTTTGCTGCAGCCACGGCCTTTCTCTCGATGTGGATCTCCAATACAGCTACCGCCATGCTGATGGTGACCATCGCCCTGCCACTACTTAAAAAACTACTGGAGGAGCATGATGCTGAGGAGGTAGGGCCGATGGCAGCCACCTTCCTGCTGATTATCGCCTACTCGGCCAACATCGGTGGCATGGGCACACCGGTCGGCTCACCACCCAATCTGGTCTTCCTTGAAAATATGCGCGTCAGCCTGCCTGATTCCGTCCCCTCATTCCTTGAGTGGATGATGATCGGTATTCCTATGGTGCTCGTCGGGCTGCTTGTTCTGTTTGTCGTACTCGGGCCTCAACTTGCGAAACTCCCGTGGAACAGATCCGATGGCAGCCAGCTGAAGCAGGCCCTGCAGGCACTGGGCAAAGCACGCCGGGAGGAGAAGTTTGTCGCCTGGGTACTGACCATTACCGCATTGCTCTGGATAACCAGATCCGGCATCCGGAGTGAAGGGCTGGATATTCCCGGCTGGTCCTCTCTGCTCCCCTACAAAGGGGTCGATGACGGTACTGTTGCTATCTTTATGGCTTCACTGCTATTCCTGTTGCGCGGTGAGGATGGGCGTCCTCTCCTCGGCCGCGAATCGTTTCCAAAACTACCCTGGGACATTGTACTGCTCTTTGGCGGCGGCTTCGCACTGGCCCACGGCATGCAGCAATCAGGCCTCTCATTCTGGATCGGCGGACAACTCGAGTTTCTCAGAAGTGTACCACTGCCACTGATGATGCTGGCCGTTGCCGTGGTGATTATCTTCCTGACTGAAATCACCAGCAATACTGCAACCACGCAGGTGATGTTACCGATTCTGGCTGCTGTCAGCCTTGCCAATGGACTGGATGCCATGTCGGTGATGCTGGTTGCAACCATCGGCGCCTCCTGCGCCTTTATGCTGCCGGTTGCCACACCACCCAATGCTATTGTTTTCGGTTCTGGTATGGTGCCGATGCATGCCATGGTCAAGGCTGGCATACGCCTGAATCTGATCATGATTATTGTTGTTACAACACTCATTTATCTGTTGCGTCCACTACTTCCAGCCATCTGATTTATTGATCAGCCTGATCAAATTTTATTGATTTACCAATCGATTCATTCGACTCAATAATTCGCCTGCGGCCTTACAAAACCGCCTTGATTTTCAGTGACATCATGTCAGGAGAGCAACACATATGGGTCATCACGCATTTGATTACTCAATCTGGGAGAAGGATCAAGTTCCACCCAAGCAGGATAAAATTAAACATAGCCATCGCATTGAACTAAAGCAGCTGGAGAAGAAGCGCCGCGATTATGATGACTGGGAAGAGTGGGACGATTAATCACCCCTGCCGGTGATTGAATCCCGACTCTGATCTTGCCATTTTAAGCCAAAAAAGAGCCTCTCTGATTACCTCAGAGGGGCTCTTTTATTATTGACGACTCTGGCTTATCGGCTGGCTAGTCGAGATTTAATCTCATCTTTGGTCGGAATGGCAACCTGAGAGAGCACCACATTGATATCAAAGTCGTGATTTCTATCCCATATCTCAGCAATGGCATCACCGCAGGAGATAAGCAGACGTTCATTCTCCAGATCATTACAGGCAAATTCGATAAGTGAATTCAGAGCCTTCTCGGAGTCGAAATGGCCGAGATAGACGGCAGCACTATTGCGGAGCTCCACTGCCTCTTCGCGATTGAGCAGTACTGCCAGTAGAAATTCAGCACGTTCGTGTTCGTCTTTGAACTCTTCACCCATGCATCACCTCCGAAGCCCCTGAAACAAGATCTAATAACGGCCCCTACTATTCAATCTAAAACAGCGTTGCCAAGGGGTAATTATTGCCTTAGCCCGGAGCCGATTTAGGGGGTTAATATCGTTCACCACCTGAAGAGCAGGAGAGTAACCACCCCACAAATAAGGATTTTTCCTACTTCCAGCTGGTATAACATCAGACTTGAAGAGGACCTTACATAACTGAAACAAACACAGTTCCGACAATATGATAAGAATCCTTTATATTAAAAACATTACCATTCGATGCTCAGCCCCTCTCGGGACAGTGCAATCTCCGGCACTTCAACGCTGAGACTGTTGCGGCTCTCCTTAAACAGAGCCTCAAGGGCATCATCGCTACGGGTCGGTTCGTGATGCGTTAGAAACAGCTGCTGCACTTCTGCCTTCTCAGCCATCTTCATGCAGGAGTGATAGGTGCCATGCCCCCACCCCTTCTTGGCCGGGTACTCAGCTTCGCTATAGGAGGCGTCGGCAATCAGCACATCCACACCACGTATCTGATCCATAAAGTGGGACTCTTTCTGATCGAGTAGCGACTGGTACATCTCAAACTCATCATCTTCCTGATCATAGATATTATAGGGGTTCTCATGGTCGCCGGTAAAAAAGAGTGATTTGCCACGGCAATCGATGCGATAACCAAAATTCACCACCGGATGATTCAGCAGCACCGGGGTGATAGTAACCTCACCAATGTTCACCTTCTCACCCTCTCTGAGTGAGACGTAATCGATTTTGGCATTGAGCTCGCATTCACGAATGGGAAAAAAACGGTACTGCAGCTGAACACTGAGAATCTCTTCAATGCTGTTCTGGGTGATCGGGTCGTAGGCACCATAAATCGTGGCACGATTATTCGGTACAAACAGCGGAATAAAGAAGGGAAGACCCTGGATATGATCCCAATGCGAATGGGTATTAAAAATATGGGCATGCAGCGGGAAATCACCGAACAGCGTATGTGAGAGTGGGAAGATGCCGGTTCCGGCATCGAGAATAATCAGCTGTCCATCATCGGTTCTGATCTCGATACAGGTGGTATTGCCACCATAACGCACCGTTTTCGGCCCCGGTGAAGGGATTGAGCCGCGTACGCCCCAGAATGTCAGCTTCATGAGCGAACCATATTAAGTAGTTTATCAACCTCTTCCTGCAGGCCATCCATCTGCGCCACCACATCTTCGAGGTTACAGTGCAAGCGGTTATGCATCACCTCTGAAAAATCACCCACATAGGGATCACCGTTATCACCCAGATGCATCGCTTTGACAACGGAACTGGCAGCAGCCACCGATAGCGCCAGATTGGATGAGCCCTCACTACAATTCACCTGCGTTCTGATGCAGTCCACCAGCGGCTCCGGCAGCTGCCAGCTTTCAGCCAGCATCGCACCCACCTCGGCACTGGAAACACCCAGTCGCTCCATCTCCACCAGTGCAAGCGGCAGATTTTTCTCTTTGGCTTCGGTAATAATCTTGCCGTAGGTGACGGGTTCAAACTGGATAAATACGGCTTTACCGAAATCGTGCAACAGACCGGCAACAAAATGATCAGAAGCATCGCGAATATTGAGTTGATTCCTGGCCAACCACTGGGCTACTGACGCTGTAGCCAGCGAGTGAGTCAAAAATTTTGACATACTAAGCTCAGGAATACTCTTCCTCGGCATCGTCTCGAGCGTAGCGATACTGACAGCCAGATTTTTAATCGTGTTCAGTCCGAGATAAACCAGCGCATGCTGAACCGATGAAACATGCCTCGACAAGGCAAAAAAGGCTGAATTTACCATCTTTAGAATCTTCATGGTCATCACCGGATCACGCTCAATCACCTTGACCAGATCTTTGGGCGAACAGTTGATATCACGGGTAATGGACATCACCTGATGCACGCTCTCAGGAAAGGCGGGCATGGAGTCCACCATATTGGTTAAACGCTGCTTCAGCTCTTCGCTGCTATCTATTTCTGTCATGCAGCCATACGAGCAAGAATAGTGCCGTATTGGCCGTCAGTTTTGTGTAATAAGGAGAGAGCAGCCAGACTTGCAAAAGTTTGACATTAACTTAACGTAGCACAAGGGCGTCGAAGCTGTCATTCCAGCTCTTTTGACAGTATCGATCAGGTGGGAGGAGTTCTGCATGAGTGATGATAAAAAACTACATCATAGGGAGCTCGACCCCTTTGCCGGTGAGTATGAGCCTGAGCCCTTTTTTGATGAGACTCCTGATGAGACCCCTGTTGCAGATGAACCCCTCATGCAAGCCGATGAAACCCCGACTCTTGAACCTGAAAACAGCGTAGACCCGATTGATGAGGAGCCTCTGTTTCCGGACGAATCACCGGAAGATTTCTCAGAAACTGGTGAGACCACTACCGACACCCCTATCTATTCGGCCCCACCAGAGCAGAAAAGCGGTATCAATATTGGCATGGTAGCAGCAGTGATTCTTGTTGCCGTTGCCGCCATTGGCTATCTCACGATTGCCGATAACGGCGAAAAACCAGTTCAGACGGCTCAGGTAAAAGAAGCACAACCTGCTGCGGTTGAGACTGCTGCGGTTGAGACTGCTGCGGTTGGGACTGCTGCGGTTGGGACTGCAAAGGTTGAGACTGCAAAGGTTGAGACTGCAAAGGTTGAAGCTGCAAAGGTTGAGGCTGCAAAGGTTGAGGCTACGAAGGTAGAGGCTGCAAAGGTAGAGACTGCAAAGATAGAGACTGCAAAGGTTGAAGCTGCGAAAGTTATAATGGAAAAAGAGACATCAAAGAATACAGCAGCGCCTTCAGCTACGCTGCCAGCAACAGATTCAGGCAATTGGATCATCTATCTTGCTTCGGTCCGCTCGGAAAAATCAGCGCAGCAGCTGGTAGCCCGAATCAAGGCCTCTAACATTGAGACCAAGGCAGTGCGGGCAAATGTTAAAGGTAAAATATTTCATCGCATTCAACTCCATCGCACCTTAAATAGAGAAGATGCGGAAGTAACACGTAGCTTCCTGGCCAAAAAACTGGGGTTAAAAGGGGCCTGGATTGAAGAGAAACAGCTCTGAAACAGCCCGAATTTAAAACCCGTAACATTGACACAAGCCCGCCCTCTTCCTAACGTCCCGTCACTTTTAGAAACAGACCCACAATAAGGATTATTCATGTCAATCACTACCCAGTCACAAAATGATTTCGAGCAGGCCTGCAAGCTGCTACCCGGCGGTGTTAATTCACCGGTTCGCGCTTTCAAATCGGTCGGCGGCACACCACGCTTTTTTGCCAAAGCCAGTGGAGCCTATGTCTGGGATGTTGATAACAATAAATACATCGATTATGTCGGCTCATGGGGCCCGATGATTCTCGGCCACACCCACCCTGATGTCGTTAAGGGTGTACAGGAGACTGCTGCACTCGGCATGAGCTTTGGCGCACCATGCGAACTGGAGATTGATCTGGCTCAGCTGGTGATCGATATGGTACCCTCCATTGATGTCATCCGCTTTGTCAATTCAGGCTCAGAAGCGACCATGAGTGCATTGCGTCTGGCACGCGGTTTTACCGGCCGCGATAAGTTCATTAAGTTTGATGGTGGTTATCATGGCCATGCCGACGGCTTCCTGGTTAAAGCCGGCTCCGGCGCTGCCACCTTTGGTGAGCCTGACTCTGCCGGTGTGCCTGCCGATTACGCCAAACTGACACTGACTGCCCCGTTCAATGATATCGATGCGGTGAAAAAACTCTTCGCCGACAACAAGGGTGAGATCGCCTGCATCTTTGTTGAGCCTGTACCGGGCAATACCGGAGTGATGCTGCTTAATGATAACGGTTTTCTACAGCAACTGCGCGACATCTGTGATGCAGAGGGTGCGCTACTGATCTTTGATGAGGTGATGTGCGGTTTCCGTGTTGCTGCCGGTGGTGCACAGGAGCGCTTCGGCATCATGCCTGATCTGACATGCCTGGGTAAAATTATCGGTGGTGGTCTGCCGGTCGGCGCTTATGGTGGCCGCGAAGAGATCATGCGCAAGATCTCTCCTGATGGCCCTGTCTATCAGGCAGGCACACTATCGGGTAACCCACTGGCTATGCGTGCGGGCATTGAGACACTCTCTCGCCTGCGTGCACCGGGTTTCTACGAAGAGCTGGAACGCAAAACCACGCGTCTGGTGGAAGGGCTGCTGGAAGGTTGTAAGGCTGCCGGTGTTCCCGCTGTTGCCAATCAGGTCGGTGCGATGTTCACCGTCTTCTTCACTGAACTTGATGCTGTCACCTGTTGTTCTGATGTAAGTAACCACTGTGATCTGGCTTTCTTCGGCAAATTCTTCAACGCCATGCTCGATGAAGGCATCTATCTCGCCCCATCACAATACGAAGCGGCATTTATGAGTGCAGCACATACAGATGCTGATGTAGAGAACACCATCGCAGCTGCCGGCCGTGCTCTCGCGAAGCTGACCGCATGATTTTCTCACCGCAGAGGACGCAAAGGGTCGCAAAGGAAAAACTATCTCCAAATGGAATAGGCGCATGATAACCCTGTTGAACCAGATTAAATTTAATGAAGCGGGACTTGTTCCTGCTATCGCACAGGACGCGACAACCGGTCGTGTGTTGATGATGGCCTGGATGAATGAAGAGGCCGTTGAGCAGACAGTGGCAACCGGTTTTGCCCACTACTACTCCCGCTCTCGCAGCAAGCAGTGGAAAAAAGGTGAATCCTCCGGCCATATTCAGAAGGTGATCGACATGTTTCTCGACTGTGATGGTGATACAATGCTGCTGATCATTGAGCAGACCGGACCTGCCTGCCACACCAACCGCAAATCCTGCTTTTATAAAAAGCGGCAGGATGATGAATGGGTAACCAACGAGGAGCCCCTGAAATGAGTAACGATATTCTGAAAGAGCTGGCCGCTATTCTTGAAGCGCGCAAGTCCGAAGCACCCGATGCATCCTATGTGGCTTCACTCTACGCCAAGCCGGACAAGATGCTGGAGAAGATCGGCGAAGAGGCAGTTGAAACCATCATCGCCGCCAAGAACGATGACAGTGAACAGATCATCTATGAAACAGCCGATCTCTGGTTCCACTCCATGGTGATGCTGGCCCAGAAAGGCTTAAGCCCTGACGATGTTCTCAATGAACTCGCCCGCCGCTTCGGCGTTTCAGGGCACGAAGAGAAGGCATCGCGTAATAAGTAGAAACTGAGGTTCCAATGGCAGACGACAAATACCTTTCAACATCAGCACTAGCTAAAGTGATCGGAATTCCAGCGAAGGAACTGTTTGCAAAATTCCTCTCTGATAGCTTGATTGAAAAGATCGATGAGCAATGGAACCTTACTCCTCTAGGCATGAAAATTGGCGGTAAATATTTGGAAAGTAAAAAATTTGGCCGTTATATTGCCTGGCCAGAATCAATGTCCACAGCTCCAACGATTGAAAAACAAGCTGAGACACGATTGACAGCCAGAGCTCTTGGAACCAAGTATGATCTATCTGCCAACAAAATTAATTTCATTCTTTCGGAACTGGGCTGGATTCAGAAAAGTATCAAAGGTTGGAAGCTTACTCTACAGGGAGAGAAGCTTGGCGGAATTCAGGATGAAGACAGAAAATCAGGCATCCCTTTTGTTCGGTGGCCTGAGAACATTATAACCAACCGGGCTCTTCTCGGCTCAATTCAGGATGTGAAAGGTGAGGCTGAGCTATCAATTGCCAAACAAGTTGATTTCAGAGAAAAATTTGAAGCAAAACACCGTGCTACAGATGGTCACTTTGTACGTTCAAAGGCTGAGATGCTCATTGATAACTGGTTGTACATGGCAGAAATCGTCCATGCTTATGAACGCAAACTTCCTGTTGAAGAAAATGTATATTGTGACTTCTATATCCCTACTGGAAAGGTATATATCGAATACTGGGGTTATGAAAATGATTCAAAATATCTCAATCGTAAAAAAGAAAAAATTTCAATCTATGAAAAATATGGTTTCAATCTTATTGAACTGAACGACAAAGATGTGCAAAACTTGGATGATATTTTACCTCGTCTGCTTCTTAAATATGGCGTTCAAGCCTACTAACAGATGACAAACAAAGGGATAGAGTTAAAGATATATAGCTAAGGAGAAAACATGGACAACATCTGTTCTAAAACCATACCTCCGAGACCTTTAGCGCACTGGCTGCCCAATTGTGCCTGATTGTATGCCACTGAACATTTCACGATAGATTATGGAACCAATACTCCTCTCGATTCATTACAGTGACCCGCTCTGGATAGCTGCCGCTTTCCTCTGCGGACTGGTGATCAGTCGAGTGGGGCTACCTCCAATGGTCGGCTTCCTGGCAGCAGGTTTTTTGCTCAATGCTCTGGGGGTAGAGGGCGGCGATTTCCTCAATGTCATGGCCGATCTTGGCATCACCCTGCTGCTATTCTCCATTGGTCTCAAGCTTAAGATAAAATCGTTAGTCAGGCCCGAAGTTTGGGGGGTGGCTACACTGCACATGGGGCTGATTACGATGCTGGTCGCCACCATCATCGTGGTGCTCTCCTATACCAGCCTGCCGCTGATTTCCGGCGTTGATATGGGTACAGCCCTGCTCATCGGTTTCGCTGTCTCTTTCTCGAGTACCGTATTCGCAGTAAAAATCCTCGACGAACTGGGGGCAACCAATGCCAGACATGGGCAGATCGCAATTGGTCTGTTGGTGGTGCAGGACATCGCGGCAGTCCTGTTTATTGCCGCCTCAATGGGCAAATTACCTACGCCATGGGCTCTGGCGTTGATTGGACTGATTCCCCTGCGCTTCCTGATTTACAGGATACTCGACAAAGTCGGTCATGGTGAACTCCTGATTCTCTTCGGCATTGCTCTGGCACTGGTCGGCGCGGATATCTTTGAACTGGTCGGTATCAAGGCAGATGTCGGAGCGCTGGTATTCGGGATGCTGCTTGCCAACCACACCAAGGCCGGCGAGCTGTCAAAAGCCCTGCTGGGGCTGAAGGAGCTGTTTCTGGTCGGTTTCTTCCTCAGCGTCGGCATGACCAGCCTGCCGGGTTGGAATGAACTGCTTATTGCATTGCTTTTCATTTTGATCCTGCCATTGAAAACAGCGATCTATTACGGGCTCTTTAACCTGTTTCGGCTTAGATCCAGCACCTCACTTCGTGCCTCATTCAACCTCGCAAACTACAGTGAGTTCGGCCTGATCGTCGGCGCTATCGCCATCTCATCGGGATGGTTGCCAAAAGAGTGGCTGGCAGTTTTTGCCGTGATGATGTCGATCTCTTTTATCGTTTCAGCACCATTGGTGAATGTCCGGGACAAGTTATATCAGAGATGGCGTCCACGGCTCAAGCGATCCGAACGCTCCGAGCGCCTTGCCGGTGAAGAGAATCTGGAACTTGCGGGCATAAAGGTGGTGGTATTCGGCATGGGGCGGATGGGTATTGCCGCCTACAACGCATTAGAGGCGGACTACGCAGGCAGTCTGGTCGGCGTGGAAATTGATCAGGAGAAGGCTAACAAACACTCTACAGCGGGGAGAAATGTCGTCAGTGGTGATGCGACCAACCCCGATTTCTGGACACGTGCGCCCCAGTTGCTCGACGAACTGGAGTGGGTATTGCTCACCCTGCCGTCACAAAAAGCCAACATGGATGCAGCATTGCGACTTAAGGAGATGGGGTATCATGGGCGTATCGCAGCCACGACAAAATTCCGGGATGAGGAAGATGCTTTGAAGGCTATTGGTGTCGACCACACTTTCAACATCTATACAGAAGCTGGCTTGGGGTTCGCCAATGAACTACAGACTTTCGTGGGTAAATAGCCAGAGTCTGTTAGACAATTTCAGCTTGTACATTACACTACACCCTCATGCTAAAAGCGTTCAGAATTATCAGTTTTATTGAAGGGCTATCTCTGATCGCCCTGTTCTTTATCGCCATGCCTGCCAAACACCTGTTTGATATGGATATGGTGGCCATAGCCGGGCCTGTTCACGGCGTGCTCTGGCTGGCTTTTTTGCCCATGCTTGAGATGGTCAGCCGTAAAGAAGCATGGTCCAAATCGACATGGAACTATGCCCTGATTACCTCCGTGCTGCCTTTCGGCTGTTTTTTCCTTGAAAACAGATTCAGGAATAACTCACTTCAGCCAAACGGCACTGCATAAACGCCCCTCTCTTTATCAAAGCCTTAATCTGTTTCTTGCGTAAATTAGTCAAAACCAAACCCCGTATGTAGGATTACCATCCCACGTAGTGAATCTGTTGACTCACGCATGCTGCGTATGTCGAAACCATCGACAGAGCAGGTATTCATGTCATCGCTACGCGTTCGCTACCAGACCCTCGAATTTGACAATGTCGATATTCATCTGCGCACCCTGCGTGATAATCAGGAATTCTCTGATGATAAAGGTGAAGCTGAAGCGCTCGGCATCTCATCAGCCACATGGCCGCTGTTTGGTATCGTCTGGCCATCCGGTGAGGTGCTCGCCCATCTGATGGCTGACTTCGATATTAAGGGAAAACGCATACTTGAGGTTGGTTGCGGCATCGCCCTCTCCAGCCATGTGCTCAATCAAAGGGATGCCGATATTACTGCCACCGACTACCACCCGGAAGCAGGTGCATTCCTTCAGGAAAACACAGCGCTAAACAATGCCAATGACATCCCCTATGTACGTACTGGCTGGGCGGATGAAACGACTGACCTGGGTAAGTTTGATCTGATTATCGGCAGTGACATTCTCTATGAGCAGGAACATGCCGAGCTGCTCTCAGTATTCATAAACCAACATGCCAAAGAGCAGTGTGAAGTGATCATTGTAGATCAGGGACGCGGCCATCACGCCAGCTTCAGTAAAAAAATGGTGAAGCTCGGTTTTTCACATAGCCAGAGCAGACCTGAAAACACCGACTACCTGGCCAAATCCCTACCCAAAGGACAAGTGCTTCGCTACCGGCGTTAGTCGCCAGACTTCAATTCAACAGTCCCTGCTTAAGCCTCTGAACAGAGCGATATGGCCACCATTTAATGGTAATTCTTCCATCCAAATATCGGGCACTATTACAACGGAACAATTGACTTCGGTTGCTTCAGACTCATGCTTCGCCACCATCAAAGCCATTGGCTGAACCCACAGGAAATAACAAGTTATGAGCATAGAAACAGAACTGCAGGCACGTAGCGAATCCAAATGTGAATTATGCGGAGCAAGCGACAATCTGGGCGTTTATGAAGTGCCTCCGACTTACGATGGAAGTGCCGATCAGTGCGTGCTGATCTGTGGAACATGCAGTGGTCAGATCGATAATCCTGATACCGTTGATGCCAACCACTGGCGTTGCCTGAATGACAGCATGTGGAGTCAGGTGCCTGCGGTGCAGGTTGTAGCATGGCGTATGCTCACCCGCTTGCGTGGTGAAGGCTGGCCGCAGGATCTGCTGGATATGATGTATCTGGAAGATGAGACACGTGCCTGGGCAGAAGCCGGTAGCAGTGATGATGAAGAGAAGGTGATTCATCGCGACAGCAACGGTGCAGTGCTTGAAGCGGGTGACACCGTTACCCTGATCAAGGATCTGGATGTAAAAGGCTCATCGATCACCGCCAAGCGTGGTACTGCAGTACGCAATATCCGTCTGGTACAGGATAATGCCGAACAGATAGAAGGTCGTGTTGATGGTCAGTTGATCGTTATTCTCACCAAGTTCGTTAAGAAATAGCTAATACTCACCACAAAGAGTACGAAGGACACAGAGAAAAACAATACAAACGGTTAAGAGTCACATACTTAGCTGGATAGCACTAAACAGCGTTATCAGTAGGTATTTACCCCACTCTATTCTTCCTTTGTTGTGAAAAATGATTATGGTATTGCTGCCAAAGCAAGGAGAGATCAAGATGAGTGACTGCCTGTTTTGTAAAATAGCTACCGGGGATATCCCCTCCAACAAGGTCTACGAGGATGACGATTTCTTCGCCTTTCACGACATTCACCCCAAAGCACCAACCCATGTACTGGTCATTCCTAAGTTTCATCTGGCTACTTTGGCTGATGCCACAGAAGAGGATGCAGCTTTTCTTGGTCAGATGATGGATCGCGTGCGCCATATTGCCGATGAACTGCTCAAGCTTGATGCCGGATACCGTGTGATTATTAATGTACGCGAAGGTGGTGGGCAGGTGGTATTCCATATTCACGTGCATATTCTGGGCGGCAAGACTCTGCCGTTTTGAACAGAGTGATAGATTGAGCTTTCGCCCCAGACGTCCCCGTTCCAAACTGACCGCCATCAATGGTGGCCTCTCCGAAATTCTCGGTGAGGAGTCTCTTGGTAAGCTGATGGGTATGGCGCGCCTGCGTCGTGCATGGCCCGATATTGTCGGACCGATGATGGCGCTGCGCACTGAGCCGATCCAGATCGAACCACTGCCTGATGATGGTGTCTGCCTATGGGTTGCCGTCGATCACCCGATCATGGGGCAGCAGATCCGCTTTCTGCGCGATGAGATTCGCAAGGCCTGTTTCAAGCACGCCAAAGTAACCAACCTGTATAAAATAAACACCCGTGTGCAACCTGGTGCAGGCATCAAAGCCAAAGCCCCCAAACCGGTTGGCAGAGCCTTGAGCTTCACTGAAAAACGCAGGGTTGCACGAGACGTCGCTGGCATTAAGGATCGCACCTTGCGCAAAGCAGCCTTTCAGGCTCATATTGCGCAAGTTGCATTTGCAAATGACGAGGAGAATAGATGAAAAAACTGATGACAATTATGATGATCGCCATCTTTGGTATCATGATTTCAGGCGTGGATTATGCTGATGCCAAACGCTTCGGCATGGGTTCAAGCTTCGGCAAACAGCGCATGAGCCAACCAAAATCAAACAGTTTCTCACAGCAGAAGGCAGCACCGCAGAAGCAGCCTGCTGCAGCGGGCCAGCGTGGTTCAGCCCGTACCGGCATGATGGGCATGCTCGGTGGCTTAGCCCTTGGCGGCCTGCTTGGTGCAATGTTCTTCGGCGGCGCATTTGAAGGCATTAACCTGTTCGATATCCTACTCATCGGTGGCGGCATCTTTCTGATCATGTATTTCCTGCGCAGACGAGCAGTGCCACAACAGCAATCATTTGCCGGACAAGGGTATAGCCATGAGCCTTCGGCAAACAGCTTCCCGGGTAGCCATGCAGAACCTGATGCTGTGCAGGAGGAGTTTGATTTCCAGGATCAGAACCGTGAACCGGTTGGCAGCGCTCTGCGTCCTGAGATCGATGACAAACATTTCATCCCGGCAGCCAAAGATATTTACGTGCGCATGCAGAAGGCGTGGGATTCGGGTGATATCGAAGATATCCGCCAGTTCTGCACCCCTGAAATTGCCGAGCGCATAGCCCGTGATATGTCTCCCAACAGTTCCAACCATACTGAGGTTGCTACGCTCAATGCTGAGATAGCCGATAGCTGGATTGAATCAGATCTGGAGTGGGTCGCGGTAAATTACACTGCCATGCTGCGTGAGCAGCAAACTGATCACACCGGCGCAACGGTTGAAGACCAGAGTACTGAAGTGAATGAGGTATGGATTTTCCAGCATGCCCCGAATTCAGATGATCCGACATGGTATCTGGCAGGTATTCAGCAAACCGGATAATATTTTACAGCGCATAAAAAACAAAAAGGCTGGCGGGGAAACCCGGCCAGCCTTTTTTTATTCTTACAGCTTACCTAACAGAGATCTTATTTAGACAACCAGTTTGCGACTTCGTCCGCTTCAGAGAGCGGCGCTTCAGCTTCAGACTTATCCTCTTCGTTCTCATCAAGTAACCCCAGCTTACGCAGGCGTTTCTCTTCATTCTTCTTCTGTTTGGCGATCTCTTTTTGTCGCTTCTCAAACTTGAAATTTGTCCTGGCCAATGGGGCACCTCCAATCATGTCATGTCCGATCCACGCAATCTGAATCGCTGCTGGTGCCTTAGAAACGGACAAGAGCGCAACTCTGCCTATATTTACGACTTCCGTCGCGCTAATAATATCTTGCCACTGGTTTTAAGGGTCTTTCCTGTACTATTTCACCTTCTCTTAACTGGATCAGAGGTGCTGAATAGGTTTATGACGACGCATATAGAGTACAGTTAAAGGGTGGTAGAGAGAGCCCTGAGAAGACCTTCGGCTTTGTGTTCGGTTTCGATCAGCTCATGTTCGGGATCGGAATCAGCAACAATCCCGGCACCGGCCGCCCAGCAGAGCTCGCCTTTATGGTGCCAGAAGGTGCGAATGAGGATATTCATATCGGCTGTGCCATCCCATGCCACATAACCCAGGCCGCCGGTATAGGGGCCACGGGCACGGTTCTCCAGCTCATGGATAATCTCCATGCAGTGAACCTTGGGACAGCCGGTAATGGTACCGCCGGGGAACATCGCTTTGAACAGATCAACGACATCCCTCCCCTGTTGCAGTTTTCCACGCACATTGGAGACGATATGCTGCACGGTGGCGTACTGCTCGATGACCATGCGTTCATTCACCTCAACACTGCCGGGAACACAGACGCGTCCGAGATCATTGCGCTCAAGATCAACGAGCATAATGTGCTCTGCACGCTCTTTCTCCGACAGCAGCAGTTCTGCCCTTAGTGACTCGTCCTTATCGCCTTCAGCACGCCTTCTGGTGCCTGCAATGGGCCTTGTATCCACCTCACCATCAGGATGCATGCGAAACAACCGCTCCGGTGAAGAGGAGATCAGCGTCAATTGCTCTCTGCCACTGCCTATCGATACAAAAGAGGAGAATGGTGCCGGATTCACCCGGCGCAACTGATTATAGAGGCCAGCCAGATCAGTGCGATCAAACGACATCGACCAGAAACGGGCGATATTGGCCTGAAAGATATCACCTGCGCTGATATATGACTTCACCTGCTCAACAGCCTGTTTATAGGCGTTGGCAGAGGTGACTGCAGGTGTGGCCAGCAGTTGCAGAGATGTGTCTGGAACCAGTGACTCCCCCACTTCATCGAGCAGCATCAGCACCGTCTGCACTGCTGATTCATCCCTGGCCGCCAGATAGATCGATTCGTTATCAAAACAGAGGGAGAATGTAGGGTAGAGCGTCCACAGCACCGGACCGGCAAGGGCTGTTTTGGAGGGTGGCAGATTCTCGATCAGGGAGGCCGCTTCATAGGCGGCATAAAACAGACAGCGAATGGCTGGCGAATTTGAATTGTCAGAGGCAACAGCAGATTTCCAGCTGTTGAAAAAGAGCGCCACATGCTCATCTGTTGCATCCTGCTGTAGAGAGACCGATTGCCCGTGTTGTGAAACAATGAACTGGCGGCCGACACCGGATGGATCCTCCAGAATAGCGGAGAACTGATGCGGAAAAGCAGAAAAAAGGCCGTAAGCGGAAAGCTTACGGCCCTGATTCGATATGACGCGGAATATCACGTCAAATGACTCGCCAGTTAATCGAACTTGCGAACGATGACTGTTGCGTTGGTACCACCAAATCCGAATGAGTTGGATACAGCCACCTTGATGTTAGCGTCTCTTGCTTCATGTGGCACATAATCGAGATCACATTCAGGATCAGGATTGTCCAGATTAATCGTTGGAGGAACCACACCGTTAAACACGGCCAGTACCGAGAACGCAGCCTCAATGCCACCGGCGGCTCCGAGCAGATGACCGGTCATCGATTTCGATGATGAGACCATCAGCTTTTTGGCGTGATCACCGAATACCGATTTGATACCCTGAGTTTCAGCCACATCACCCGCAGGTGTGGATGTACCGTGAGCATTGATATAATCCACATCTTCAGGATTGATACCGGCACGGTTCATCGCAGCCTTCATACAGCGACCACCACCTTCGCCACCCGGAGATGGAGAGGTCATATGATAAGCATCGCCGCTCATGCCATAACCGATCACTTCAGCAAGGATCACAGCACCGCGTGCTTTGGCTGACTCTAGCTCTTCAAGTACCAGTACACCTGCACCTTCACCCATCACGAAACCATCACGATCAACATCCCATGGACGGGATGCGGCCTGAGGATCGTCATTGCGTGTGGAGAGTGCACGGGCAGCTGAGAAGCCACCAATTGCCAACTCACAGACTACCGCTTCGGTACCACCAGCTACCATCGCATCGGCATCACCGCGTGCAATGATCTCAAAGGCATCACCGACAGCATGTGTACCTGTGGCACAGGCAGTTACCGCTGCAGTATTCGGACCCTTAGCACCGGTTAGCATCGATACCCAGCCGGATGTCATATTAATGATCGTCTGCGGGATAAAGAATGGTGAGATTTTACGGGCACCACCGGCTTCATAAGCACGCATGGTATTCTCAATGCTCACCAGACCACCCATACCGGCGCCGACAGCGACACCGACACGTTCAGCATTGGATTCATCAATGGTCAGGCCCGACTGCTCAAGTGCCATCATCGAAGCAGCTACACCGAACTGGATAAATTTATCCATTTTGCGCGCATCTTTGCGATTGATGAAATCTTCAACATTGAAGTCAGGCACCTCACCGGCGATGGTACAGGCCATACCCGTCGCCTCAGCATCAAAGTGGCTGATGCGACGGATACCTGATCTGCCTGCGGTCAGGTTTTCCCATGTTACATTAGTACCGGTGCCGAGCGGAGTAACCAGCCCAACACCAGTGACGACTACGCGTCTGGTCATAGGAGATTATTCAGCTTTAGCAGCGATGTAGTCGATAGCGTTCTGTACGCTCTGGATGCCTTCAGCATCTTCGTCTGGAATTTCAACACCGAACTCTTCTTCAAAAGCCATGACCAGCTCAACAGTATCCAGTGAATCTGCGCCCAGATCATCTACGAAAGATGAATCAGGATTGATCTCTTCCTCATCAACATTGAGCTGATCGGAAACGATTTTAATGATTTTAGCTTCGATTTCTGCAGACATAAAGTCCTCCCGAAAAAAATAGATGCGGCTTCTATCATAAGGTTCATAGCCGCACAAGTCTGAACCTTCACCTAGCTTCTGCTAATGCAGAAGATAGTGAAATTGTTACCAATTAGATAGCACTCCATGTGCTCTCTAATTTACGCAAAAGCAAAAACGTGGTTTTGCCTTTGCTCACAATTTCAAGCAGTTCCCAGCTTGAAATTGGCAGCACATCCATGTGCTGCAGCAACCCCTCTGAAATTCATCAGAGACATTACTATTACATATACATGCCACCATTTACATGCAGCACCTGACCGGTGATATAACCGGCGGCATCGCTGGCCAAAAATGTTACTGCAGCAGCGATATCTTCAGGCTGGCCAAGGCGACCGAGTGGGATCTGGCCAGTCAGTTTTGCATGCGCATCTTCACCCAGATCGGCAGTCATGTCAGTAGCAATAAAACCCGGTGCCACAGCATTAATAGTAATGCCGCGCGAGCCCACTTCACGCGCCAGTGAACGGGTCATCGCTTCCACGCCGCCTTTGCTGGCGCAGTAGTTGAGCTGTCCGGGATTACCCATACCAGCCACAACTGATGAGATATTAATAATACGACCACCACGCGCACGCATCATCGGCTTAAGCGCCGCCTGCATGGCATGAAATACAGAGGAGAGATTGGTATCGATCACCGCACTCCACTCATCCGGCTTCATACGCATCGAGAGATTGTCGCGGGTGATGCCGGCATTATTGACCAGCACATCGAGACGGCCGAAATGTTTGGCGGCCTCCTGAACAAAACTCTGCATCTGATCGCGATCGGAAACATCTACAGCCCTGGCCAGAACTTCTACGCCGTGCGCTTCTCGAATGGCTTCAGCTGCCTTATCAATTGTGCCCTGCGTTGTACCGCAAATAGCCAGATTGAAACCTGCTGCTGCAAGCTGCCCCGCAACCACATTGCCAATACCACGGCTTGCGCCAGTTACCAGTGCTGTTTTTCTATCGCTCATGTTTCCCCTCACTCGCCTGCCATCAGATTGATACTGCTTTCAAGCTGATCCGGCGTAACACTCACCCCAACAATCATACCACGTTCGATGCGTTTGACGAGTCCGGAAAGAACCTTGCCCGGCCCCATCTCAACACCCCTGCTCACACCTGTTGCAGCAAGTTTCTGAATCGTTTCAGTCCAGCGTACCGGTGAGATCAACTGTGCGACCAGTGCCTCCCGGATCTTCTCCACATCCTGTTCAGTCGTAGCAGAAGCATTGCCCCATACCGGACAGTTCGGTGCACTGAATGTAATATCCTGAAGACGCAGTGCCATGGCATCAGCAGCTGGCTGCATCAGAGGCGTATGGGATGGTGCACTTACTGCCAGGGGCAGTGCGCGCTTGGCACCGGCCTCTTTGGCCGAGACCATTAGACGATCCACGGCAGCGGCATGCCCTGCCACCACCAACTGCCCAGGACAGTTGTAGTTGGCAGCCCACACCTTGTCGCTATCATCGGAAGCGTTTACGCAAAGCTCTTCAAGTACATCATCAGCAAGGCCAAGAATAGCAGCCATGCTGCCAATACCTGCAGGCACAGCCTGAGTCATGACCTGCCCGCGGAATGCAACCAGCTGAACTGCATCAGAGAAATCGATCACACCAGCTGCAACCAGTGCTGAGTACTCACCGAGCGAGTGGCCTGCAACCTGAGTTGGCTCAGCACCACCCTTCTCGCGCCACAGACGCATTAAAGCGGTGGAAGCGGTTAAGAGAGCCGGCTGGGTAAACTCAGTCTGGCCAAGCTTATCCTCGGCATCATCACGAATCAGTGCAGCCATATCGTAACCCAGCGCATCAGATGCCTCTTCAAGGGTACGGGTTACTACATCAATGCCATCAAACGCATCGAGCATACCTTTGGATTGAGATCCCTGACCGGGAAAAAGAAGTACAAAATCACTCACGGTATTATTCCTTATTTAAACCACGAAGTTCACGAAGCTCACGAAGAAACAGAAATAATGGAAACAGAGTCAAACAACTCTACATTATTGATCTTCGTGGCCTTCGTGTTCTTCGTGGTGAACATAATAATTTTATTTTGACCAGCGGAGCAGATTAGCGCCCCAGGCAAATCCGCCTGCAAATGCCTCAAGTAGAATCAACTGCCCCTTTTCAAGACGTCCTGAGGTATAGAGATCATTCAACGCCATAGGCACACTGGCCGATGATGTGTTGCCGTGTTTCTCAACAGTGAGCGCCACACGATCCAGATCCATCTTCAACTTCTTCGCTGTCGCCTGAATAATGCGAATATTGGCCTGATGCGGAACCAGCCAGTCGATATCGGAATCCTGCAACTCATACTTGGCCAGGATCTCATTGACCACACCGCCAAGCTTGGAGACCGCCACGCGGAATACTTCGTTGCCTTTCATCTCAACGGCGGCAGCACCGGCTGAATCAATACGGAAGTCGACAGGCTCATGATGCATTTCAGGTGTCATCGGAGCATGCGGGTGATGCGCTTTCAAGAGATCGCGGTAGGCACCATCGGCATGCAGTACTGAACCTATCAAACCATTGGCATCATCGGCTGCACCCGCTTCAAGGATAACCGCACCGGCACCATCACCAAACAGCACGCAGGTATTACGATCCGTCCAGTCGACAATACGACTCATTGATTCGGCACCAATAAGCAGTACACGCTTGAACATACCGCCGCGCATCATGCCTTCGGCCTGGGCCAACCCGTAAACAAAACCTGAACAGACCGCCTGAATATCCCAGGCCGGGAAATCCTTGCCGCCCAGCTTGGACTGCACCACGGTAGCAGTAGATGGAAAAATCATATCGGGTGTGGTGGTGGCTACAATCAGTGCATCAATATCATCAATAGTGATACCGGCATCAGCCAGAGCAACCTTGGCCGCCTCTACAGCAAGATCTGATGTCATCTGATCGGCTGCAATAATATGACGCTGACGAATGCCTGTACGATCGGCGATCCACTCATCCGTGGTATCTACCAGTTTCTCAAGATCGGCATTGGTCATGATGCGTTCAGGCAGATAACCACCGATTCCTGTAATATGAACAGAAGGGTAACTCATGCCTCTACCATCTCCTGTACAGACTGGGTAATACGGTCGGTAAGATTTGCATCAACCTCTTTGCAGGCTACGGCAACCGCACTGACAAAGGCCTCGGCATCGGCCCCACCGTGGCTCTTCACAACAATGCCATTAAGCCCCAACAGTGGTGCGCCGTTATACTTGCCCGGATTGACACGATCTTTGAAGCGATTCAAGGCCTTGCGCGACAGTAGCGCACCGGCTTTAGCCACAAGGCCACTGGTCAGCTCTTTTCTCATACTACTGGCCAGAAAACGGGCCGTGCCTTCCATCGTTTTGAGCGCCACATTACCCACAAAACCGTCACAAACTACAACATCAACATCGTTACCGAACAAGTCGGTACCTTCGACATTACCGATATAGTTCAAATCGGTTTCAGCAAGCTTGGTTGAGGTGAGTTTAATGACATCGGTACCCTTGATATCTTCACTACCGATATTAAGCAGTCCGACACGCGGTGTTTGCAGGCCTTCGGTCGCCTGCATGTAGCAGGAGCCCATAATGGCAAACTGGATAAGATGATCTGAGGTACATTCAGAGTTGGCACCGGCATCAAGCATTAGTGTGCAGCCATCATCCACAGCAGGAATCATCGATGCGATAGCCGGACGATCAATGCCCGGCAGTGTTTTAAGAATCACCTTGGAGATCGCCATCAGCGCACCGGTATTACCGGCAGAGACCAGCGCATCCCAGAAACCGTCGCGCACCATGCGTGCACCGACATGAATCGAGGACTCTTTTTTACGGCGCAGCGCATGCGATGGTGAATCACTCATGCCGATCACGTCTGTAGAGGGAACCAGAGAGACCTGCGCTTCAATACCGCGTTCACGCAGCAGTGGCCGCAGAAGCTCCTCCTGCCCGACAACACCAAAGGTCAACGAACCGGAAAACTGTGCTGCGAACTTTGCCGTGAGCACCATCTCCAGTGCATCAAGCACCATGTCAGGGGCGGCGTCTCCACCATGCGCATCGACCAGGATACGAATATCC
Source organism: Mariprofundus sp. NF (assembly GCF_013387455.1). Lineage (NCBI taxonomy): Bacteria > Pseudomonadati > Pseudomonadota > Candidatius Mariprofundia > Mariprofundales > Mariprofundaceae > Mariprofundus > Mariprofundus sp. NF. The sequence continues at coordinate 139,205 of NZ_VWNC01000003.1, forward strand.
CGGCCGTTATCGCTGTTCGTGTAAGCAGGGTCAGGCAATGGAATTGCTTAGTCTGCTGATCGCTGACAAAAGACTATTTTAGTCTTCGCTGGAAGAGGTTACTTCACGGCCTTTGTAGGTGCCGCAATGTGGACATGCATGGTGTGGACGCATTGTTTCGCCGCACTCGGGGCATTCACTCATGCCAGCCGGTACAATACGATCATGTGAGCGACGCATATTGCGCTTGGACGCGCTTGTTTTTCTCTTTGGAACTGCCATTTCTTACTCTCCTTTCACCAGTGGTGAAAAATTAACCATCAAGCTTCAAATTACGTAGTGCAGCAAATGGATGATCACTCTCATCCCGCTCGCACTTGCAGGCGCTTGTATTAAGATTGTTGCCACAACCCTGACACAAGCCTCTGCAGGTTTCACTGCAAATCACATCAGCCTTCCACGCCAGCCAGATATCCTCGCGTAGCACATCAACCAAATTCACTTCGCCGGGCGCTGCAACAAACTCACAGAGGCTATCACTCTCGTCATCAGCCGACTCCAGGCCAAGCTGAAACTGTCGTTCAGTCTGCCCTGTCACCTGCCAGTTGAATGCCGCATTACAACGCGAACAGTGACGCGGCATCTCTGCCTGCCACTGGCCAGTCATGTGAAACAGATTGGCCTGACGTTCAAGCAACATACTCCAGTGCACATCAGCGCACAGACCGGAAACCACATCAACTTCACCGAACTCACTGTCCTGCAACAGTTTTTTCGGCACGTCGACATCCCATGCCCTGCCTGCCGCCGGAAGATTCTGCAAAATCACGAACCACTGCCGCTGCATGCTCACCTCCAGACGATTTAAAGCAGGCGCGCATTATCAATAATGGTGGTAGCCGGTCAAGCACCACTTTCAGGATATAATTGAATGATTCCCTTACTTTTTCAGAGTTATCAAGTAATCAAGGGCACGATGGGACAGGGATAAAACCAATATCCCCTCCAGCTCCCATTACTTTCAACTGCCCACAATCACATCATGACATTATTATTTGCTTATATTGTAATACCATGTATTATGCCGTCGAAATAGTTTTGCTAAACTGGAGGAATCATGCCCAACTGGACATTCACAAACATCAATACATCGCTAAAGGTACTATTCACCAGCTATCTAATCGTAGTCGGCATCGGATATATGATGGCATTCACTCAGATTCTATTCACCCACGGCATGGCAGATGGCAAGGTCGGCCTGTCGGTAGATGACATCGTCTACAGCTACTACGGCAACCGCAACGGCTCCCTGATCGAGAATAAACTTAACGGCTCCATGAAAGAGAATGCTTCCGATGAAGAACGCTTCAAGATTATCAAATGGGTACGTGAAGGTGCAGATGAGACGCAGTTTAAGACCACCATTAAACCGATCTTTGAAAACAGCTGCCTGATGTGCCATAACGCAGACTCAGGCCTGCCTGATTTCAGTACATTTGAATCGGTCAAACATGTTTCAGAGACCGACAGCGGCGCAAGTTTCGCTTCGCTAACCCGCGTTTCTCATATCCACCTCTTCGGGATCGCCTTTATCTTTATGTTCGTCGGCCTGATCTTCTCCTTCGCGACAGGCATACCTACATGGTTGAAGGCCTCTGCCATTGCCATGCCCTATATTTCACAGGTACTGGATATTGCATCGTGGTGGTTAACTAAATTCGACCCCGCCTTTGCCTGGCTGGTGATGTTCGGTGGTGCAGGCATGGCCGTCGCATTCGCATTTATGTGGGTGGTATCGATCTACGAGATGTGGCTCAAGAAGAGCTAAGCCACCTGTAACCTCTGCGCCACCTCTCCCCCCCCCTTGGCGCAGAGTAGAAGGCCGGCTGAAAAGTCGGCCTTTGTTTTGCGCGGTTAAAACTGTGACCCACCTCATTGGATCAGCAGCCGACAAAGCCAAGCCTCCGGCCCATGAATCACATCTCTCCATCCATGCCCGATCAGCTTGCCCCTGCAATAGCCACCACTCCTGCCCCGTCCCCTGATTTTAAATACCGCCGGATCAGGCAGGTCCTGTTTGCACTACTGTTCATGGTTATCGGCTGGCACCTCTGGATCTTCTCGCAACTGCTAGAAATGCGCGGTTCAAATCCGGAGATGAGTGCATTCATGCAGCAGGCATCGGAGAACAACCCCAAGGTCAGATTAAGGCAGCAGTGGGTGAACTACAGCCGCATCTCCTCGCATCTCAAACGTGCGGTCATTGCCGCTGAAGATGCAGCCTTTGTGAATCACAGCGGTTTCGACTGGCAAGGCATCCAGCTGGCACTGGAGAAGAATATGGAGCAAGGCCGCATTGCTGCAGGCGGCTCAACCATTTCACAGCAACTGGCCAAGAATCTATTTTTATCCGGTGAACGCTCCTTCATACGCAAAGCAGAAGAGACACTGATTACAATCATGATGGAGACCACCCTCTCCAAACAGCGCATTCTTGAGCTCTATCTTAACTATGCCGAATGGGGCCATGGCATCTACGGTGCCGAAGCTGCTGCACGCCATCACTACGGTGTCTCCGCTGCCAGACTCACCTCATGGCAGGCGGCAAGGCTAGCCTCAATCCTGCCCAACCCCCGCTACTACGATGGTAATCGCACCGACTGGATGTATGAAAAAACAGATATCATCCTCAACCGCATGCCAAAAGTCCGCATTCCCCGCTGATAGTTGCGAGGCATTTTATAGACGTGGCTCTAATATTGATAAAGCAACCGGCTCGAGCTAGAGCAGCTCTTCCACCATATCAACAACACCTGTAGCGGCGTGCTTATCGCCAAGAATGCGGCGTAGTTCGGAGAATTCATCACGTTGATTCTGCGCTGCAGCTTCGTTGCGCAGCAGTGGCATAAGCTCGCTCATGATATGATCGAGTGTGCACTGTTCCTGAATCAACTCAGGCATTACAGGGCGATCACCAAGGATGATGTTGGCCAGACCTGCACATGTCAGATTGACCAGTCTTCTGGCCAGAAAAATCGTCACCGGTGAGGATCTATAGACCAGTACTGTCGGTGTATTCCACAGTGCCAACTCAAGCGTAGCTGTACCTGAAACAGCTACAGCGGCATCGGCGCGCATGGCATAGCCATTGGCAGTTCGATCAATCTGTTTTGCTCCCTGCTGCCAGAGCGGCTCAAGGAGCTCTCTATCCACACCGGGGGCCACCGGCACCACACAGCTCAGATCGGGGATTTCAAGACGAATATGCTGCAGCAGTTCCGTCAGAATTGGCACATGCATACGCAGCTCCTGTGGCCGACTGCCCGGCAGCAGGGCGAGAAGCTTCTTCTCCTCCCCGATTTCAAGCTTTGCCTTAAGCTCGGCCATCGTCCAGCCACCTGCACAACCTACTGCACTGGGGTTACCGACATAACGAACATCTTTAATGCCACGTTTTGCAAACCACTCCGGCTCAAAGGGCAGAATACAAGCCAGCCTGTCCTGCGACTTTCTCAGTTTCCTGACCCGCCAGCTGCCCCACGCCCACAGTTTGGGCGCAACAAAATGAACAACAGGAATTCCGAGTGCACGGAGTTTACGGCCAAGGCGCATATGGAAACTGGAGAAATCGACGAGAATAGCGACATCAGGCTTTTGTGTGCCGCACCAACCGATAACGGAGGCTTCGACATCTTTGATTCTGGATAGTGAACGCAATACATCGCCAAGCCCCATCACATTAAGCTCACTCATATGACGCACGGGCTCACACCCCTGGACGACCATCTGAGTACCGGCAATACCGTGGATGGGTGCATCGGGAAAACGGGTTTTGAGTGCTTTTACAACGGTAGCAGCGTGCAGGTCACCCGAAGTCTCTCCAGCACTGATAAAAAAGCGGGTCACAGGATTATACCCACGACGAAACGGGGATGATCAATCCTCTGCATATCCATAGACGGAAATCCCGTACTGCCCGGCCAGTTCGATAAAACGCTGCCGTTCGATCATCAGGGTTTTCCCAGCCTCAACCACCAGCAGATTACAGCCCGAAGCTTTCATGGTCTCCAGTGTATCCGGGCCAACAGCAGGCACATCGAAACGCAGATCCTGATTGGGCTTGGCCACCTTGATCACCGCTGCTTCACCACTGCCCAGAGAGCCTCCGCGTTTGATCGACTCATCAGTTCCTTCAATCGCTTCAACCGCCAGTACCGCCTGCTTCTGCACTACAACGGTCTGACCAATATCCAGCCCGGCAACGCCTTTGGCCTGCGAGAATCCAAACGCCATATCCGGCACTCTTTTTTTAGCAGCTGGTCCTGCCAGATGCCCCTCACCGGCCAGCATCTCACCGGCATAGCGCGTCTGATCAATCAGCGTCAATCCACCCTCATGCAGAAGATCGGCAATGGTATTTAAAATCGAGTCATCTCGTTTGTCTTTGAGGCGCAACAGCCCTTTCATGGCAGTGAGATCGGGTCTGAAATTACGGAACAGGTGAAGCTTGCGCACCTTGCCGGCCATCACTACTTCGCTGACACCGGCACGTTTGAATGCTTTGATCATACCGCCAATCTGGCCGACATGCAGCCAGCAGGTAGAGGCGGTTATTTTTTCAATTTCGGGATATGTCTCTTCACGTGCAGCAACGGTGTGTACTTCATAACCAGCCTGATGCAGTGACCGGGCAAGCTCTAAAGGAAAGTGACCATATCCGGCGATCAGACCGATTTTCTTCATAATTTATGACACGTTATTCTGAGTCGCGACCGTGGGTCATCAGCCCACGCTTGGCACCACGAACAAACTCAATGATCTCACGAGCCACATCATCACCATCCTGCAGCAGAGCTTCAGCTTCAAGCAGACGCACATCACGTTTACCACTCTCCAGAAGTAGAATGCGATAGATCTCTTTCAAGCGGGTAATCTGGGTCGTATTAAACCCTTTGCGTTTCAGACCGATCAGATTCAGCCCCGAGAGACCGGCACGATAACCGCCTGCCAGCAGGCAGTAAGGCGCAACATCCTTGGTTACACCGCTCATACCACCAATCATCGCCAGCTTGCCGATGCGAACAAACTGCTGAATTGCGGAGAGGCCACCGATAATAGCCTGATCATCCACTTCAACATGTCCAGCCAGCGTGGCGCAATTGGCCAGTACGATACCGTTACCAAGAATGCAGTCGTGGGCTACGTGGGTATAGGCCATCAGCATATTGTTATTGCCGATACGGGTGACCATACCACCACCTTCAGTACCGGCGTTGATGGTCACATTTTCACGAATCTGGTTATTGTCACCAATAATGACTTCAGATGGTTCACCGTGAAATTTTAGATCCTGGGGAATCTGGCCGATGGAGCTGAATGGAAAAATTCTATTGCCCGAGCCCATGGTCGTGTTACCGGTAATCACGGTATGGCTCAGTAACTCACAGTTATCACCAATCTTAACATTCGGCCCGACAACGGAGTAAGGCCCGACGCTTACGCCCTCACCAAGTTCCGCACCTGTATCAATAATTGCGGTTGGGTGAATCACGGGACTCATGCGCTCTCTTGCGGCACCAGTGTTGCCGTCAGGTCACCTTCACAGACCAGTTTGCCATCCACAAAAGCTTCTCCACGCAGCTTCCAGAGGAAACCGCGACGCCTCAGGCAGGTCAGTTCAAAGATCACCTGGTCTCCCGGCCGCACAGGTTTACGGAAACGAACACCATCAATACCTGTGAAATAGACAAGATATTCGCGGTCATCTTCAACTGACTGAAATGCCAGCATACCACCAGCCTGCGCCATCGCTTCGATAAGCAAGACACCCGGCATCACCGGATGGTTAGGGAAATGACCGGTAAACTGCGGCTCATTGATCGTCACATTTTTCAGCGCACGAATGGTCTTTTCCTTCTCGAAGTCGAGGATGCGATCAATCAGCAGAAATGGATAACGATGCGGCAGATGCTGCATGATCTCTTCAATATTTAATTCAGGCATACCACTCTCCATGGGTATATGATTATTCAACGGGTGAAGCGATGGCTTACTTCTGCTGCGCCTTTATGATCTCCGGCAGCTTCATCATCAATGCCGATACCTTCAGCCACATACGGTGCGGCATGGCAGGTGAACCGGCATAGACGCCACCTGCTTCAAGGTCGCCAAGCACGCCGCTTTTACCTGCCAGTTTACAGCCATCACCAATGACCAGATGTCCGGCAGCACCGCTCTGGCCGCCAAACTGACAACCCTTACCAATGGTCGTCGATCCGGATATCCCAACCTGACTGGCCATCACCGAGTAGGCTCCAACACGAACGTTATGGGCAATTTGAACCAGATTATCGAGTTTGACGCCGCGCTCAAGCACAGTGTCACCAATGGCACCACGATCAACCGATGCATTGGCACCCACTTCAACATCATCCTCAAGAATAACACGACCAGCCTGTGGAATTTTGAGAAACTTGCCACCATCCCAGGCATAACCAAAGCCATCTGCACCGATGGTGGCTCCAGGTTGCAGGATTACTTCATCACCAAGTATACAGTCATAGGCAACCACACTATTGGCATTAAGAATACAGCGTTCACCAATCTGCACATTCTCACCAACCACACAGCCAGGCCCGATAATCGTTCCGGTACCGATAGTGGTATGTGCTCCGATCACCGCGTTAGGACCTACATCCACATTCTCAGCAAGCGTAGCACTCTCATCAATCACAGCCGAAACGTGCTGTTGACCTGTTCCTGATGGCAGCGGATAAAAGTGACGCTGAAGCCTGGCAAATGCGAGATAGGGATCATCGACGCGAATAACGCCCATAGTTTCAGGCGCACTCTGGTTAGCAGTGAGAAACACAGCGGCAGCGCCGGTTGTCTCAAGCTGCCCCTTATAACGTTTATTCGCTAAAAATGAGAGCTCACTACTGCCCGCATCGGCAAGAGAATTGACGCCGCTGATCAGATGATCGGGCGTATCCATAACCGGGCCAGCAAGTTCACCGCCGACAATGTCAGCAGCTTCAGCTATCGTAATTGAGTTCAAAAGAGGCTCTTACTTTTTAGCATCCAGAAGTTTGGTGATATCACCAGTAATATCAAGTTTCGGATCGATATAGAGAAACATCGGCCTTGGCATGATCATATCAAAACCACCTTTTTTGCCATAAGCGGTTACCACAGCCTGGAATTTCCCACCAACAGCCATATCCAGACGATTCTTTTCAGCTGAAAGGGCTTCCTGTGCATCCTGCTGCTTACGCTGGAACTCAGTCCGCATAGACTTAAGATCCTGCTGTTTCTGTGCCAGACGATCAGGGGACATCGCCATAGACTGGCCCAGAAGATCTTTCTCCTGCTTACTGATCTGAGCACCGAGTGCCTGCAGCTCTTTCACCTTCTGATCCTGCATGCCTTTCAATCGCTTCATGCCTCTCTGGTAATCAGCAGTATTGTCGATAGCACTTTTCATATCGACATAACCAACTTTCAGACCTTCAGCCTGTGCTACAGAAAAACCGAACACAAATACGGCTCCCACTGTTAGCAGCAATGATCGAACACCTATCTTCTTTAACATTGAAATCTCCTTTACTATTATTAAAAACTCTAAAATGTTCCGCCCATCATAAACTCAAAACTTCTTAACCGGTCATTAGGTAACTTGTGAATCGGCAGCGCCCAGACTATACCAATAGGCCCTACCGGTGATAACCACTCAAGTCCGAAACCCGCTGAAGAGCGAATTCTACCTAACGATAACTTTGTTGGCTCAACCGATCCGGGAGTATAACCCCAGACTGAACCCGCATCACCAAACACAAAACCTCTGATACCGGCAGTCTGCATATATGGTATGGGAAAGAAAAGGTTCATGGAGATCACCATCTTCTTATCACCACCCAGCGCATCGTTGGTTGCAGCATCATGCATGGTAATTCCCAAGGTATCGAAACCTCTCACAGAGCCAATGCCACCGAGAGAGTATCGACGATACAGTGGAATCGTTTTATTGGAGTAACCTCTAATCCATCCAAGCGAAAACAGAGGATTCAAGACAAACTGATCATCCTCACCAAAACCGTAGTAATATTTACTGGAGAGCGCAGTTTCATAAAACTTGTTTGCTCCACCAAGGCCTGCAACGGAAACCCGGAACTGCTCGATATGCCCTTCGGATGCAGCCGCGAACCTGTTGCGACTGTCCCAGGTCAGTGTCTGACTAAATTCACCAGTAGTCTGGCGGCCCAGCTGAGAAGCTAACAGTGCGGATATTGTGGTCAGACCATTTACCTGCAGGTTAGTTCTCTCATACCTATAATTCAGACCGTAACTGATGTGGTCGGTTACAGGAAAACCAAAGCCAACACCTCCGCCAATAGAGTCACTGCTGTAATTAGTGATGTCCAACTGATCTGACTGGGTCTTAAACAGATTTACAGAGGCACTCATATTTTCCCCCAGGAAGAAGGGGTCAGTCAAACCAACATTGTAATTCTTGGTAAGAGCGCCCAAAGAAGCTTCCAGATGCGCCTGATAACCCTTACCAAAGGCATTATCCTCTTTAACTGAACCTGTAAGGGTTAATTTCTCAAGGGCTGAATAACCTACACCGGCGGTGAATGAGCCAGTTTTCTTCTCGGTCACATCGATCTTCATATTGACCTTATCGGCAGCACTGCCTTTTGGAAAGGAGACGCGAACATCTTCTGTATAGACGGCGCGTCCAATTTCCTCCTTACTTCTCTTTACCTGAGTTCCTGAATAGCGAGAACCCTCTGTCTGCAAGACAATACGGCGAACAACTTCATCATCGGTCTTACTGTTACCGGTGATTTCAACACGTTCAACGTAGACCTCTTCCCCCTTCTCAATATCAAAGACAACAGCAACGGTATCCTCCTCAATATTGCGGGTCAGGAGCGGGGTGATTGATGCAAAAGCGTAACCTTCATCACCGACACGTGCAGTGATCTCATCAATGGTCTCCCTGAGATCATTAAGTTCGTAGATACGCCCCTCTTCAAGTTTAATCAGCTCCAGCAGTGTCTCCTTATCCGGAACAATATCACCCTGAATACCAACAGATGAAATCCGATACTGATCACCCTCGCTTAGGCTAAAGGTCAGGTTAAAACTTCTTTTATCAGGGGCCATAACCAACTGTCTGGATTCAATACGAATATCGAGATAGCCGTGGTTGAGGTAAAACTGTTCGATAAGCTGCGTATCAGCACCCAGTCGTTTCTGATCAAACACATCTTTGTTGCTAAACCAGCTGATAATGGATGATTCTCTGGAAGCGATCTCATCCCTCAGCTCACCATCACTGAAAGCGTCATTACCGATAAAACCGATGCGTCTAATAGTGGTGATCTCACCCTCAATAATCTCCACCAGCACATCAACACGGCCATCCTCTCGGGGTGTGGCAGTAAACTTCACATCAACCTGATAATAACCATCCTTCAGATAACCTTTGCGAATCATATTAAGATCTGATCTCTGATTGAATGGGTTGAAAATACGCCCTGGACGAACCTTCATCTGCAGCTGCAGATCCTTGGTTGGATGCTCCTCATTGCCTACAAGCTCAACCTTGGCAATCAGCGGATACTCTTTGACCTGACAGACCAGATGAATACCCTGCCCGGTTCGAGTGCCACTAAAACGCACATCGGAGAAAAAACCGGACTTATGAATGGCCAGCACATCGCGGCTTAGCTGTTTTCGGTTTAGAAGCTGCCCCACCTTGGTTCCCATCTTGGCAAGAACCATCTCATTTTCCACATAGCGATTGCCCTGAACATCAATAGAGAGGATTTTTGCGGCAGATGACTGCCCGTCTATCTCAGCCAGAGCAATACCTGCAACTGAACACAGAGACAGTAGCAGACCAAAACCAAACACCAATTGCCTTAAGCCAAACATATTATCCCCTGAATAGACGCGAAAGATCATTATAAAACGCAAACACCATCAATGTGATAATCAGCGCCAGCCCTACCACCTGCGTCATCTCCAGAAAACGTGGTGATAGTGGTTTTCCTCTCAACTTCTCCAACCCCAGATAAACCAGAAGACCACCATCCAGAATGGGAATTGGCAATAAATTTAATACCCCGAGGTTCACTGAGATCAATGCCAGGAAACTCACAAAATAGACCAGCCCCAACTCAGCAGTTTTTCCTGCCAATTGGGCAATGGCTATCGGGCCGCCGAGGTTATCGGGTGATATCGCTGATGTCACCATCTTGGCAAACACGCCAAGGGTCAGAGCCGTCATCTCCCAGGTTCTGACAAAACCGTACTGCACCCCTTCAAAAATACCCATGCGATAGAGTTCAGTACCATGCAGTGACTGGGATGCCAGACGCACACCCAGACGACCCTTCTGATCACTATCGGCCACAGGTATCACAGTAAGGCTCAGCATAGTTCTATCGCGTTTAACCACCAGCGTTACATCTTCTCCAGCACGCTGCTGCACCTGAGTGATAAACTGATTGACATTACCAATGGCAATCCCGTTGATCTGCTTGATCACATCACCCTTCTGCAAACCGGCTCGCTGCGCAGCAGATGAATCCATAATCTCTTCAATGGAGACAACCAGTCCGGGATTAAAACCGAGCACCTGATCTGCCACATCAATCAGCAGTGCGTCCTTCTCCTGAGCTGGTAACTGCATGTGCAGAGAGATATCTCTCTCATCCCGATTCACGTTCACTGTGGCGGAATCACCAACATAACCCTTAAGCCGCTCTTCCATCTGCTGCCACGAATGCACGTCGCGACCCTCGACTTTCAGAATCCGGTCTCCCGATTGCAATCCGGCCTGCTCAGCAATCGATGCCGGTGCCACGTAACCCACGGTCGGTGGAAGTACGGATTGCCCAAGCCAGGCCACAAGCATGTAGGCAAAAATAGCAAAAATAAAGTTGTATGCAGGCCCTGCAGCAGCAACTGCAGCCCGCTTCCAGACTGGCTGAAGATTAAATGCCCTTGCTCTATCTGCTTCGGAGAGGGTTTGCTGAGAATCTTCGCCCTGCTGATCCGGATTCTCACCCAGCATCTTCACATAGCCACCCAGCGGAATGGCGGCAATCACATAGAGCACCTCTCCATCACGGCTGCGCCATGAAAGCAGTGCCGGACCAAAACCGATGGAGAACTTCTCCACTTTGATGCCAAGCCGGCGGGCAACAGAAAAATGACCATATTCGTGCACCGCTATCAGCAGTGCTATTGCTACAACAAAAGCAAATGTTGTATGCAGAATTTCCAGCATCAGGATATCACCTCATTGGCCAATCTTCTGGCATGTTCGTCATGCAACCACACATCGTTGAGCAGAGCCACGGGTATATTTTCCACCCGGGCAAGCACCTTTTCGACTGTTGTCACGATATCTGTAAAAGCGATACGCCGCTCCCTGAACGCGGCATTGGCCACTTCATTGGCAGCATTGAGTGCAATGGAGAGTGAATCCTCTCCCTGCAAGACATCATTAACCAGGCGCATAGCCGGAAAGCGTTGTTCATCGATCTGCTGAAAGTGAAGCGTCCCGGTTTTAGCCAGATCCAGCCACGGGATACCTGTTGATAATCTTGGCTCCGCCTGCATTGCATAAGCGATAGGCATACGCATATCGGGCATGGCAAGCTGGGCCAGTACAGAGCCGTCCTGATACTCCACCATAGCGTGAATAATGCTCTCAGGATGGATGATCGCCGACAATTTCTCAGCTGGCAGATCAAACAACCAGCGCGCCTCAATCAACTCCAGCGCTTTATTCATCATGGTTGCCGAATCCACGCTTATCTTTGCCCCCATATCCCAGTTGGGATGGGCAATAGCCTCTTCAGGTGTCACATGCTGCAGCGTTGCCGGATCACGATCCCTGAACGGGCCACCTGAAGCAGTCAGAACCACCCGTGACACTGATCCCTTATCATGGCCATGCAGGCACTGATGCACTGCGGCATGTTCTGAATCGACAGGCACAACCTCAGCACCGGAGTGGCGCGCCGCATCCATAAAGATGCGACCGGCCGTTACCAGACACTCTTTGTTGGCAAGGCCAACCCGTTTACCGGCTTTTACAGCGGCCAGTGTTGCAGGCAGACCTGCTGAGCCAACCATCGCAGCCATCACCATCTCGGTCTCAGAAGCTGCTGCCAGCTCAGTGGCCGCATCCATACCCACTTCAAGCCGCACTCCGGCAGGTAGTCGGCCTTTAAGCCGATCTGCTGCAGCCACATCGGTCATCACCACCCATTGGGGTTTCAACTGTTCGGCCAGCTGTAGCATTTTATCATCATTGCGATGACCAACCAGAGCAAAAGCGGAAAATTTATCAGGATGTTGCAGCATCACATCAGCCGTACTGCATCCGATGGAACCTGTCGCTCCCAGCACAGTCAGCTTCACGAGATCATCCCCCATAGCAGCCAGGTGACCGGTATAGCCATGATTATCGCATCAATACGATCAAGGATGCCTCCATGACCCGGTAGCCAGCGACCACTATCCTTTACGCCAGTCAGGCGTTTGACCGCTGATTCTGAGAGATCTCCCAACACACCTGCAAAAACGGTTACAATGGCCAGAAGAATTGCCGGAATCAAAGCCAGCACATCCCACGTCAGCCAGCAGATCACAGCTAAAGGCACAGAGAAAACAACACCGCCAATCAACCCCTCAACAGATTTTCCAGGGCTGATTGCAGGGCACAACTTATGTTTACCGATAGCACGACCAACAAAATAGGCAGCAATATCCGATAGCCAGACAGCAAGGCAGGCTCCGATAATCAAACCCTGACCAAGCTCTGAAGTATGGGTTTGAGCAATCGCCAAAGTGAAGAGATAGAGCCAGCAAAAGAGCCAGATAAAGGCAAAGAAATGGCTGAAGGAAGCCTCCTGATTGCGTGAAATCACAACAAAAGCAGCGAACCAGAAGAGTGTAGCAAACAATAGCCACTCAACTTGCGGGGAATTTAGAAATGCCAACCACAACAACAGTGATGAGACCATATAGACCATTGAACCGCGCAGCTTCACCATCAGAATCAACTCACAGGTTGCACCCCAGCCAATCAGAGCCAGCACTGTTTCAAACCATGGCGATGGCAGATTGAAGTACCAGGCCCAGACCAGAACAACCAGAACCAGTGCGGTAATGATACGTTTACTTAACTCACTCATCGACACACCTGTTCACTGGTTTTACCAAAGCGTCGCTCGCGTGCTGCATAATCCTCGACAGCTATCTGCAGATCATTTTCAGTGAAATCGGGCCAGAAGAGATCACTGAAATAGAGCTCAGCATAGGCTGCATCCCAAAGATGGAAATTGGAGATTCGACACTCACCACCTGTTCGAATCAACAGATCGACAGGTGCCATATCATGGCGCCAGAGCATAGAACGGAATGTTTCAGGGGTTAATTCGGCCAATGCCTTTTCAGAATCCGACTGAGACTCAAGCCACTTAACGGTCTGTTGAACGCCGGCAACGATCTCCTGCTGACCGCCATAATTAAGGCATAGAATCAGGTCGATAGCACTGTTATCACAGGTTTCAGCACAGGCCTGTTCAACTGCTTTGCGAGCTTTTGCAGGCAGTGGTGAAATATCACCCAAAACGCGAAATCGAACACCATTCTCTTTCATTTCAGGCAGTGTTTTCGGCAACATCATGGCCAGCAAGCCCATTAAAGCGCGCACTTCCAACTTGGGGCGGTCCCAGTTTTCTGTAGAAAAAGCGTAAAGAGAGATATGTCTGATGCCAAGTTTCTGAGCCCAGCGAACCACCTGTCGGGCAACATCAGCACCTTTTTTATGCCCCTCAAGGCGCACCTTGCCCTGAGATTTAGCCCAGCGACCATTACCGTCCATGACAATGCCGACATGATTTGGAATCCCAGGCTTGGTCGCCTGCTTGGATGAAGACATCAGACGGTCAGGATTTCAGCTTCTTTATGTTCAATAATTTGGTCGATTTCGGCGATAAATTTGTCGGTGACTTTCTGAACCCGGTCCTGCATACGTTTACTCTCATCTTCAGGGAGTCCGTCATCCTTTACCTGATGTTTGACACTGTCGTTGGCATCACGACGGATACTGCGAATGGATACTTTAGCTTTTTCACCGACAGCTTTAACCTGCTTCACCAGATCCCGACGACGATCTTCTGTTAACTCAGGCAACATGATACGAACCACTTCACCATCACTGGTTGGTGTCAGGCCAAGGTCCGATTTCATGATCGCCTTCTCAATCACTGCAATCTGGGTTTTATCCCATGGCGTGATCATCAGCATACGCGGCTCAGGCACGGAGAGGTTGCCCACCTGATTCATCGGCACTTCAGAGCCATAGTAGGAGACCCTTACATGATCGAGCAGCGCAGCATTGGCGCGGCCTGTGCGAATCGATGCCAATTCAGTCTTCAACGCACCAATCGATTTCTGCATTCTGTTATCAAGATCTTCGAGCATATTCACCCCTCCTGAACCAGTGTGCCAACAGGCTCACCGGAGACTGCTCTAAGCATCTGACCCGGTGTTGTCACATCAAACACCACAATCGGCATATGATTATCGCGACAGAGTGACATCGCAGTCGCATCCATCACACCCAGACGTTTGGTCAGAGCTTCGGTAAATGTAAGTGTATCATAACGTGTGGCATCAGGATTTTTAGCCGGATCGGATGTATAAACACCATCCACCTTAGTTCCCTTCACCACAGCATCAGCCTGAATCTCCATAGCACGGAGACTGGCGGCAGTATCAGTTGTAAAATACGGATTACCAGTGCCTGCTGCAAAAATAAGAATACGTCCCTTCTCAAGATGACGCACTGCACGACGGCGAATATAGGGCTCCGCGATCTCCCTGATATGCAGTGCGGAGATAACACGCACCGTTGCACCGTTGCGCTCAATTGCATCCTGCAGGGCGATAGAGTTCATTACTGTTGCCAGCATGCCCATATAGTCTGCACTGGCACGATCCATGCCCGAAGCAGTACCACTCATGCCACGGAAGATGTTGCCGCCACCGATCACGATAGCCAGCTCAATACCTGCCTGCTGAACTTCGATAATCTCTCTGGCCAGTCGGTTAATAGTGTCAGGATCAACGCCGAATGCCGTCTCCCCCATAAGTACTTCGCCGGAAAGCTTGAGCATCACCCGTTTATAAGGGCGATCCTCACTGCTTTCGCGACGAATACCGGACATCTGCAATCAGCCTGCCATCTGTGCCGCAACTTCTGCAGCAAAATCTTCTTCTTTCTTCTCGATACCTTCACCAAGTGCAAAACGGGCCATAGCAACTACAGTTGCGCCAGCCAGTGCTTTGCCAACCTTCTGGTCGGTATCCATGACAAAATCCTGCTCCAGCAGGCAGATGTCGGAGTAGAATTTATTCAGCTGACCGGTGACGATCTTATCAACAATCGCTTCAGGTTTGCCACTTGCGATAGCACGCTCAGAGAGAACCGCACGCTCACGTGCCACGGTATCAGCATCCACATCATCACGAGAGATAAACAGCGGGTTAGCCGCTGCCACATGCATCGCAATGCTACGAGTCAGATCCGCTGCAGCATCACCGTCAACACCGATCAACACACCGATCTTACCAACACCGTGCACATAAGAGGCTACGCCAGCAGCCTCAATGCGCTCGAAGCGGCGAATACTCATGTTCTCGCCAATGGTAGCGATCAGCTGAGAGAGTGCCTGCTCAACATTATGTTCACCATCAAAATCCATCGCCTTGAGTGCTTCCACATCAGCAGGATTATTATCGAGGATCAGCTGTGCAACAGCATTCACGAAACCGACAAACTGATCATTCTTGCTTACGAAGTCAGTCTCAGAGTTCACTTCCAGAACAACACCTACATTGCCTTTGGAAATGGAGACAACCAGACCTTCAGCAGCGATACGGCCAGCTTTTTTGGATGCAGCACCCAGACCTTTCTTACGCAGGAAATCAACTGCAGCATCAACATCACCATCAGTTTCAGTCAATGCTTTCTTGCAATCCATCATGCCAGCGCCACTCAAGTCACGCAGTTTTTTTACATCTGCAGCAGTAATAGCCATTCTAAATTACCCTCGTATCCTTTTAATTAATTACGCGTCAGCCGCTGTCTCTTCAGCAGCGACAGTCATAGCTTCAACAACATCCGCATCATCTTCAGCATTTTCCAGAGTCCAAGCTTCAGCACCTTCAAGCAGGGCATCCGCAACCTTGCTGCAGAACAGACGCACAGCACGAATCGCATCGTCGTTACCTGGAACAACATAATCGATACCTGTTGGGTTGCAGTTGGTATCTACAACAGCAACAACCGGGATACCCAGCTTCTGAGCCTCTTTCACAGCCAGCTCTTCCTTACGCACGTCAACTACGAACAGGCAGTCAGGCAGCTCAACCATATCCTTGATACCACCGAGTGAACGCTCCAGTTTATCCAGTGAACGCTGCAGGCCCAGGGCCTCTTTCTTGGTCAGCAGTTCAAACACGCCCTCTTCCTTCTGACGCTGCAGATCTTTCATCTTACGAACAGACTGCTGAACGGTTGCGAAGTTGGTCAGGGTACCACCGAGCCAGCGGTGATTAACATAGAACTGACCGGCACGCAGTGACTCTTCTTTGACTGCATCACGAGCCTGACGCTTGGTGCCAACGTAGAGTACGCGGCCACCGGCTGCTGCCAGTGCATTCATGAATGAGTAGGCCTCGTTGGCCAGACGCAGAGTTTTCTGCAGATCGATAATGTGGATGCCATTACGCTGACCGAAAATATACGGTGCCATTTTTGGATTCCAGCGACGGGTCTGATGACCAAAGTGTACGCCTGCTTCAAGCAGTTGCTTCATAGTAAACTGAGACATTTAAGTTCTCCAATTGTTATTTTCTTCCACCATCCCTCACCCTTTCGGGCACAATAGTTGGGTCGGTGTGCGAATTCGCCCTTTTGAGCGGGCGCGCTTTCTAGCTAAAAGAAGACGAAAAAGCAAGCAGGCATCCACTGCTTTCTACTCTGCATTACCAGATCTACCTGCGGCTGTTTTTTAAAATTCATTTGCTTATAAAGCAATTTTACTGAATGCTGGCTACTTGGAATGCGTGGAAAAACAGATAAAAGGGGACAAGCTCGAACATGTAACAGGGGGAAATATGAATACAAAAGATTTAGCAACCGTAGTCGGATACACATCACTATGGCACTCTGAAAACAACAATGTATCCATTGAACTGGCTCTGCTCGGTGGTGGGCGAAAACCGTTAGGTACGATGGATTGTGAACAGGCCAACATGATCATCGGCATGCTCACCAAAAATGGTAAAAAATCAGTCTCTTATAAAGATAATGAGTACCTTCAGGTCAGCGAATTCTACCAGTTCAAATAGAAACGTCGTCTCAGCAGTAGTGATACCCTCTACTCTTCAAGGGCAGCAGCCTGTTTTCAATCAGGATTTAATTGTCGAGATAAGCAATATCACCGGTAATGAAAGCCCGCTTCAGCGCCCGTCTGGATACCTGAGTGCCTGTACGGTTGGCTTTGGTCAGGTTGGCCCGTTTCAGACTGGCACCACGCATATCTGCATTCATCAGGTTTGAACAGGCGAGGTTGGTCTCATAAAGTACAGCACCGCGCAGATCCGCTCCCTCCAGATTACAGCCCTGCATATTGGCATAGGTAATTTTAGCGTAGCGAAGATTCTCACCAGCCAGATCCATGCCTGAGATATCAACACCATCAAGCGTCCAGCCACTGCGAACACGGGAGATCAGGCGATCACGGTCAATCCGCAGACCTGTCTGCTTCACATTAATCATCTCACTGCCATCGAGATTCGCACCGCTGATATCGGAACCACTCATATCAGAACCACCAAAATTACAGTGACCGAGATTGGCTCCTGTGAAATTCACATTGTGCAGCTTTGCACCATTGAATTTGCTTCCGTGCAGGTCAGCGCCGGAGAAATCAGCACCGGAGAGATCCTGATTAGAAAAATTGAGGTTGGTAAATTCACCGCCAGCCAGGCTTTTTCCCTCTTTAATCTGTGCGATCACATCTGCAACGCTCATAGTCCCCTCCTATTGTGCGGGCTGTTATGGTAGAAAAACCGAGCCAAATCGCAAGCTATAATCTTCCGTCGCCGGATCAGTTCAACTTGCAATAAGCAACGGGTATTGGAAACGCGGACGATTCTGTCGCTGTTTGATCTTCCTCACCGCAGCAAGTGAGATGGTGCGATCACCATATTTTCTGTTGATGTGATTCACCGTCAGCATCAAATCCATCTGACGGTCATCCTCATGCATCAGGCCGAACAGATCGGGGGTGGCTGATGCAGCGCGACTAATATGGGTCGCCACAATGCCGCAGCCGCGATAGCTCTCCTCTGCTCTGAACAGCTTCATAAAACCCTCTTTCACCGCTGCTGTGATCCGCTTCAGACTACTACTTGGAAGATCAAGCCGGATATCAGCACCCCGCTTCTCAAATGTAGCAAGGGTGAGAAAAACATGGATACGGCGGGTAAACAGCTGTTTGGCGACCAGGTCTGAGACCAGCCGCATGGTGTGATAACTCAAATGTGCAGCCACAAGCTGAGACGAGGTAGTCACCTCTCCCATCGAGGCAGTGCGGGCGATACTTTTCGCCAGCGGCGGATCGGTCTCCAGCCCCATCACAGAGATGCCGGACAACTCCTGTTTGAGAATCATACCGTGACGCCCCAGCAATCGCTGCATGAGACCATCCTCAATGTGGGCAAACTGCAGGGCCGTATAAATATTACATTTATGCAGCAGCGCGGCACGGTTCCTGCCGATACCCGGAATATCAGAGACTGCAATATCAGCCAGAAAACGCTCGACCCGTTTACCCGGAATCACCGTGCTACCATTGGGTTTGTTCGATTCCGATGCCAGCTTGGCCAGTATGCGCGTCACACTGATACCGACGGAAACGGTAATACCTGTTTCACGTTCAACACTCTGGCGAATCTCATCTGCAAGCTGCCGAAAGGGTTTACGCCACAAGGTTCGGATGCCATTCATATCCATAAATCCCTCATCAATGGAGTAGATCTCAATATCGGGACTGTAACGTCTGAGAATGGAGAAGAGCTTATGCGATAGCTGGCCATAATAACGAAAGTCAGCGGCAAGAAAGACCGCCTGCGGGGCAAGCTTTTTCGCCTCCCAGACCGGCATGCCTGTGGTGATACCGAGCGCCTTGGCATCGTAGGATTTGGCGACAACAATGGCATTCTGACTCGATAACACACAGATCGGCCTGCCCTTCAGATCAGGCCTGCGCGCCGCCTCGCACGATGCATAAAAGGCATCGCAATCAATGTGCGCAATCGCATTGGGCCAGTTGCTCGTTGTTTTCACCTGATTAATTCACCACGAAGAACACAGAGATCACAAAGAAGAAAGACAGAATAATGCGCCAGAACCTCTGAAACACGGCTCATTGCCAGCTGCATATTCCATATCTACTCCTTGATATGCTTTTCTTCGTGCTCTTCGTGTTCTCTGTGGTAAAAATAGTTTTAGAATTTTCGGAACTGACCGACCACTTCACCGTAGATATCCAGTGACATTTCAGGATAGATATCCGGGAAGTCCTCATTGGCCGGCTCGAGGTACATCCCCTCTTTGCCGCTGCGCAGATATTTGATGGTGAAATCGCCATCGACAATAGCCACAACGATCTTGCCAATGGAAGGGTTCCTGTTGCGCTCAACAATCAGAAAATCGCCATCGTTAATACCGGCATTGATCATCGATTCACCCGTAACTTCAACCAGCACCGTCTGCGAAGGATGCTCAACCAGATAATCGTCGATAGTGATCGCATCACCAAGCAGTTCTGTAGCCGGAGAGGCGAAACCTGCAGGTGCGACGCCAACATGTGGGCGGGCAAAGAACATATTGGCAGGGCTTAAACGTCCGCCCGGCCCTTTGCTGATGTAACCGGCAAAGATCATGCGATCGATAAATTTAACAGCCCCCTGTTTACTCACACCAACAAGGGCAGCGATCTCCGCATAGGAGGGAATCAACCTGTGCAGCGCATAATAATCCTGCAGTCGTCCGAGGTAAAAGGGGTCTTTATTAATCATAGGGCAGAGTATGGTGTACGTTCGTACACCGTACAAGAAAATATTTTTAACATCACAATATCAGTCAATAATTGAACGGATATCTTCACCTAACTCTTCGGGATAAAAAGGCTTATTAAGAAGATAGTAGTTTTCAAAAGCTCCTATCCGTTTTGAGGTCTCATATGCATCAAGGTCTGTAACAAACAATACCGGTATGTTTTTATCGATGCGGCGAACCGCATTGACTGCTCTTTCACCGACATGCAAACACGACATCACTTCACTCACCACAAGGTCAATCTCACTGCAACATGCAGTGAATAGCTGAACTGCCTGCTCGCCACCGTTAGCCTTTAATATCCTGAAACCATCCAGACTCAGTATCTCAGCAATACGCTCCAGAATCTCGCTACAATCATCAATCAAAAGAACCGTCTGCTGGCTCACAGGGAGATCCACCCCATACCAACCCCTACCCCGACAAAGGCCAGTACCGAGGCTCCTATTCTGGCCATCTGCTGCTGCCTGCCTCTGAGTTGTGAACGTATCTCACCACCTGCTTTTCCCAGACCGTAACCGAAGACAAGCTGGGGGATGATGATCGCACCTGCACCAAAGGAGAGGCCAAGAAGCAATCCGTAAGCACCTGAGCCAGTTGCTGCAGATGCTGCCATGACACCGGCCAGCGGCGCACATGGCCTCAAACCCATAGCGAAACCGATCCCGAACAGCCCTGCCCTGATCTGCTTCTGCTTGTGGCTGGCACACCCCGCCACTCTCCCCTTGCGCCACAACAGCACGGCAGAGCCGAGCAGCATGGCGGCAAAGATATAGTTGGCATGACTCATATCGAGCAGGCCGACCAGTGAAGCACCAACCAGACCCGAAACGGCAGCAAGCAGTGCATAAGCCGCCATGCGACCGAGATTAAAACGCAGTGTCTGCAGTGAGGTCTCTCTGGCTCCGATATCCTGCGCCAGCAGCATCACACCGAGTGTCGGAATACAGGTAAACATACATGCACCGGCCCCGAATGAGAGGCCGATGATGAATGTTGTCAGCATAGCGGAGAATAGAACCTCCACGTTTAATCCTTTTTAACACGGCGAGATGGCTTCTGCTTGCCCTCCCACCTCTTCTGCGCCTTGTTGCGTTCTTTAAAATACGCGGGATCAGAGACCTTAATCGGAATCACCGCATACTTCAGTGCCATCACACCCTTATCCGGGCAGAACTCCACACAGCGCCCACACAGGGTGCAGTCGGGCATAAGAATATCCTTCTCTTTGGATGTATGAATCTCACGGATATCCATCGGGCATGCTTTGGCGCAGAGGCCGCACTTATCGCAGCGTGGCGTGTAGTTCTTCACAAGCTTAACCAGGCCAACCTTCTTAAACAGCGCATGCATCGCCAGCAGCGGGCAGATGCGGCAGAAGGGCTGACGCATGGTCAGTGAGAGCACAAGAATCAGACCAAACAACAGATCGGCAATAATCGAGAGGATCATATAACCGGTTGATGAGGTATCGATATAGAGCTGGTTAAGCTGCCCTGCAAAGAGTGAGGTCAGTATCCGGCTCGGACAGATCTGGCAGAAGGGATCGCCCAGTTCATGGCCGACAAAACCGAGACCCGAAGCCAGTGGCAAGAGAATCACCAACAGCCCCAGCATCAGCCATTTGGCAGGCCTGATGCGATCCACCAGATTATCATCCAGCGACTCAGTGCGATTCAGCCGCAGCTTCTGACCGATCATACCCAGCACCTCCTGGAAGAAGCCCAGCGGGCAGAGCCAGCCACAGAAAGCCTTATTCAACAAGATGAAAAGAAGAAGGAAGGTTCCCAGGGTTGTCAGGATAGGCAGAAGCAGACTGAGTGTGAATTTTCCGGCCGCAATCGCTGGCCCTAAACCATGTCCGAGCTGATGCTGCAGTGGAATCAACACACAGTAGTCTGCTGTTTTGGCATCATAAGCACAGGAGAGCACCGGAAATGCACCCGACAACTTATCGGCAGAGTAGAAGCCTACAAAGACTGAGCCATAGACAAGAAACAGAAAGGCCAGCAGCTGAACAAATTTGCGGATGACCGATAAATTTTTCCAGATAGGCATTACTTTTTCTCCCTGCGACGACGCTTTCTCAAGGTAATAAAACCACCGATGAACATGCCGCCACCAATGACCGCCAGACCGAGCTCTGTGGACTGCCAGTGCTCAGGATTGATGTGATAGCCATATGAAAAGGTGGTAATATGTCTCTCTGTGCCGACATGATGCTCAGCGGTTAATACAAATTCAGACGGTGGATTTGCCATGCGGCCGGGTTTCTCGTAGGTAAAATCCTCAGGCAGCGGGATAGTCACCAGACCTTCGGTATTGGCTGCAAATTCAGCACTGCTACCATTGCCTGTCTGCATGTGCACCTTCGCTCCGGCAAGCGGCTCACCCTGAAAACGTACGATGAACTGTGCATCTGTATTGGAGTAGTAACGCCAGTGCTCTCGCGCCAATGGAGCTGGTTCTATCTCCAGTGCCGATTTCTCGTGCCCTATCAATAGTGATGGTGACACGCCGGATGGTTTGCCGTTCATATAGATATAACGAACAGCTGACTCATGCAGATCACCCACGCTACGTTTAGCTACCAGCGCATGATAATTGCCGGTGCCCATCGCTTTCACACTGACCCTGCCATGCTCCAGTGTTAATGGTTGAACAACCTTGCTCGGGCTCATCAGTTGGACCTCTGCACCTTCACCAGCATGCAACAGGAACGGTTTGCCTGCATGGCGATCATGGCCACCGTGTCCACCATGACCATGACTCTTCTCTTTCGGAACCGGGGACCAGTGCATCGCTGCCTCTGCGTTGATACTGAAAAGAGCCACGGCAAGCGTGGCCCCTATCCATATTTCCCGCTTCACTTCTTAGCACCCATGGCTTTTTTGCCTGCATAGAGCCTGGATTTCTGCTCATCAGTGAGCAGGCGTGAAGCTTTTACCGAGGCCATCAGGTTGGCTTCGTATTTGGCTGCACGCAGCTCACCCATGCGTTGGCTATAGGCTTTGATATCACTATCTTTCAAGTTGCCGCCGTGCAGTTTGCCACGGAATTCAGCCACTTCGATCTGAGCTTCGGCATGGGCTCTGGCAGCACCGGTTTCGGCCGCCACCAGCAGTTCACCGATCTGTTTGCGCTGCTTATCACTCAAAGCGATGGCATCACCCTTCTTGAGAATCTTGCGAATATAGTCAGGGCTGTTGCCCGGAATGTTATGGTGCCCCGATTTCTTATAACCCGATCCTTTGGCATCACCTTGCACACACTTTTCTGCCTTGGCTCCCTTAAAATCGCAGCTTTCGGACGCACACGGTTTACCACCACAGGCCAGCGCCGGGCTTGAGAGCAGCAGTGCAGTCGCTGCCGCGATAATCAGCTGTTTCATCTGTTTGTTCATATCTTCTCCCTCGGTATGGTTTGATTAAAAGGTTGCTGTAATGCCGGCGGTATAACGACGGCCCGGATTGACCACGATAGAGAGGTCTTCAGCGTTGTAGGTGAAATCGCCATTGCTGTCGTAATAACCGCGTGCGGTGTTGTAAACGGTGCGATCCAGCACGTTATCCATGCGTCCAAACAGTGCCCACTTCACACCGTTATTGGCTCCTGTTGTGAAATCATAGTTGGCCACCAGATCAAACAGAGCATGACCTCCAATCTTCTCCTGATTAATCTCATCGGCAAAATAGGAGGATTGCGCATTCATCTCACCGGTCAGTGTGAATCCTGCAAAGGGCTTAACGCGAGCGGCCAGAAAGACTTTATGCTTGGGGGCACGCGGCACTGTTTTACCGCTATTATTGTAGGTCACGATTCTGCTTGCACCTGGTGCGGGGCTGAAGCGGTTGCCAAGCAGCAGGTTGTAGTTGTCATAGCGGGTAAATTTCGCATCCAGCAGTGTGTAGGCAAGATCCATCGAGAAGAGCTGTTGCTGATCACTTTTCACTGCCAGCTCAACACCGCGATTGCGCATGCCACCGATATTCTGATACTGATCGGTCACACCGGTTGCCGGATTGGCATACTGACCGGCCACATTGAGGATAAAATCCTTACGATCAATCTGGAAGGCAGCGACATCCCACTCCAGCCCGCCGACAATATCGAGCCTGCCGCGCAGACCCACCTCATAGTTGATCGCCCGTTCTGTTTTAAGGTTCGGGTTGGCCGCCACGTTACCGGTCAGACCCGCTGAGCCGGCAAACAGCTGCTGCACAGTCGGTGCCCGGAAACCGGTTGAGACATTAGAGTAGAGCGACACTGAGTCGCTGAAGTCATAGTTGATGCCACCACGGTATGAGCCGACATTAAAGTGTTTGGCCAGCTGCGGGCCGGCGGCCGGAAGATAGGAGTCATAGGTCAGCTTCACATGGTCATAGCGACCATTCATGGTCATGGTCATATCTTTAGTCAGACGGTATTTCAGCTCACCATAACCGGCATACATGCGCTCTTTTGTTTTGTCATCGGTAATCACCGTACCTGCAGTAACACCGGAGAAGGGGCTTGGACTGGCGCGATGGCTCTGCAGAATTGTCACTTTGTTCTTGTAGCTGTTATCGCGCAGATCAACGGCACCCATCCAGCCCAGGCTCTCGCTGCTGCCTCGCCATTCGCCCTTGATGCCACGCTGAACCTGTTTGTAGTCATTACCATTGGCATAGGCATTCACATCGGTCACAACTGCACCTGTTGTGCTGTAACGAATAGGAGAGGACCAGAATTTAGTGTGATCACCAAACTGGTAGATATTGAGCATCAGGTTGCTGGTTTCAGAGATATCGTTGGCATAGGTGAGATAGAACTTACCCAGATCAACATTATAGTGACGGGCAAAATCGCGACCATTTACACTGGTCGGATCAACTGCAGCCTGTGTCACACCGGTCACCGTACCGTGACTATCCTTAAAGCGTTTGGCCACCTCCCAGCCGAAGGTGAGATCGCTGGAATCTGAGAGGTAACCCTGCAGTTTTCCGTTGAGATAATCGGCTTTGTACTGCCCCTGAAAGTAGTAGCTGTCAGCCTCACGACGACTTACCTGCAGATGACCTGAAACCTTATCGGTAGCAAATCCGGCACGTGCCAGACCACGTTTGGAGCCGAAACTTCCCCCCTCTGCCGAGATTTGACCACCAGCCAGTTTGGCACCGCGTTTGGTGGTAATGATCACCGCACCGGCCAGAGCATCATCACCGAAGAGATAGGAGGCACCACCCTTGACCACCTTGATCGATTCGATGTCATCCATATTGATATTCACGCGCCCTGTGCGCTCAAATACCGGCACACCATCAATCACCACGGCCACGCCCGGCTTCTCACCCATAAAGCGCTGATTCTCCACACCACGGATATGAATTTTCAGTGAGTCCTGACTCTGTAATTCAGCCGTCACACCCGGAATAGCATCAAGGATCTGTTTGATATTCTCGGCATGCGCCTTCTCCACCTTGTTACCGCTGATCACTGAGATATTGGATGGTTCACCGCGTTTGGACTCAAAGCGATCATCAATGGTAGTGGAATCCACCCGCATCAAACCCATATCTTCGGCAACGGCCATATTTGGTAGCAGCAGCATGGCAAATAGTGAGGCTGCCACGTGTGTTTTTATCTTCGGATTCATCATCTCTCCCTTGGTTATATAAAAAACTTAAAATCAGGACGCATTGAGGTTAAACGCCATGCGAAACTCACACTCAAGCGGGCAGTGAATTTTTGCCGGTGGCGTTGGCATCGGTATCGCCTTCTCCACAGCCTGCCTTGCTGCAGCCACCAGCAGGGACGGGCCATTTTCCACGATCAGGTGCTGAGCGGTGCCATCGGGAAACAGCGTGAAGCGGACATGCACCTCCCCCTCAATGCCACGGCGTCTGGCTGCCTTCGGATACCATTTATGCTGCTCGATATGTGCCATCACCTCGGTGAGGTAGCGTTCGGTTTCGCGCTTGATCAGCCCCTCATCAATCTGTGGTGTAGCTACCGCGGCTGCGGCCATTGGTTGTGCAACGGCTACCGGTTGCGGTTCACTGACCTGCTCTTGAACCACCTCTTTCACTGGCTCAGCAACCTTTTTACGCACCTTTTTTTTCACCACTTTTTTCACCGGTTCCGGTGTCGGTTCCACAATCTTCTTCTCAGGTTTGATCTCGGGAACAACTTCCGGAGTCAGAACAGGTTCAACAGCTGGTGTTAAAAAGCTAAGGCGTGTGATCGATGGGTTTGGCGGCTGCACCACCCCTGCCGGTGCGCCTCCGAAATTTGCAAACAGTGCCCCGTGCAGCAGCAGTGAGAGGCCGATTGCGCCATAACGAACGGCTCTGCCTGAGGGGGTCACCACAGCAAGACTCATATTAAGGTCGATCCGGCTGCTCAGTGACAATATCGACACCCGCCGCACCAGCTAAGCGCGCTGCATCAATCACCTTCACCGAGTCACCAAAACCGGCATCTTTGTCACCACGAATAAGTACGCGTTTCTCTACTTTTTCGGCAAGCAGTGGTCGCAAATATTCCTGCAGCGAGTCAATCGTAATCTGTTGATCTGCAACCATGATCTGGCCTGTGCCGGTCAGCTTGATCTCAAGCGGTGTCTGATCTTCGAGTGATAGCGCACTTTCCGCTTCCGGTAGCTCAATCGGCAGCCCCTGATCCTTGACGAAGTGGGCAGTGAGCATAAAAAAGACCAGCAGCAGAAAAACAATATCGATCAGCGGTGTCAGGTTCGGGGCCTGACCACTTCTGCGTGCTCCCTCAAATTGCATGGGCCAGAGAGTCCCTGTGTTTAACCTGATCGTTTTCACTGTTGAGAGAGACATGTGGCAGCTGCTCAATCACCATCGAAGCGACCCGCTGCATCGACTTGGCACGTTTATCGACCAACCCTTCAAGAAAGTGCAGCAGAAACAGCACAGGAATCGCTACGGCCAGCCCTGCCCCTGTGGTGACCATCGCTTCCCAGATGCCACCAGCAAGTACCATCGCATCCACCTTGCCACCGGCAGCCTCAATCACCTGAAAGGCTTTGATCATACCTGTGATGGTGCCAAACAGACCTAATAGCGGTGCTGTATTACCCAGCCAGGCCAGCGTACGCAGGCCAGACTCCATGCGGGCCAGTTGGTCTGATCCTATTCGTGAAGCCACACGCACCAGATCTTTCACACCTTCGGCAGCAGCCTGTTGCACACCCATGGCAATTGCCGCTTCAGGTGCAATACGTTTACCCGTGCTCTGATAGAGGGAGTCCAGATCACCACTGACTTTGGGCAACAGGTTGAG
This sequence comes from Mariprofundus sp. NF, assembly GCF_013387455.1. Classification (NCBI taxonomy): domain Bacteria; kingdom Pseudomonadati; phylum Pseudomonadota; class Candidatius Mariprofundia; order Mariprofundales; family Mariprofundaceae; genus Mariprofundus; species Mariprofundus sp. NF. The sequence goes on from NZ_VWNC01000003.1 coordinate 166,698, forward strand.
ATGAATAAGCCGCTCTACCACAATAGCAACAGCCACCACGGAGTAACCGAGCAGCACCCACATCACAGGCCCGCCCTTATCAATCAGCGTAGTAATTTCCATGGCATCCCCTCCCATCCGAAAAACTGGAGGCGAAGCTTATGCTCAGCTGAAAAAGTGAAAATTAGGCAAATTGTCGCGCGGCAGATTGTCGCAGGCAGCTGCGGCTATTAGCTCATAATGGTCTGAACAACCAACTCACTGAAAATGCGCATTTCTCATATGTGATCTACTCTATGGTAGATAACATGATCAACATTATTAAATTACAAATCAATGGGGTCAGACTCGATTGATTTACTGACTTATGGCTGTTCTGAACTCCAGCCGCCACCAAGTGCTTTATAGAGTTGAGAGAGGCTTGAAAGAAGGTAGACCTCGCTATTGATGATATCAGTCTGTGTTGTGATTAGTGATCGCTCTGCATCAAGGATGACCATGAAATCCTCTTCACCAGCCTCAAAGCGCAGCTTGGCAATCTCAAAGGCCTGCTGCCGTGACTTTTCTGCCAGACGCAACTGTTTGAGCCTCTGCCAGCCATGCGCATATCGCATGAGTGCATTTTCAGAATCTTCCAGTGCCAGAAGCAGACTCTGCTCATAACGGGCAAGAGCGATCTTCTCATCGGCTTTGGCCACATCAACAGCAGCATGCAATGCCCCTCCGGCAAACAGTGGCCAGTTAAGAAGACCTGCTAAAGAGCGGGTCAGGGTGGCAGGTGTAAACAGATCACTGAACCGACGTGCACCTGAACCGACAGAACCTGTTAAAGAGAAGCTGGGAAACAGATCAGCTTGAGCAATGCCAATGCCGGCGGTTGCTGCTGCCAGCTCTCTCTCAGCCTGATAGACATCAGGGCGCCGCTTCAGCACCTCGGAACGCAGGCCAACTGGCACAGAGTCACGAATGAGAGGCAGCGCTTTTTGCTCTGATAACTTCGCGACATAAAACTCCGGAGCTTGCCCTGTCAGTACCGAGATGCGATAGATGCGAGCCATCATATCTGCTTTCAGATTAGGGATGTTTGCCTGCATACTTTCACGCTCGCCACGCGCACGCAGCAGATCCAACTCACTGGTTACACCCTGCTCAAACTGGGCTCTGACAATATCTTCAACCTCAGCAAGCAGTGCAATACTGCGCCTGCTCATGGCCAATTGGCGTTGAACACCTCGAAGTTCGAAATAGTTACCAGCCACTTCGGCAACGACAGAGAGTTTCACCCCGTGGCGAGCTGCCTCAACGGCCCCGATCATCGCCTCATCCGCCTCAATAGCACGACGCGTGCGACCAAACAGGTCCAGCTCCCAGCTGGCATCCAGTGAAGCAGAAAAACTGTTGCGAATTCTGCTATTGGTCGCAAAAGCTGTCTGGCTGCTATAGCGATTGCGACTGGCTGTGCCGCCAGCATCCAGTGTTGGGAACAGGCCAGACCGGGAGCTGCGTCTGGATGCCCTGGCACGCTCGATATTGGCAAAGGCAACTGCCAGATCACGGTTATGCTGCAGACTATGGGTGATCAACTCAGTGAGCAGCGGATCTTCAAACTGCTCCCACCACTGTTCGGATGTCGGACTGTGAAGATTTTGATCGTCGATGCTTTTGCCCTGCCACTGGTCGTTATAGCTAAACTCCGGCTTTTGATAATCCGGCCCCACGACACAGGCAGAGATAAGCATGCTAATCAGACAGAGAAGTAGCGGTTTCATATCTTCTTCTCACATTGATCCAGCTCTTGCTCAAGCCGCTGCCCGGTAGCTTTGGGAGAAGCTGTGCCCTGTGCCCATAATCTGTAGATCATCGGCACAACAAACAGGGTGAACAGTGTAGTTACCAGTACACCGGCCAGGATCACGGTGCCAATCACCAACCGAGTTTCCGCACCCGCACCCGATGAAAAAATAAGAGGCAGTGCTCCGAAAGCGGTGGTGAGTGCCGTCATCAAGATCGGGCGAAAACGTTTACCGGTTGCCTCAATAATCGCCTGCTGGAACTCCACGCCCTCATCGCGCAGCTGATTAATGAACTCAACAATCAATATGCCGTTCTTGGCAGCAATACCAATCAGGATAATCAGCCCGATCTGGCTGTAGATATTCAGACTCATACCAAAGACCCAGAGTGCAGCCAGTGCGCCGGTAATTGCCAGTGGTACAGTCAGCATGATGGTCAAAGGATGAACCAGGCTCTCGAACTGCCCCGCCAGAACCAGAAAGGCCACCATCAGTGCCAGTACAAACACCAGATAGATGGATGATTCACTGTCGATAAAGTCAAGTGACGGGCCTTTATAATCTATTGTGGCACCTGCAGGCAACTCAGTACGCACGATCTCCTCAAGATAGTTCAACGCCTCCCCGAGAGGATAATTGCCAACCAGATTAGCCTCCAGCGTAATGGCACGCTGGCGGTTATAGCGATTGAGCGTTGCACTATCGGCAAACTCCTGAATCTCAACCAGATTGGAGAGAGGAATCAGCTTGCCACTGCGTTCGGATCGTACCCGGCTATTGAGGATATCTGAGGGCTGCTGCTTCAGAGACTTCTCGCTCTCCAGTAACACATCATACTCTTTTCCACGATCAATATAGGTTGTCACCCGGCGAGAACCCATCAAGGTTTCCAGCGTGCGATTGATCTCTACCACAGAAACACCAAGTGCATCCGCCCGATCACGCAGAACACGGACACCGATCTGCGGTTTGGTTTCCTTATAATCGTGATCCAGGTCGATCAGGCCAGAATTAGAGCCTGCTTTGCGCAACACCTTATCGCGCCAGCCAGCCAGCTCATCGTAGGTCGGGCCAGCCAGTACAAACTGTACAGGTTTACCCTCACCGCGGCCGAATGCCTGACGCACCATACTAAATACAACCACACCCGGAATATCCGCTGTAAGCTTTTGCACCTGAGCGATGTAATAGCCAATCGGTTTGCGCTTGCTCCAGTGATTAAGTACGACAATAGCGCGTGCATTACTGTAGTCAGATGTGGCGCCAAAACTACCTGGTGCACGTAGTAACAGACGCTGAATCTCTCCTGTCTCAGTAAATGGCATCAAACGCCTTTCAACTTCATCCATATGTTCACGGATATATGCGTAAGACGCCCCTTCCGGCCCTTTGATCATGACAAAAAACACACCACGATCCTCTTTTGGCGAATACTCCTGTGGAATCTCACGCAGCAACAACATCGATGCTGCCAGCATCAGGGCAATCACGATCAAGGCCAGCCATGGGCGTTCCAGCATAGAGATCAGTCTTGCCAGATAACGATCCCGAAGCCTGTTGAAAAAATGATCAAGTCGCTGACTCAGAGCTCCGCGCTGGCTACCCTTGCCAAGCAGCTTGGAAGCAATCACCGGAGCAATGGTCAGGGCTGCAAAACTTGAGAAAATCACCGCCGCAGTAATAGCGATAGCAAACTCACTAAACAGGCGTCCGACATCACCCTGCATAAAAGTGATGGGTACAAATACAGCAGCCAGGACAGCGGTGGTGGCAAGCACGGCAAAACCGACCTGACGGGTACCGCGAAAAGCTGCCACCAGCCTGCTCTCCCCCATCTCCATACGTCGATGAATATTCTCAACTACAACAATTGCATCATCGACCACCAGTCCGATTGCCAACACCAGAGCCAGCAGTGTTAATAGATTGATCGAATATCCAAACAGATCGAGCACGGCAAAAGTGGCAATCAGAGAGATCGGCACGGTAACAGCCGGCACCAGCATGGCTCGCGCATTGCCCAAAAATATATAAATCACTGCCACCACCATCAGAATGGCAAATAGCAGGGTCTTGAATACCTCATCAATGGCATTATCAACAAACAGACTGGAGTCATAACTCTGCTCCATATGCATATGCGCTGGCAGCACCTTATTGACCTGTGCCATCTCCTCTTTTGCCAGCCGGGCAACTGTCAGCGTATTGGCCTTGGACTGCTTGACGATGCCAACACCTACCATCGGTATGCTGTTGCCGCGCAATATGCTGCGCTGCTCAGTAACACCGGTCTCTACACGCGCCACATCAGCAAGGCGAACCAGATAGTTATTGCTACCGGCTTTGAGCACCAGCCCCCGAAAATCATCGATATTACTGTATCTTCGTTGCATACGAACAGTAAAATCACGTCGGTTCGACTCCAGCACACCAGCGGGAAGCTCCACATTCTCCTGACGCAGAACCCGCTCCACATCGATAACCGTCAGTCCAAAAGCGGCCAGCCTGTTACGATCCAGCCAGATGCGCAGAGCCTGCTCCTTACCGCCACCGATACGTACACGAGCCACACCATCAAGCGAAGAAAATCTATCCTCGATATAACGCCGTGCATAATCGGTGACCTGCATCGTGGTCATGCCTTTGCCGGTCAGGTGAACCCACATGATGACCCGTTCGTCTGCATCGGTTTTGCGGATTTCCGGGGCATTCGCACCATCGGGAAGATCATCCATAATACGTGATACTCGATCACGAATATCATTAGCTGCGGCATCGATATCACGATTAATGGAGAAGCGGATCGAGATATCCGAACGTCCATCCCGACTTTTCGAAGTGATAGAGCGTATGCCCTCAATACCGGCAATACGTCCCTCAATCACTTCGGTGATACGCGTCTCCACCACATTGGCTGCAGCTCCGAGATAACTGGTTGTAATGGAGACAATTGGCGGATCAATGTCCGGATATTCGCGTAGCGGCAGACTGGAAAAGGAGAGAATGCCAAACACAATCAGCAGCAGATTCATAACCAGAGCCAGTACCGGACGGCGAACACTGGTATCAGATAACCACATAGAAACCTGCTTCCGTATTTTTCAAGATTGGGTTACAGCTACAGCTCATAAAAGGCTATTGAGCATGAGCGCTGGAGGCATGCCTGTCATCAATCGATGTCCAGATTTGCTTGATCGTGACAAGCTGACCAGATCTGACAAAACCCATACCGCGCACAACCACTTGCTCACCTGCAGTCAGACCCCGGCGAATCTCTACCAGTCCATCTTCACGCAGACCAATTTCAATTACCCTGAGCTCAACTTTGTTGTTCTCATCCACCAGCGTCAGGAAATGCTTCCCCTGCCTCTGGGTAATACTCTCTTCCGGAACCACCAGCGCTTCCCGCGATGCACTCTTTAGCACGACCCGCATCAGCATGCCGGGAATCAATCTGCCCGTTTGATTGTCGATTTCAGCACGCAACAATAACGAACGTGTCAATGGATCGATACGTGAATCCACACTGGTTAACCTGCCGATGAATTGCTCTCTAGGCAGTGCTGTGGTGCTCGCTTCAACTATTGCACCGACAGCTATGCCACTAAGCTCTGTAGAGGGGATGGTAAAGTCGAGTTTGATCTTTTCCGTTGCATCCAGCGTGGTGATCATCGTGCCCGGCTGAATCATCGCCCCCGGACTGACCCGACGGATGCCTAACTTGCCATCAAAGGGTGCGATCAGTGTTAACTCATCAATTTTTGCCTTGATCTCCTTAACCCTGCTTGCAGTTACTGCAAGCAACGTTTTGCGTTCATCGACTGTACGACTGGCTGTTGCCTTACGTGTCAGAAGTGTTTTAAGTCGTTTCAGCTCACGCTGATGTTCATGCAGCTGCGCCTGACTGGCAATCAACTGTGCCTGTTCCGCTCTCTGATCCATGCGTGCGATCACGTCCCCTTTGTTGACCCGCTGACCATCTGAAAAAGCGATCTCATCAAGCCTGCCTGCAACTCTGGCGGTAATGGTAACCGATTCTTCAGCCTGTGCAGTGCCAAGCGCTTCGACCCTGTGACTCAACATTAGCGTATGCGCCTTTAGCACAACAACAGGGGCTGCGACGCTAGCTGGCAGCTTATTATCCTGATTGTCACACGCAACCAGCAATATACCGGCTAGCAGTATCATTGAGAGGCGATAAAAAGGAGATTGATTAAATCCAAGCATATGCGAACTGTATCTCCATTCATAGTGAACTGAATCGCGGCAAATGGTCGCAACCCGGAGTATGAACAATAGTCTGTTCCGACAATTTGGCATTGGCAAGTCAGCGCTAAAAAGGTGTAGCTATGATCGTCCTCAAAGTTAGCGGACCAACATAGCAAGCGCGAAAACTTCGGGGCTGGTCTACTTTTGTACCACTCCAGCCCCTTAGTTATTGAAGCGCCCATTCATCAGGTTTGAATGTTGAAACTTCCATTTTCCAACTTACAGAATGATTCCGGTCATGAATAAATCAGGCTCATCTGCGTCAAGCAACGCACCTGCTGCCGGTACACACCAGGCCACATCACCATAGAGATGAAAGTGGTCTCTGCCAAAGTTAAGCTTGAGACGAACCAACTCTCCCTGTGGCAAAAAACCATTCACCTTCAAGCCGATACCCGCGCAGGTAATATCGCGCACACCTTCCACTTTGAGGCTTCGCTTGGTTTCCAGAATACAGAGCTTGCCGATTGACAATTCCGGAGCAGCAAGACGCTCTTCTCTGCGTTGTTCCTGTTCTGTTTCCATGATCACCCCCATGACTCATGAAACAATATCTTAAAACCATTATAGACTGAAAACAGGAAACTGATAGATCGAACATAACTTCGGACAGAGGTCTGATTTTATGCGACTCCAGCCCTTCAACCACAAGGATGAAGATAAATTAAACTCAGGACTTTGACGGGCGTTTGGCCAGTTTTCGTTGCAAAGTTCGCCGGTGCATACTGAGTCTTCTGGCGGTTTCGGAAATATTGCCATCGCACTCCATCAGTACCTTCTGGATGTGTTCCCACTCCAGGCGTTTGGTGGACATCGGCTGACCGGAAACCTCAGCAGCGGCATCACCACTGTTTTTCTGCAGTGCGGCAACCACCTCATCAGCATCGGCGGGTTTAGCAAGATAGTGTGTTGCACCAAGCTTGATCGCCTCTACTGCTGTGGCAATGGAGGCGTAACCGGTTAATACAACGATACGGGTATGTTCATCCAGTTGATGCAGCTTCTCGACCAGCACCAGACCGGAATCACCCGGCATGCTCAAATCAACCACGGCATATTCAGGTGCGGCATCACCAATCAGTTCGATGGCATCAGCCACATTATGCGATACCTGCACGGCAAAACCGCGCTTCTCCAGCGCAGAGGAGAGAATGCGACAGAAGAGTTCATCATCATCAACCAGCAGCAGATTCGGCAGATCCCTGTTTGCTTCCATAGCTACTCCGTTTTCAACTTCTGCAGTGGCAGGCGAATATTAACAAGTGCCCCACCCTCTGCGTGATTGCTGATATTCATCTCACCGCCAATACGGCGCACCACCTCACTGGCCAGGTAGAAACCGAGGCCGTGGCCATCCTTCTTGGTGGTAAAAAACGGTTTACCCAGCGCTTCCAGCGCAGCAGGACTTAAACCGTCACCAAAATCGCGAATATCAAGATTCAGTTCAACAGCAGACCACTCTGCATTCAACTCAATGCTATTCGGAGAGGCATCAGCAGCATTATTCAGCACATTGATCACGGCCTGATTCAGGGTTTCATCAACAACAATGGTTGGAGCCGGTTCAAGTCCTTTCAGGGAGATCGCTATTGATGTTGCCGGATGCAGCTCCTGCCAGCGTGCTATGCAGTGGTTCAGGCAGCTCTTCACATCTTCGCTATGGCCACTCTCAGCCTTCATCTGTCCGGCACTGGCACTGATCTGCCCAAGTGTCGCCTTACAGCGATCCACCTGCGAACGCAGAATAACAATGTTTTCCAACAGTTCGGGTTGCTGCCGATACTCCTTTTCCATCTCTTTGGTCAGTACAGCCATCGTCGCCAGCGGTGTACCCAGCTCATGGGCGGCACCGGCAGCAAGTGTGCCGAGAGAGACCATATGCTCATCACGCAGATTTTTCTCACGTGCTTCGGCCAGTTTCTGATCACGCTGGCGCAAAGCTTCAGCCATGGAGACGACGAAAAATAGAATCAGACCCACGGCAAGCAGAAAACTGAACCACATACCCAGCACATGCAGACTGAAATCACCTGCAGGGGCAGCACCATGGCCGGCATGAGCACCGTGATTATGGCCTGTCATCTCCTGCGTCAGCGGCACATTGATCAACATCAATAGCGAGTAGCAACCCAGCGTCACCGCCGCCATGCCCCAGACATAACGCTTGGGCAGTGTTGCCGCCACAATCACCAGCGGCAGTAGAAACAGCGAAACAAACGGATTACTGGAGCCACCGGCAAAATAGAGCAGTGCGGCCAGTGCCAGCACATCCACAACCAGATGTAGGAAAAATTCATTGGCACTGGCCGATGGGCTTTTGCGCAGCCGCAACCAGACGTAAGCGTTAAACAGCGTATAGAGAGCAATCACTGAAAGCATATAGTGAAGAGGCAACACGACAGAGAGCCCGTAAACAGCCAGACCAACAGCCGCCAGCTCACTTGCGATCACTGCAGTTCTGAACACAAACAACCGTTTCAGGTTATAAGTACCCACCATCTCCTCAATGGAGCCTTGAATAAACATCGTTGCCTCTTCGATTCGCATGAGAACTTAAGCTACGGTCTGGCTAGCGATCAAACAAGCCGCGTCTCTGCGCCATTTCTGATCGCGAAAGTTATATGATTTGTAAACCGTCGGAGTGTGACAAATTGTCGCGCAACAAAAGCTCATTGACCATTAGCGGGAAATATCAACTTGTGCCAGCTGTTCAGCGTAACTCAAGGATAAAAAAACCAGCCACGAATACACACTGATTTTCACGAATTACAAGATGCTCATTAATTCACTTTCCTCGCTAATACGAGATGTGAAAAACATCCACCATTAGGTGGATACTTCTATGGCAGAGAGAGTGCCTTGAGGCAATAATGCAAATATTCACTGACTATTATTCGTGTTGATTCGTGTGTATTCGTGGTTGGCTTATCTATTATGTCGCAGCCATTTTTCTCTGCAGTTAATCGCGCAGATTGAGTACATCCTGCATGTCATACCAGCCGGTAGATTGCGATGCCAGCCAGCCAGCTGCACGAACTGCACCTTTGGCGAAGACCATGCGGTCAGCAGCGACATGATTGATCTCAATACGCTCCTCATCGGCAATAAACATCGCCTGATGCTCACCGACAATATTACCACCACGCACTACGGAGAAACCGATCGAACCCGGTTTACGGGCTCCGGTAATGCCTTCACGGGCGTAAACAGCGGTTTCATCCAGATCCACTTCACGACCTGCTGCCAAGGCTCGGCCCATAGCCAGCGCTGTACCGCTCGGCGCATCAACTTTGTGTTTGTGATGCGCCTCAAAAATCTCGGCATCATAATCATTCCCCAGCACAGCTGCTGCGCGCTCAATAAGATTGAGAGCCAGATTAACACCAACCGAATAGTTGGCAGCCATCACCACTGGAGAGGCGGCAAGCGTATGTTTCAATGCAGCCATCTGCTGGGCATCAAAACCGGTAGTTCCGATCACCATACCCATACCCTTACTGGCCGCAAAAGCTGCATGACTTAACGTCGCTACAGGTGCTGTGAAATCAATAATTACATCAGCTTCAGAGCAGGTGGAAATATCATCAACGATTCTCACGCCCAATGTCTCTACACCTGCAAGTTCACCGGCATCACGGCCGACAAACTCAGAACCGGATCGCTCAGTTGCGCCAGCCAGAACTACACCATCAGCCTGACTCACCGCACGCACAAGCATGCGGCCCATACGCCCTGAAGCACCTACAATCACGATCCTCATATCAGCCATTATTTGCCCTCCTGGGAGAGATCTTCCCAGAAATCCTTCACTTTGCCCAGAAATGAGGAGCGTTCAGGATAGACATCATCACCCGCCTCATCGGCAAATTCGCGCAGCAGCTGCTCCTGTCTTGCACTCATCTTCTTCGGCACAGCGATCTGTACACGCACATAAAGGTCACCCTTCTGGCTACCGTTACGCACATCAGGAACACCGTGACTGCGCAGTCGGAATACACGCCCAGCCTCAGTTCCAGCCGGAATCTTGATCTTGATCTTACCATCCAGCGTTGGTGCATCCACTTCAGAACCCAGTGTCGCCTGCGGGAATGTCACCGGCATCGTGCAGTAGAGGTCGGCACCATCGCGTTCAAAGATCTTGTGCGGTTTCAGCGAGATGACAATGTAGAGATCACCGGATGGCGTTCCATATTCACCAGCTTCACCTTCACCGGTAACACGTACCTGCGCACCTTCATAGACACCGGCAGGCACTTTCACCTTCAGCTTCTTATTGATCTTTTTACGCCCTGCTCCACCGCATTCAATACATGGTGAATCAATACGTGAGCCCTTACCATGACAGGTCGGGCATGTACGACGCACAGCAAAGAAACCCTGCTGCATCTGCACCTGACCATGACCGCCACAGGTGTTACATGGCACCGGATTAGAGCCGGGACGAGCGCCACTGCCTTTACAGTTGTTACAGCTCTCATGCCTTGGAATATCCAGTTCCACCTCTTTGCCACTGGCCGCCTCTTCAAGGCTTATAGAGAGGTTATAACGCAGATCAGCACCGCGCGTTGCATGGCCGCCACCACGACCACCGAACATATCGCCGAACACGTCGCCGAACATATCGCCAAAGTCGCGGAAGGCGTGTGAATCCTGCGCCCCACCACGGCCCCAGAAGTCCTGCATCTGCTCATCGACACCGGCATGACCATACTGATCAAAACGCGCACGTTTATTGCTATCGGTTAATACTTCGTAGGCTTCGGTTACTTCACGGAAATTTTCAGCCGCCTTCTCATCATCCGGATTACGATCCGGGTGATATTTCATCGCCAGCTTGCGGTAAGCCCGTTTGATGGTGTTTTCATCGGCATCTTTAGCCACACCCAGCACTTCATAATAGTCGCGTTTAGACACTCTCACTCCCTATAAAAAAAGGTAAGGCGTAAGGGGTAAAGAGAAAGGAGAACAGACTCCTCACACCTAACACCTTACGCCTCACCGTTAACACTTCACGCCTTACGTTTCACGCCTTGCACTTCACGCTTCACGCCTCACTTTTTATCGTTTTCATCCACAACTTCAGCATCAACAATATCAGCATCCTTGGCAGCATCAGATTCCGGTGCAGCTGAATCAGCGCCTTCTGCCTGAGCCTGCTCATTCTGCATATCCTTGTAGATCGCTTCACCCAGCTTCTGCGCCTTCTCAGCCAGATTGGTTTCAGCCGCAGTGATGGTCTCAGCATCGCCACCTTCAATCGCTTTCTTCAGCTCTTCCAGTGCAGCTTCAATCGCTGTGCGAGTCTCTTCATCCACTTTATCACCATGCTCTTTGAGTGACTTCTCGGTTGAATAGACCAGTGCATCAGCACGGTTCTTCGCTTCGATCTGCTCTTTCAGTTTCTTATCTTCATCAGCATTGGCTTCCGCATCTTTCTTCATGCGCTCGATCTCTTCCTCGGAGAGGCCGGAACCGGACTCAATACGAATGGAGGTCTCTTTACCGGTACCTTTATCCTTGGCATGCACATGCATAATACCGTTGGCATCGATGTCGAAGGTTACTTCAACCTGTGGCATGCCACGTGGTGCCGGTGCAATGCCTTCGAGATTAAACAGGCCGAGCTGTTTGTTGGCAGAGAAGAGCTCACGCTCACCCTGCGCCACTTTAATGGTCACAGCCGTCTGGTTATCAGCAGCCGTGGTATAGGTCTGGCTCTTCTTGGACGGGATGGTGGTGTTCTTCTCAATAATCTTATTGAACAGACCACCCTCTACCTCAATACCGAGCGAGAGAGGTGTAACATCCAGCAGCAGTACGTCGGTCACATCACCGGTCAGTACCGCACCCTGAATCGCAGCACCAATAGCCACCACTTCATCCGGGTTCACGCCCTTGTGCGGCTCGCGACCGAAGAACTCCTGCACCTTCTGCTGCACCAGCGGCATACGAGTCATACCACCCACCAGTACCACTTCGTGAACATCACCGGCTTTCACACCGGCATCCTTGAGCGCCTGCTTGCAAGGTTCGATCGACTGATCAACCAGATCACCAACCAGAGATTCAAACTTGGCACGTGAAAGCTTGATCAGCAGATGTTTAGGGCCGGATGCATCAGCCGTAATAAACGGCAGGTTCACTTCGGTCTGATTGCTTGATGAGAGCTCGATCTTCGCTTTCTCCGCAGCCTCTTTCAGACGCTGCAGGGCCAGCTTGTCGCTCATCAGATCAACGCCGTGCTCTTTCTTGAACTCAGCGGCCAGATATTTAATCAGCACCTGATCGAAATCTTCACCACCGAGGAAGGTATCACCATTGGTCGCTTTTACTTCGAATACGCCATCACCGATCTCAAGGATCGAGATATCGAAGGTACCACCACCGAGATCGTATACGGCAATCAGATGATTCTCTTCAGTTTTATCCAGACCATAAGCCAGTGCAGCAGCAGTTGGCTCATTCACAATACGCAGCACGTTCAGGCCGGCAATGGCACCGGCATCCTTGGTGGCCTGACGCTGGGAATCGTTAAAGTAAGCAGGTACGGTAATCACCGCATCTGTCACAGATTCACCGAGATAATCTTCCGCAGTCTTCTTCATCTTCTGCAGTGTGATCGCAGAGATCTCCTGCGGGCTCATCTTCTTACCATCAACTTCCAGCCATGCATCACCGTTATCGGCAGCTACCAGCGGGTAGGAGACCAGATCTTTATGATGTTTCGCCTCTTTCGAGTCGAACTTGCGACCGATCAAACGTTTTACCGCGTAGAATGTTTTATCCGGATTGGTCACCATCTGACGTTTGGCCGATGCACCAACCAGACGCTCATCGTTGGCAAATGCCACAACCGACGGGGTGGTATTATCACCTTCGCTGTTAGCAATTACCTTGGCTTTATCGCCTTCCATGACGGCTACGCACGAGTTGGTGGTACCGAGGTCAATTCCAATTACTTTTGCCATGTTTTCCTGCTCCTGATTATACGTTAAAAACTGTTATTCAAACTCTCTTGAACTGTTTATGGGGGGTGCCATTTCCACTTTCAACCCCTGAAGTTGATTTTTTTTACCACAGAGTACGCGAAGAGCACGAAGAGAAACCCATACTCTCTTATTCTTCGTGAACTTCGTGGCGAATGCCCTCGACTTAAGCAGCCGGACCGCTGGATACGAGCACTTTGGCCGGGCGAATCAATCGCCCGTGCAGGGTGTAACCCGCCACATGCTGAGCAATTACAGTGCCTTCAGGCTCCTCACTCGGCATCTGTGATAGCGCTTCATGGTGATGCGGATCAAACGCTTCACCCACTGCATCAATACGTTTCACTTCAAAACGGCTCATCATCTCGTGCCAGCTATTGAGGGTAAGCTTAACGCCCTCACGGAAGGCCTGCTCGTTACCCTCTTCCACGGCCAGTGCGCGCTCCAGATTATCCATCACATCCAGTAGTGAGGTGGCAAACTTTTCGACACCGAACTTATGCGCATCAGCCACTTCGCGCTGGGTACGTTTACGCAGATTATCCATCTCGGCATAGGTGCGCAGCAGCTTGTCTTTCAGTTCAGCGATCTCAGCCTGTGCGGCTTCCAAAGGATCAACCTCAGGCTCGGTGACTACCTCATCACCATTTTCATCCAGCTGAATATTCTCTTCCAGTTCAATCTCAGCTTCAACGTCCTTTTTCTTCTTTCCAATCAATGTAAGCTCCTTCTATCCAGCTATTTATGAATTCAACTATTTTGTCTGCAGGCCACCGGCAAGCATTCGGCTCACCCACTTGGCTGTACAATCCACTATCGGCACTACCCGTTCGTAATGCATGCGCCTTGGTCCGATCACACCGAGCGTACCAACAAGATTGGCCGGCCCCTCATAACGCGACAACACCACTGAAACCTGTTCCATGTTCACCAGTGCATGCTCGCTACCGATAAACACCTTCACGCCACTCTCTTCACTCTCCACCTGCTCAACCAGATGCAGGAGCTGCTCGCGCTCTTCAATGGCACACATCAGCGAGCGGATCGTGTCTACCACGGCAAACTCAGGCATCTCAAGCAGCTGGCGCTGGCCACTGACAAACATCTCTGTCTGCCCCTCTGTAGGGGCATCGGCCCAGCGTTTCAAGTCCTCAACCAGATGACGGACTTTCAGTCGATCTGTCTCCATCTCCCGCTGCAGTCTTAAGCGTGCCTCTTCAAGATTGCAGCCGGAGAGCAACTCATTGAGTCGCAGTGAAATCTCATGCAGCTGTGTATCACTGATATCCCGGGGGCGTGCTATCAGACGATTCTGTACTTCACCCGAATCGGTCACGATGACCGCCAGCAGCTTCTCGGAGGAGACCGGCACCAGCTCGATTTTACTGATACGATTAAAGCCCTGTTCATGCACCCATACCATGCCGGCAAAATGGGTCAGGCTCGCCAGCTCATCGGTTGCTCTTTTCAAGAGAATGTTTCGCTCAGGCGTGCTCGAAAGATGGCCTGCCACAGAGGCTGCAAGCTGCTGATTCACATCCGGATCAACCGCCATCAGCGAATCGACAAAATAGCGTAGTCCACTATCGGTAGGTACTCGTCCGGCGGATGTGTGTGGAGAGCTGAGCATGCCCTGCCGCTCCAGCTCAGCCATCACATTACGGATCGATGCCGGACTCAGGCTCAGCTCACCCTGTTCCGAGAGCGTGCGCGATCCGACAGGAGTGCCTGTATTCAGGTAGGCCCGTACCACTTCGCCGAGTATATGTTCGTGTCGATCTTTCATGCGTATGGGATATCGCTCCGTTTGAGGTCAAGCACTCTAGCGAAGAGAGTGCCGGAAACAATGGAACATGTACTCGCGAATCCGACAGGTTACACTGACGCCATGATCATCGTTTCCGTATCCGAGCAGATGTTATACCAGCGTCGCAAAACCGGCGTCTGGTACGCCTACCCTGTCTCCACTGCTAGCAGAGGCACCGGCAACCTCTCGGGTAGTTTCCAGACACCACTGGGCAGGCACCGCATTGCCGAGAAGATCGGACACGGCCTGCCACTGCGCACTGCATTCAGGGCACGCCAACCCTTCTGCATCTACGACCCCGAAACTGATGACCCGAAAAAAGATTGGATTCTTACCCGTATTCTCTGGCTATCGGGATGCGAAACCGGCAAAAACCGGCGTGGCAGAGTGGATACGCATAACCGCTATATCTACATCCACGGCACCCACGAAGAGGAGAAAATCGGTACTCCCGCCTCGCACGGCTGCATCCGTATGTGCTGTGAAGATATGCTGGAGCTGTTTGAGAACAGTTATGCCGGTGAGTCCGTTCGAATCGGCAAATAACTCCACTCTGGCGCTATACATCCCCTCATTATCACAGTGCAAAAACAGAGCTAACTATTTGAAAAGATAGAGCAATAGCACTCCCGTGTCACAATGGCACAGTTTTTGCAAAAGTAAGCCAACTCACATCAACAGTAGTCATCGGCTGCCAGCGTTGCGACCATGAATACCTCAAAGTGTGAAGCAAAAATGAGCAGTAGTAAGGCTTTAGGTTGTCCAAACAGCAACAGTATCGCTACACTGCGCCAAAGATTGGGGTATGGAGGTAGAGAAATGAAAACAAAACTTGCCTTAGCCCTCTCTTGCGCCGCTCTGCTGGCAACATCACAGATGGCCACTGCCGGAGACTCTTTTAACAAACCTCTGCGCCAGCAATCCAACCCCCAGATTCAGCAGCTTCTTGAGCAGAGTATTGCCGATCTCCACCTGACAAGAGCCACCCGCAACAAACAACTCTCTGTTGCTCTGGTTGATATCACCGATCCGAATACGCCTGCCATGGCTCAGATCAATGGCGATGAGATGATGTATGCTGCAAGCCTGCCCAAGATTGCCATTCTGCTGGCTGCATTCGAGAGCATCCGCGAAGGCAAACTCAAACTCACCGATGATATGCGTCAGACTATGACCAGCATGATTCGCCGCTCATCCAACCGGGCTGCAACCAAGATGATCAGGACTGTAGGTATCAACTACATTAATCAGGTTCTGAAATCAGACAAATACCGCCTCTACGATCCCAAACACAATGGTGGCCTCTGGGTCGGTAAAGAGTACGCCTCCGGCGTAGCAAAACATCGCGATCCTCTGCATAACCTATCCCATGGTGCTACCGCCCTGCAGACCGCCCGTTTCTACTACATGCTGGAGTCAGGCAAGCTGGTTTCACCTGAATATTCACGCCAGATGAAAACCATGCTCGGCAATCCCGGCATCAATCACAAGTTTGTTAAAGGTTTGAGCAAGAGCTCTCCTGATGCGCTGATCTTCCGCAAATCAGGCAGCTGGCGTGACTACCATGCCGACAGCGCCCTGATTGAACACAATGGCCGTCGTTATATTGCTGTGGCACTGGCCAATAACCCTAAGGGTGGCGAATGGATGACCCGTCTGATTCAGGCGATGAACGAGATCATTGTTGATCTGCATCCCGGTGTAGTTGCAGGATCAGTTCATGCAGACGCGTCGCAAGCTGCTGGTGTTGCAGGGCCGCGTTCTTCTTCAAAACATTTGATGTAATCGTCACCATATAGTGGAGATCTCTCTCAGGAGTCTCCACTATGGCTACTGAATTCATCACATTCAGTTTGTTACCGGCATATTTTCGACAGACAAAACCCTCTTCCGCTTCACACTTGTAGAATGAGCCTGACTTGAAATAGAGGGCTGAATCACTCAGCACTTCGGCAGAGGCGTAACGGATGCGGCGCTCGGTCATATAGAGTAGTCGTTTAAGCTGCAGGCTGGACCAGCTATCCACCAACTTCCCCTGCTCCATACGCAGCAAAAATCGCATCAGTTCACGTGTCGTACAGACACTGTCAGTGCCGGCCACACGCCTTTTACCTTCACGCGAAAAGAAGCCACCCTGGCGCAAGCGCTCAGGATCAAGGCCATTGCGTTGCACAGCCTGCTGTAGCAACCAGGTCAGGCTCCTGCCCAGATCCCGTCTCGAAGTCTGATTGAAATAGGCCTCTTCTCTCTCCTTGCTGACCGGATAATCGCGTCCGAAACGGTTTAACAGCATAATATGTTTGAGCACCATGCTGGCTGCAGCATTGGAGCTGGCCGAGAGCATCCAGTCCAGATAACTCCAGAAGTTAGCACTATCACCCTCAACAATCGGACGCTTGAGCAGACGCTTCTTCTCCGGCTGCCAGAATGGCACCCTGTGATGATCTGTTCGGATAAATGCATCAGCTGTTATGATGCTGTTACGCAACAACGCCTGCCGGGCCTCGACATCTTCAGGATAGATATCAGCAAGGGTCTGAAACAGAGCCAGTGCCAGCACCAGTTTCCCCAGGCTGCCCGGATTACGTATCCGGTCAGCATGCACCTCAGCGTAGTGTGGCCGCTGCACATCGGTGAGATCAAGCAGACTGACGCTGTAGTGAACAGCATCCTCACCCAATAGTTTGATGATCGACTCACTCAGCCGGGCATCGGGATGAAGCAGCGGGTCATCCCTGAATCCCTGCAGATGCAACCGCACCTGCTTCTGATCCAAAAGTGCACCACCGGGCAGTTTGTTACCCGCCACCGCACCCTGCTGAGCCAGTTGATAACCCTGCAGCCGGCTAATGCCGGTCTGCTCAGCACCATCAAGGGGATAGGCGTTGAGCAATCCCGGTAGTGAGAGTAACAACGGCATCAATAACATAAGCGGTTTCATGGCTGCCACGCCTCCTGCGGTTTCATTCTCAAATCAACACGTCTGTAGGCGAACCTCTCCAGCTCCTTGTCCATGGCAATCAGCAACTGGCTCTGCATGGCACGCCTGCTCTCAACAAAAGGACGCAGCTGGAACAGGGCAAGCTTGCCGTGGGCAAAACCGAACTCGATATCTGCCGCCATTTTTTTACCTGAAATATCCCGTGGCATTGGGAAACGTTTTTCGACATCGGCTGCAAGATGGCGCAACTGTTCGGTTTCATCACTGCTAAGCAGCCTCTCCCGCCCACTGGCCTGCACCCTCTCGATACCACCAGCCTCAATCAGTCGTACCTGAACCGGTGCCGAAGCCTGCGCCAGCAGACGCACCCGGCCTGAACTGCGCTCTACCCTGATCTCTTCAGCAGCCTGCCCCTCTACTGCACCGCCAACACCCTCGCTGACTGCGATGGAGAGCCAGCCCCGATCACCCCGGTCAACATCGGCTGTCACCATCACACCCGACTTCTCCGAAGCAAAACTCTGTAGCAGAAGCACGGCAGGATAGAGGTGCTGTGGCTCAGCCATATGCGCCTGCCGCCAGGCATAGGCGCGTTCACTAAAGGGAGAGGCCCACACCTGCTGCACTGCCGCCACAATCGCATCTATGCCCACCACATTGGCAACAGTCAGGTTCAGTCCGGCACCACTAAAACCGGGAAGATCCTCGACATTGGTATCACTACGCACAAAAACACCGCGGTCGCCTGACTTGCGGAATATGCGTACATAGGCAAAACGCAGCTGTTTTCGGAACTCATGACCGGGATCAGTGCTAACAATCCATCGACGCAGCTTGCTCAGAAAAACGCTGGTCTGCTTCGCCTTGCTCTTTTTATCATCAATCAACTTCAGCCGCGCATATTCTGACTGCATCCATGCAAAGACAGATGGCCCATCATCATACAGTGGTTTGTCGAGGTGGCGTCGGAAAACACCAAATGGGATCACCAGCCCGGGTGGCACAAGTTTTGGATAGTGATGGCGCAACTCGCCGAGATTGGCGGCCTTTGGTCCTGCAATCACACCTGAATCCCTGCCCCTCAGGCTGCCAAGCGAATGCATTCTGCGATCATCCAGATTCAACCTCTCCAGATCAGTTTTAATCAGGGCATGAGCAGTCATCGCCTGGCTGCCAAACAGCTTGTCCCACTTCGGGCTATCCCGCTCAATAGAGACCCTGCCGCGCCGACTCACAGCCAACACAACAGTTTCACCAACATGACCATCGATCGCTGCCAACAGCTTCTCATCGGCAACAAGATTGGGGATCCCCATATTACGTGCCAGCAGCTGCACATGCGAAAGAGAGCTACCTTCTCCACTGGTAATGATGCCTGCCACCGGCGTCAGTTCCTGCGTGGTTGAGGGTAGAATATAGATGCCATCTCTGCGCAGTGGCTCGCCATGGGCAGGAGCCCGCAGCAGAACCCCGCGTTTCAGGCCGGGATTAAGAGCGCGCAAGCGGCTATCAATTTGACGGCCAAAGAGGGTGTGTCTGATACCGGCCAACCGGTCGGCATCAGCCATAAGCTGATCGCTTATACGTGAGAAAGGCAGCAGCGGACTCTCCCGCAACCGATCCGGCACCAGCCGGCCAGTTAGCGGCGTGAGTGCATACCAGCGGTTCACTGCAGCAGAGAAGTGAAACGCCAGTAACTGTTGTGACCACTGCGGCACGCGCGCCAGATAACTGAGCCGATCATAATAGTCGGCTGCAGGGAGAGAGCTCTTCGATAACAACGCATCCAGCTCTCCATGAAAGGCCCGCCACTGTCGCTCAGACAGAAGTCCTGTGCCATAAAGTGCCGCCCCAAGCTGGCGCAACCAGCCTATGCGGGAGGCTCGGCTGGCATCAGGATAGGCCTGCAGCAGACGGTTGCCGCGAACAAAGGTCTCCCTCTCCACGATCAGTGAACCTTGCAGCAGGCGCAGACGATCATATTTGGAGTAGTCGTGATCTCCCTGCAACAGCTGCCGCCAGAACTGCAGTTTGGCTGCCAACTCCGCCACTGTGACGGCATCATCACGACCAGCATCGAGCAGATCTCTTGTCTCTTTTAATTGCTGAACAAGATCAGGATTTGAGGACTCTCTGGCCAGTTGTGCCAACTGTCTCAAACCTGTGCGCGGGGCATAAAAAACATCCAGAAGTTCAGCCAGCTGCGCATAGGAATCCAGCAGCTCCGGCAATCCCGCACGTTCGGCATAGGCTCGAACACGAGTCGCATCCTGATCATCGGGAAGCGAGTGAATTTTGACACGTAGATTCTGAAAACCCGGATCCTGATTGCCGAGATCAGTTGCTGCCTGTCGAATATTCGTGGCCAACCGCTGTGGACCCGGCAGTGGCAGTCTGCGTACCGACTCGCGCAACAGAAGAAAGCGTTCAGGTGTTCGCCATAACGGGTCAGCCAGCAGTGCCAGCAAGATTCTTGTCGCTGCCACCTGCTCATCCTCAATCTGTACAGCACCACGGTGAAAAAAGCGGGAACGGCGAAAAACCCAACCATCATCAACACGAATCAGGAACTGCTCCAACAGAATCTGACTAAGCTCATCAAGCTGCGCATCAGAACCTATAAACTGCGCTGGCGAGGCTGCTGCCAACACATTGGCAATCAGATAACCCCGGTTGCGCATCTCGACAGCGCGACTATTTAATAGACCGTACTGCCTGCCACCACCGCGCTTGCTGCATACATTTTCTCCGGGCGGCAACACCGAACCATCCTTGCAAAACCAGCGGATATGCGTGAATGGGCCGTAATTATCACTCTTGAATGAATCTACCCAGTTGCGGAATTTGCCGCTCTCAGCCTCCCCTGCATGGGCTGAACCGGCACCCATAAGGAGCAGAGAGATCACGACGCATATCCGTAGAGTCATAGAATGAGTATAGATTCAGAGCAGATCTCTTACCACGATGAATATTCCCCTATGGTCCATTCTTTTATAAAACCGGTAAAATCTGCAAATCAAGCAGCCTCACATTGACAGCAGATCTATATCTTTGTTACCTGACTACTCGACAGGGAGATGATGTAAATTCTACCTTATGGCTACAAACAATTGCTTTCTATCATCTTTTTTTCAATAATAGAGGTTCATCGTCAAGGCCTGAGGAGGGGAAATGACTGCACAATCGAAGGAAACCAAGAGCACACAAGAGAGCCCTGAACTCGCTTCAGCCGGCAACGTCGACCAGATCAGAGATATTATTTTCGGATCACAGATGCGTGATTATGAAAGTCGCTTTCAGCGTCTGGAAGAGCGACTGCTAAGTGAACTCGCCACGGTTCGCAAAGAGGTTAACAACAGGGTTGAAGCACTGGAAACCTATATGCGCGGTGAAGTTGATGCACTTAATGAGCGTCTCATCTCCGAGCGCGATGAACGAGAAACCGAGACAAAGAATATTGAGGATGAGATCAAGAACCTATCCAAAGAGCTGCTGCGTAAGATCAGCCAGTTGGATGAGTCGATGGCCAAACATAATCGCGATCTGCGTCAGCAACTGCTGGATCAATCTAAAAACCTGAGCAGTGACATTGATGCAACCAGAGAGCAGCTGAGTGCTGCGCTAACACGCTCCAGTAATGAACTGCGAGAGAGTAAAACCGATCGCGTGGCTCTGGCTGAACTCTTTTCAGAGGTATCCCTGCGCCTGAAAGACGAATTCCCCATTCCTGCGGGTAAATAATCCTGTCCGGGACTGCGTAAGCAGAGATGAAAGAGACAGAAAATATCGAGTCAAATCAGGATGAGAGCAAAGATAGTGATCTGAAGCGCTTAAAAGCACTTCTTCTGGCTGATGAATCCGAACAACTGGCTGAAATTCAGGAGCACCTGCATAACCCTGAGCTGCAAGCAGCTGATGTAGGGCGTGTCCTGCACCGTGCTGTAACCATCAATCAGCAGCATGCACCTGATGCCTTGAGAGATGCTTTGACGCCGACCGTTGAATCAGCGCTCTACAGTTCGGTGCGTAGCAACCCTGATCGACTGGGAGAGGCGCTCTTCCCTGTCATGGCGCCCGCCATAAGAAAATCGATTGTATCGATCATGAACAGCATGGTGCAGTCACTCAATCAGATGCTGGAGCACTCCTTCACCCTTAAAGGGCTGAAGTGGCGACTGGAAGCACTGCAGAGCGGCCGCTCCTTCGCAGAGATTGTCATGCTGCATACGCTGGCCTACCGTGTTGAACAGCTCTTCCTTATTCACAAAGAGAGTGGCCTGCTGCTGCAACATATCAGTTTTGATGAGGCGGCCAACAAGGATGCCGACCTGGTCTCCAGTATGCTGACCGCAATTCAGGATTTTGTGCGCGACTCCTTTCAGGTGGGCGAAAATGACGCCATCGACAAGTTGCGCATCGGCAGCATGGAAGTGTTTATTGAGGCGGGTTCGAAAGCTGTTATCGCCGCAGTAGTGCGAGGTAATGCCCCAGCTGACTTCCCTGATACCCTGCAACAGAGCAGTGAAGCCATTCACAAGAAAATGGCAGAGAGTCTGAATACGTTCGATGGTGATGCAGCCCCATTCAGTGCTGTCCGTCCTGAACTGGATGGATGTCTGCTATCAAAATCAGCCACGACCGGCTCAGGCTCGAACACGAAGGCGATTCTGGCTCTCTCAACGGCAGCAATAGCGTTGATTGGCTGGTTATCCTGGGGAGCATATCAATCGCACCGACAAACAGTTCTTGTCGAAGCTCTGGATGCAGTACCCGGCATGGTTGTCATCCGCTCCGCCGATCATGATGGTGCCCTGCAGATTTCCGGCCTGCGTGATCCACTGGCTGATGCACCGGAGCCTCTGCTGCATGAGCACCAGTTTTCCGATGAAGATGTGCAGATGTTGTGGAGTCCCTATCAATCACTGGAGCCTGCACTGATCATCAAACGGGCCAACCAACTACTGGCACCGACAGATGAAACCGAACTTCTATTAGATGGCAGTGAGCTTGTGATTTCAGGCATTGCCACACAAGCCTGGCTTGAGCGAGCCATTCAGATGATTCCAGCCATGGCTGGCATCACCGGCTTGCGCAGCGATCAACTGATCCTCACTGACTCACCGGACTACCTCCTGCAGCTTGCCCGCAAAAGGCTCGCCCCACCGGCAACGGTTCAGCTGAATATGCAGGGGCACTCACTGCTGGCTAAGGGCAGTGCACACCATGAGTGGATTGTCACTGCTGCATCCGCCGTCAAGAAGATTCCCGGCATCAGCGCTTATGATGACTCTGCAGTGATTGATCTGGACTCTGACAGCTACCTTCTGGCTGAAGCCAGGAGGATTTTGGCACCACCATCATCAGTACGACTGAAGGTAAAACATGCTGAACTATTTGCCAGCGGCAGAGCCACCTCGAAATGGATTAGCAATGCCAAACAACAGGCTCATGCAATCAGTGGCATCAAGGGCTTTGACACCAGCAAACTGAAAACCCTCGCTACAGACCCGAGTGACAGACAGCTTCTACAGCAGGCCAAACGTACCCTTCTGCCACCGGATAGCGTCACCTTAAGTGTAGAGAGGCGCATCCTGAGTGTAACGGGCATCGCCTCTTCAGTCTGGGTCAAACAGGCCATCGAACGCGCCAAGAGTATCAAAGGATTATTGGGTTATGATCAACAAACTTTGGTGGTGGCAGAAACAGCCCTGACAGCACTGAAGAAGAAGCTAAACCGTGTACAACTAAAATTCAGAGCTGGCAGCAGCCAGCTGGAGAGTGGCGAAGAGCAGATGATTTCGCAGCTGGCACGGGCGCTGAAAAAGCAGCGCGCTCTCATGCAGATGGCGCAGGCACATATCGAGATCACAGGCTATTCAGGACTACTGACCAATAGGGCTCATGCTCTGGCGCTGAGCCGTGCAAAACACGTTACAACCCTGCTGACAGCGCAAGGTGTTCCTTCGGCATGGATTCGCACCCACGGACAGAAAGAGCGCTCATCTGAATGGGCGGTAGATCTTGACCTGAAGTGGCAGCCACTGCCTTGAGCCTGACGCTGCAGAAAAAGGTATGCCTGCTGGGCGCTTTTGCGGTGGGTAAAACCAGTCTGGTCAGCCGTTTTGTCAAAGGCATCTTCTCCGAAAAGTATCTCTCCACTATGGGTGTGAAAATCGACAGGAAAAACCTGCAGATCGGTGATGTCACCATCAATATGATGCTGTGGGATATTCATGGTGAAGAGAGCAATAAAAAGGTGCCTGCAGCATACATGCGTGGCACTGCCGCCTATCTGCTTGTAGTCGATGGCACGCGTAAGAGCACCATCGCTGCAGCCTGCGAGTTGCATGAGCGCATACGCACAGAAGCAGGTGATATCCCCTTTGTTGTTCTACTGAATAAATGCGATCTACAGGATGAGTGGCAACTCGCCGAGAGTGATATGGAGGCCATGCAGGAGAAGGGTTGGGAATGTTTTTTGACCAGTGCCTGCTCCGGCCAGAATGTTGATGCCGCATTCAGCAGACTGGCTGAGAAACTGCTGCCATGACATCGCCGGAGATGCCGGATGTTCTCTTCTCTTATTTAGCTGATCTCTATATCAATCACGCTTCGCCGGCATGGATAAAATTGGATTCTGATTGCCGCGCCGTGGCCGATTCGGGCGGCGACTGGCCGCGTTATCTCGCCGAACCCGTACTCAAGCCCGGTAGTGAACTGGAGGAGCGTTTCCTCGTTCTTTGCGGGCAATCCTTTGATCAACCGTTTGTTCTGCCACAAATAGAGCTACAAGATGGGCAGTACACAGATATCCACCATCTGCTTATCGATGGCGTCTCATGGCTACTCTTTCTTGATGTCAGCGAGCAGGTTAATACGCAACAGCTGCAGCAACAGAATGCCAATGAACTCAGTCTGCTTAAAGACCGGCAGAAGCAGACCCTGGATCGTTATATGGGTTCCACCATTGCCGAGTTGAGTGTCGGAGGGAGATTAACATTTAATGCCTCTGGCGAACGCCGCAACATCACAACCATGTTTATCGATCTGCGCAGCTTTACCATTTTCAATGAGGCTTATGATCCCCAGCATGTAATGGATGTACTCAATCAGTACATGACGAAGATGATCCCCCCTATTCTGGATGAGCATGGCCTGATCGATAAGATAACCGGTGATGGTGCAATGACTGTGTTTGGTGTCCAGCATAGAGAGGCGCCTGCTGAGAGTGCGCTTCGGGCTGCTTATAAAATTCAACGTGATGTCGCCGCCTTAAATCGGTCGCGCCGTGAGCAGGGGAAATACGTGATGGAGGTAGGTATTGGCATTGCCAGCGGTGAAGCGGTACTGGGCATTATTGGTGCCCATGATCGACGCGCATTTACAGCTATCGGACCGCATGTGAATCTGGCAGCAAGGCTTGAGAGCGTCGCCAAAGGCGGAGAGATTCTGGTCGACAGCCTCACCTTTAAGGCCACTTCGCATCTGATCAGCAGTCATCAGAAAATGGAGATCGAACTTAAAGGCATTGGCCTCACACCGGTTTACAACCTGCAATTTTGATAGCCCAAAACAACTGGACGCTCAGCCATACAGTCAGGTTTTTATAGCAGTTTAGCTATTGCTGTCTGCTGACCTGCTTCTAATCACAAGCATCAGAACGATTGCAGCCGGAACAATCCAGCCGATATGATCGAATTCGAGTAGCCAGTGCCAGATGGATGCAGTATCGACATGACCGTGACCGCTATGGGCCAGTGCCAGTGATGGTGTGATCAGTGCAAACAGAGCGACAGTCAATTTAGACATTTTCAGTTTCCTCTTTTTCTTTCTTCATTTTTGCCAGAAACAGACCAACCTCATAGAGCAGCATCATCGGAACACCGAGCAGTACCTGTGAGATGATATCCGGCGGAGTAAGGATGGCTGCAAAGATGAAAGCCCAGACTACCACATAACGGCGTTTATCGGCCAGTGACTCAGCATCCACAATATTCAGACGCACCAGCAGCATGATGACTATCGGAATCTGGAAACTGACGCCGAAGGCAAACAACAATTTCAGCACCAGCGAGAGATACTCTTTTACCGCAGGCATGGCCTGAATGTTCTCCGTGGAGAAACCGAGGAAAAACTCAAAGATCAGCGGAAATACAATATAAAAGGCAAAAGCACCACCGGCCAGAAGCAGGCCGAGTGAGCCGAAAAAGTAGGAGACAAATGCCTGCCGCTCATGGGCATAGAGGCCCGGCGCAACAAAGGCCCAGAACTGGTAGAGCGTGACCGGAGCAGTGGCAAACAGGCTTAAGACCAGTGCGATCTTCAGGTAGGTGAAAAAGACATCCGGTGCATTCAGGAATACCAGCGGTGTATTCGGTGGCAATGCATCACGCATCGGCATGGAGATGTAATCAAACACCGGCTCGGAGAAGTTCATCAGCAGCATCACACCGATGATGTAAACAACAATGGCTATACTAAAACGACGGCGCAGCTCACCGAGATGGGCGAGAATAGAGGCCGGTTCGCTCTTGCTCTCCTCATCATCCAGCGGCGTCATCTCACCCTTGCTCACTTGGGAGCCTCATCCGCTTTCACTTCAGGCTCTTCAGTCGCCACCTTTTCGGCAGCCTCAGCAGAACCCTTGGCAATGGCAGGATCAATCACCTGGCCACTCTTTTTCATCAGCTCTTCGTTAAAGCTGATGATATCACTCTCTGAGAGTGCATCTTTGATTTCGGTAACGGGAGAACTCAGTGGTGCGGTCTCTGCATCGATCTGACGTTTCACATCCGAGATCCAGCCGCGCCCTTTGCGAACAACACGGCCAACCTGGGAGAAGAGCTCCGGCATGCGCTCAGGCCCCAAAACCAGAAAGGCGATCACACCGACAAGCAGCAGCTCCAGCAGTCCAATATCAGGCATAAGCTTCTATTCCCGGTCTGTTCCCTTGAGGCTGGTTACTTTTTATCGACAGATTCTTCGTCAGTGGGTTCTTTTTTCTTATCGTCATCAGCAATATTGGTGCGGAAACTCTTGATGCCCTTGGCAAGGCCTGCGCCCACCAGCGGCAGCCGCTTGGCGCCAAACAGCACCACGACAATGATCAGAATCAAAATAAGTTCCGTAGTTCCAAGTCCAAACATTGCAATTACCCCTCAAAAAACAGCTTTACAGGCAGCCAAAGCTACCACCAACATCGATTACGGACATTACGCAATTTCACACTATCGGCAAGCAGAGCAAAGCTTGAAGAATCTACCCCGCACCTGCTTGACATGTTGAGAATATGACATTTTTTCCACAATAATCCGGATGAAAAATTCAAACTAACCTTTTTTCGCCAAATTAATGACACGCATGATGGAAATTAAGAGCTTGTCATTGCAAAAACAAGCCGTTAGACGTTGCGTCAAAATTTCTTCTCTCAAAGGGTGAATGGATGATACTGATTGTTGACGATAATGATGCGATTCGAGAGATGCAGGTTGCTGTGCTTGAATCAGCCAATTATTCGGTACGTGAAGCGGCCAATGGCACCCATGCACTGAGCCTTGCTGAAGAGAGCAGACCTCAACTGGTATTGATGGATATCACCATGCCCGGCATGACCGGTTATCAGGTGCTCGACCGTCTGCGCGAGAAATATGGCAATGATCTGCCTGTTGTCATGGTCAGCGCCCTGCCTGAAGATGAAGAGCGAGATATTGCACTGGCCAGAGGGGCAACCGACTACATCAGCAAACCCTTTGATATCCCTTCAGTATTGAACTGTGTAAAACACTTTCTTCCTGACGCAAAAGCTGCATGAGCCCCCACTCCTTTAGACTGGCGATCATCGGTGCAGGTCGCGGCGGCCTGGCGTTGCTCAATGTGCTGCAGGATGACAGCAATATCGAAGTCGTTGCCATCTCAGATGCTCGCCCTGATGCACCGGCCCTGACGCTGGCAACATCACTCGCCATCCCGATCTGCCAAAGCATCGAAAAGATTCCCGATTGCGACATGGTGATCAATGTGACCGGCTCCGCTGAAGTCTCAGAGATGCTGCGTCAGCACTTCTCTTCTGATGTGGAGATCATGGAGGGCAAGGCTGCACACTTCTTCTATGATCAGGTTGGCAAACGTAAAAAAGAGAAGGAGCAGGTGGAGCGCATGCTCACCGAGTTTGAAAAGCTCAATCGTCTTGGCCGGCGGCTTAATACCACCAACAGCCTGACCCAGATGCTTAAGCTGGTATTACGGGAGGCACTTTTAGTCACCAACTCACCTGCCGGAACAATCTCTCTGTATAACAAATCAACCAGGGAGCTATCGCTTCACACCTCATCAGGTTTTAGCGAAGGTTTTGAGAAACAGGAGCCCTGGCTTGTCAGAACAGGCGGCTTGACTGAGCGCATTCTCAACGAGCGCAAACCGTTCGTGGTTCCCAATGTGTCCGAATCCGATGAATTTGCGCTCAACATCATTTTAGCCAATGAGGGTGTCGAGGCGCTGGTGGCGCTGCCATTGGCACTCGGTGACGAGATCGTGGGCATACTCTATGTGAACGATTTCTCGCCGCGCAACTACGATGATAATCAGGTTACCATTCTTGATCTACTGGGAAATCAGGCGTCACATGCGATTCAGAAGGCGCGCCTGTTCCAGAGTATTGAAGATGAAAAACGTGAACTTAAGTCACTGAACGAACATCTGGAAACCCGCATCATGGAGCGCACCGGTGATCTGACTAAAACAAACGAGGAGCTGATTCGTGCTAACCAGGCGAAATCACAGTTTCTCAGCAACATGTCACACGAACTGCGCACCCCGCTCACCAGCATCAACGGCTTCTCGGAGTTTCTGCTCGATGGTTTTGTCGGGGAACTCAATGAGGCACAGTCCAAGTATCTCAAGAATATTAACCTCTCAGGCAAACATCTTCTTGAGTTGATCAACGGCATCCTCGACCTCTCCAAAATCGAGGCTGGAAAAATGAGCCTTAAACTTGAAAAGATCAATGTGACAACACTGCTGGATGAGATCATCCTCGTACTTGAGGGCTACGCGACAAAAGAAAATGTATCTCTGAAACTACAATGTGACAGCAATATCCCCGGCATCTTCCTTGATCGCACCAAGTTCAAGCAGATTCTCTACAATATCTGCTCCAATGCGATCAAGTTCAGCCCTGAAGGAAGTGAAGTATCCATTGTAGTCCACTACGACAAAACCTCCTATATCAGCGGCCAGGAGGAGGAGGAGTACACCACCCTTTATGTCTCCGTAACCGACCAGGGCATTGGTATCTCCCCGGAAGATCAGAAGATTATTTTCAATCCGTTTGAACAGGCCGATGGCTCTCACTCGCGCAATTTTGAAGGAACCGGATTGGGCTTAACACTCACCAAGCAGCTGGTTGAAATGCATGGCGGCGCTATCGATGTTGAGAGCACTCCCGGCAAAGGAAGCTGCTTCACCTTCACGCTACCTGCCCAGACAGAGGCCTCCAGTGCATTTGATATCTCCAAACTCTCTGAAGCCACCGGTGAATATATCGCACAATTTCAGCAGCAACCTCACACTGTTGCTGTCGATGCGCCGTTGATTCTGGTGGTTGATGATGATGCGCACTCTCTGGAGATCAGCACCCTCTATCTCTCCGATGCCGGTTACAGGGTCTGCCACGCTATGAATGGAGAGGACGCACTTGATGTGGCCCGTAGAAAACGCCCCTTCCTGATCCTGCTGGATGTGATGATGCCGGGTAAAGATGGCTGGGAGGTACTGCAGGAGCTGAAGCTCGATGCTGAGACCTCTGCTATTCCGGTGATTATGTGTACGGTCTCCGAAAATGAGGAGCTGGGTGTTGCACTTGGCGCCACCGACTATCTCTCCAAACCGATTGATCGGGAGCAGCTTGCCAACAAACTCAAGACACTGGGCAAAGGGCTACATAGTCGTCATAACTCACTACATATACTGGCCATTGACGATGATCAGAGCACCCGTGAACTCTATGCTGCCACCCTCTCGGCTCAGGGTTATAAGGTACATACAGCTGCCAGTGGTCAGGAGGGCTTAAATCTGGCCGAAAGCATGGCGCCGGATATTATCCTGCTGGATCTGATGATGCCCGGCATGGATGGCTTTGAGGTAGCGGAAAAGCTGAAGATACACCCGCACACACAGGATATCCCGATCATTGTGGTGACAGCCAAAGAGTTAACGGTTGCTGAGCGCATGCGCCTGGTGGGCCATATCGAAGACTGTGTTAGCAAAGAGAGCTTTTCCAAAGAGCATCTGCTGCAGGAGATTCAGCAGTTTGAGACCCTCTACCCGCATCAGGCGGGGCTCAAAGACCCGATCTCCGGCCTGCTTAACCATCGCTATTTCCAGATTCGACTTGGCCAGGAGCTCTCTCGCTCAGCTCGCAATGGTCAGAACCTCGCCTGCGTACTCATTGATCTGGATGGTTTTATCCGCTTCAGCAAACATGCCAGCGAAGCATATGTGCATGCCGCCCTGCGCAAGGTGGGTAATTTTTTCATGAACAACCTCAGAGGCTCGGACATCGCCACCCGTCACCGTGTTGATGAGTTTGCCATGATCCTGACGCAAACCGAACTTGAAGGGGCGCTGCTTGTGGTTAAACGATTGAAAAATCTAATTGAGGCCTACCCGTTTCCCGGTGAAGAGGTGCTGGGAGAGAAAGGCATAACCGCCTGTGCCGCAATTTCCATGTTTCCCGATGATGGTGAAGCCGCTGAAACACAGCTGCAGCATTGCCATGAGATGATTCAGTTGGGCAAATCAGAGGGCGGCAACAAACTATGCTATCGCCAATATGGCAAAGTGGTCATGTTATGATTGAACTAACAGGAAAAAAAATAGCTGTTGTAGATGATACTGACAGCATACTCATGCTTTTCACTGCCCTGCTGGAAGCACACAAGGGCACAGCCATCACATTCAACAGCGGCCGAACATTCCTTCAGCAGGTGCAGGAGATATCACCGGATCTGATTCTTCTCGATATTCAAATGCCGGACCTGGATGGTTATAAGGTGCTTGCGCAGCTCAAAAACCTGCCAGCTACCGCCTCTACCCCTGTCGTAGCACTGACTGCCCATGCCATGAGTGGTGATAAAGAGCATATCCTTGAGCAGGGATTTTCAGGGTATATCGCCAAACCGGTTGATACACGCGCTTTTCCTAATCAGATCGCCTCCTTTCTGGCAGGTTAAAAACAGGCTGCTCGACAGATCCCAAGCCTTCCTGGAATTGCGGGCAACCTCATCTGGCGCTATCTTACCTGTGGGGATTCGATTCAGTTCAAACCTGTGCACATACATAAGCAGACTAGTGAGGAGTGATTGCAGTTAAGCCACAACACGCTTAAAGAGAAGCTGACCACAACTATTATTTTCTGGGGCATCGCCTTCCTGGCTTCGCTTGTGGCACTCTTCTTTCTCTTCTCCGGCACCATTACGGGTTATATCCTTGATGTTGTAGATCAAACTGATCTGCCGGTTGAAACAGCGATTGCAACCACTATGGGCTGGATTGCAGTCTTTCTACTGGTCCTGCTGCTGATTGCCGTAAAGGGTCTGCACTACAGCCTGAAAAAGCAGCTGGTTGAACCGGTAGAAGCGCTGCAGATCGCAGTCGAAAACAGAACCACAACTCAGGATGAGATTGAATCGCTGTTAACCGATCTCCCCTATGAAGCCTCAAGGGTGCTTAAGCTCTATGATCAAGTGAAACACTCCCACGATGACCTTCGCAGTCGCGTTGTTGATATGATGGAGGCACTTCCCGCCTGTTTCTGGTGGTCACTGGATGGCAACAGGTATGAGGGTATCTCATCCAAGTCGATCTCCCTGCTCAAGCGGTCAAGCGATGAGATTATTGATCAACCGCTCTGGTCCTGGCTCAACTCCCGTGCGCAGAGCTCTGGCAACGCTGCGATTCTGATGCAGGCGATCAAACGCAGGGAGGATCGCGTCGATTTTGCCTATCAGGCGGAGATCGATGGCCAGACACGCTGGTTCGGTGAATCGGTGACCCTCTGTTACAACAGAGATGGCACGCTGGATATCATGTACGGTATTATCAATGATATCAGCACCCGTAAAAACAAGCAGCAGGCTGAAGCCGAGCAGCTGGAGCTCTCACAGCGCATGGAGGCCACGGCGACACTGGTCGGCGGCATCGCCCACGAATTCAACAATGCACTGGCGGGCATGAACGGTAATATCTTCCTGATTAAACAGTCGACTAAAGATGCAGCTACCCGGCAGCGCATTGGTCGGGTTGAGGCGCTGATTCAGCACTCTGCCACAATGATTGAGCAGATGCTGGCTTTTGCCCGTAAAAGCTCCATGCGCCCGAAACCAGTGAATATCGTAGAGTTCCTGAAACACTTCCAACTGGCACTGCAACCGAAACTGGCCAGCAACATCCACTTCGATCTGCAGTTGAATAGTCTCGATGCAGCAGCTGAAACTGCAACTGTTCAGGCTGATCCGGCCAAGCTGCAGGAGGCGCTGATGCAGCTGATCAACAATGCCTGTGCAGCCACCGAAGAGATCAGTTTCCCGCAGATTACTATTGATGCAGACAACCTGGATGTTGATGAGAGTTTCCTGCGCAGATATCCACATGTCTCATCAAGCCATCTGGTGCATATTCAGGTTCGCGATAACGGCTCTGGCATTAGCAAGGAGATCCACAGCAAAATATTTGAGCCCTTCTTCACCACACGTGAAATCGGCAAAGGTACCGGCCTTGGGCTACCGATGGTGTATGGATATATGCGCCAGCTTGGTGGCTGCCTTGAAGTGGATAGCCAGCCCGATTGCGGTGCCACCTTCCATATCTATCTGCCCAGAGTGATTGCCGCACCCAAAGCAAACCAACATGCCGACTCCCTGCTCAAAGGTAATGGCGAGACAATCCTGGTCATTGATGATGAACACATCTTTCGCGAATCGACCTGTGAGGTACTGCACCGCATGGGTTACAAAACTTTGGATGCCGATAACGGCAAAAATGGCATTCATATTTTTGAGCAGTACAGGCATGAGATTCAACTGGTGTTCATGGATATCCTGATGCCCGGCATGACCGGCATTGAAGCCTCAAGAAAAATAAGAGCGATCAGCCCGACGATACCTATCATATTCCTGACCGGTTATGACCGCACCCAACCACTGGAAACCGAGGTCTACGAAGAGCACTCTGAACTGATCAATAAACCATTCCGCATCTCGGTTTTGAGTCAGGCGATTCAAAAAGCCCTGAAACAGAGCAGCCAGCATTAAGGATCCCCTTGCTCATCCGATCATATCAGCCACATCTTCGGCCGGTCTCTCTTCAGCTGAGCCGGTTTTTTCCGACATATAGATAGATGCGCACCGATGCACCCCAATGGGCTTCCACACTTCTGCAAAAAAGCGGCAGCCTGCCTCTACAGATTCTCTCCGGTCAAAGCTCCAAACTCACCTCAGGTGAGGTGATGAAGTCACCGGTTCAAAATACAGGTGAAAATAGCAACACCTTCAAGGTGATACTTAAAGGCGAATCATTTATCGTCAAAGGGTTGCCTGCCGCACTGGATGGAAAAGAGGTCGCTTTTGTGGCCAAAAAAGTAGCCACTGCAACGGGCTCACGCACTGAACTAAGCTGGTTGAGTGCGGCCAAAGCAGAGGCTGGAAAAGGCAGCAAAACCACTGCTCAGCAGCCTGAAAAGGGTTTGCTCAATGCCGCTAAAATGGCAACCGGAAAAACCGCGCAAACAGCTATATCTCAGATGGGACACAAAGCTCTGCAGCAGGCACACCTACTCTCTAAAGCACCTGCAACCATCCAGACGGGCAAAGCCTTTTTTGCCCGTGTCGATCATATCGAAAATGGCCGCATGACCCTCACCGTTCAGCCACAGCAGGGAGGCCAGGCAAAAGCCGAGCAGGCCCAGACACAACAGAGCACGATACAACCGGCCAAGGTGCAACTGATCGCCACGCAAATATCCGATGCCAAAGTAGGCCAATCGATCAAAGCCACGTTGACACAAGCCGGCAGTGACAAACCACTACTGACGATCCAACCCCAGCAGCAGGTCGCAGGCAAAACTGTTTCGATAGCGAAACCGCAACAACCTGTCATCTTCAATATGAAACCCGGTGAGCAGACGATGGCCGTGGTTCAAAAACGGCTGGACAGTGGCAATGTGCAGCTGAAAATTCAGGGCCAAATTGTTGAGGCCCCTGCCCCGGCTCATGTCAAAGCCGGTGATGCGCTGGAGATCAGGATGATCAAAGCACCTGGCGAATTTCAGGTGTTGCAGCTGCACAAAAACATCCCGCAAAAAGCGATGACAGTGGTACGGGGAAACCTCGCATCAAGTGCAACACCGGTTGCCCAGAACCTGACCACCATCAAGAACCTTCTGCCTGCCATGCCAGCTAATGAGATGGCCAGCATCAAAGGGTTGCCGCAGCTGCTGAACTGGATGCAAGCCAGTGAGAGCAGTCGCGATTATCCGATTAATGGGGAACGACTTGGGCAACTGATTCGTGACTCCGGGGGACAACTGGAACCAAAACTACAGGCGATGATTGCAAAAGGTGCACAGGCTCAGCCTCTGACTACAGACCTGAAAGCGATTCTGACACAAGTGGCCGGTGATCAAGCTGCCTCAGGCAAGATTCAGAACAGTGAAGTACTGCGCCTGATCACCGAAGCCAGCCAGCAGAGTCTCTCCCGCATTGAGACCGGTCAGGCACTGAATGTACTGGCCAACCTGCAAGGTGAGCCTGTTCGTGTCGAATTCCCGATGCTGGTCGGGCAGCATATGATTAATGTGCAGATGGCTGTGCAGCAGCAGGGCGCGAACTCAGAGCAGCAAGATTCATCCGATGGCTCTGATCAATCCTACTCGGTGCTCTTCGCGCTGGAGTTAAGCGGACTGGGCAATCTTCGTGTCGATGCCAATGTCTCTGATAAAGCTGTGCATGCCCGCATCTACAACGAAGATGCCGGCGTTCGCCATTTCATTCAGGAGAATATTCACCGCCTGGAGGAGCGCCTGCAGAGCCTCGGTTTTAAAGAGGTTTACCTGCTGGCATCGCCAGCCAAACCTGATGCTGAGAAACAGGCCCGCTTTGATGAGCTAACCACCATGCGCCCTGCCTCATTCAGTCTGCTGGATGTGCTGGTATGAAAAAACAGCAGGCCGTCGCTCTCAGGTGGGACCCCTACCTTGATCAGGCGCCGAAGCTGGCAGCCAAAGGCAGCGGATTACTCGCCGATGAAATTATCAGGGTAGCTCAGGAGAATGGTATTCCGATTCGTGAAGATCACGATCTGGTACAGATCTTCTCACTACTGGATATTGGCGAATCGATTCCACCGGAAGTACACACAGCTATTGCTGAAATATTGGCTTTCATCTACTGGAGCAATCAGCAGTACACTGAAATTTTTGATGATCCTAAACGCTGAACAGCGTTTTATTTACCACTCTGCTCGTTGCGAACAGCAAACAGCATATTTGAGATAATCAGACCCGGACAGATGCCGGTCAGCGATGCAAAGATAAAGAACAGCGCCGGGATATAGAGCAGCCAGTGCACCGTAGCAAAACCGGTGAGCCAGATGCCAGCCCAGAGGATGGAGCCGGCAATCAGAAAGAAGAAACGCATCGGTTTGCCGATCAGATACTTTTTCATAGCCCCTCCTGTCATGCCTGAGCTTTTTTAACCCTGCGCAGGGTCGGAACTTCCAGACTGGCCTGATCTGCTATAGCCAGTGCCCGTTCAAGCCTTGCCGGTGCCGAGCGTCCCATACAGCCATGTTCAGGGTCACCATCAAAGGCTTTGAGCATCCCCTCTATCAGAGCCATACGATTGAGCTCCTCGCCTGTCAGATACTCCTGAATATCGAGCACATCTCCGGCCACCGAGCAGGCCAGATCATTGTGGTTCAGCCACAGCTCACGCACGTTGCCTCCAGCCTCAAGACCGGCGATATTGGTGGTCAGGATGTAGAGGTTTTTCAGCACCAGCTCGAACAGCAGCGCCGCCTCATCCTTCACTACGGCAACAGGGATATCGAGAGTGCCCAGCGCCTCTTTGAGCAATCCGGCAAACTGGCCACAAGCAGGTGATGCAATCACCACCTTGGAGTCCATACCCTTCTTCTTCTCAAACCAGACAGAGATCACGGTCGGGTTATTCAGTTCATGCTGCAACCAATCACGCGGCAAAAGCTCATTCTGCAGCAGCACTACCCTGCTGCGCCAAACATCCGGCAGGTTCTGCAGGGTTGCATGCAGATCCTTCTCGGCCACAGCCACAACAACCAGCTCAGGCTCAGCCACATCAGCCGCTACAAGCGCCATATCCATCTCACGCGTCACCGGCACCACCGGATAACCAAGCTTCATAAATCCACGCGCAAATACCGATCCGATCTCACCAATACCAATAACAACTACAGCTTTGTCCATCTCACTCTCTCCAGGCCTGTTTCTGTTGATACGCGTGCAGCCGGGCTTCACTCTCGCTGATCAACGTCGGCTCTACTTTTATCTGCTGCTGCAGGGCAATCACCTTCTCCTGCGCCATGACAGCATCCACAAAACGCCCCATCTCGGCATAGGCGGCGGCAAAGGTATCTAATACCATCGCCCTGTTCAGATCATCCAGCTCTGCCAGATCAATACCTTCGATCACCTTCAGGGCAGCTTTACCATTGCGCACACCACTGCCTTTAGCGGTTGCCAGCAGCCATGCCAGATTATTGCTGGCGAGCCAGTAGCCCTGCTCAGATGCACGGCGATACCACATCTCCGCCTTGCCCAAATCCTGTTCAACACCGATGCCGTGGTTATACATCCGCCCCATCTCATGCTGACCGAGTTCATTGCCCAGTTTGGCTGAGAGCCGATACCATTTAACAGCACTATTCAGATCAACCGGATGCCCGTCAAAACCGGATTGATTAAGGTTACCCAGTGCCCATTGCGACCATGAATCTGCCCGATCAGCACCCTTCTGGTACCAGCTATAAGCGGTGTTTAAGTTTTTCTCCACACCTTCACCCTGCTGGTACATCTGCCCGATAAAATAGGCGGCCATATTATCGGAAGCATCATAAGCAGCCTCTAACCAGCGCAGCGCCAGTTTGGGATCCTGAACTGCAGCCTGGCCGTTGTTATACATCAGACCTGCCAGTCGCATCGCTTCGGGATTATACTGCTCTGCACTTTTGAGAAACCAGACCAGGGCCTGATCACCATCTTTCTCAATGCCTGCACCATGGTAATAGCGTCTGCCCAGTTCAAGCTGTGCTTTGGCATCACCCTGCTCTGCCCGCTCTTTGCTGGCTTGAAATGAAGAGCTGACCAGCAGTGCATCAAAAAAACCGATTTTCACCGCTGCCACGACAGCAAGCGCCATCACAGCCAACACGATAAACAGCGGTTTTCTTCTCATATCAACTCCCTCATTAACATCTTCACCACAAAGGCCTCTCCTGCGCATCCGTGCGCTCACGGCATTTGTACATCCTGTACGACAGCCAAAGAGACAAAGAAAATCGGGGAAAAGCAGACAACCTTCTATTCAGCATTCCCCTACAGCTACTATTTCGCGCTCTTCTTATTGCCAATCCCTGGATTTACTTTGCGTTCCTTTGCGTACTCTGCGGTGCAAGCCTTTACACCAGCTTCTTGTATTTCATACGGTGTGGCTGCGTGGCATCTTCACCAAGGCGCTTCTTCTTATCTGCCTCATACTCTTCGAAGTTACCCTCAAACCACTCCACATGCCCCTCATCTTCAAAGGCGAGCATATGGGTAGCGATACGGTCCAGAAACCAGCGGTCATGTGAGATGACAATCGCACAGCCTGCGAAATCGAGCAGCGCCTCTTCCAGCGCACGCAGCGTTTCAACATCGAGATCATTGGTCGGCTCATCGAGCATCAATACATTGCCACCCTCTTTAAGCATCTTGGCCAGATGCACACGGTTACGCTCACCACCGGAGAGCAGGCCGATCTTCTTCTGCTGATCACCACCCTTAAAGTTAAAACGACCACAATAAGCACGGCTCGGCACCTCTACCTTGCCCAGATACATCGAATCAGTTCCGCCAGAGATCTCTTCCCATACGGTTTTGTCGTCATCCAGTGCATCACGCGACTGATCCACATAAGAGGCTTTAACCGTTTCTCCGACAATCAGTTCACCGGAGTCAGGTTTCTCCTGACCAGTGAGCATGCGAAACAGGGTTGTTTTACCGGCACCATTGGCACCGATAATGCCGACGATTCCACCGCGTGGCAGATCAAAGTTCAGATTCTCAACCAGCAACCGGTCACCGAATCCTTTACTGACATTTTTAGCCTGGAATACGATATCACCCAGACGCTCACCGGATGGAATAAAGATCTGTTTGGTGGCGTTGCGCTCCTGTGTCTCGCGACTGGAGAGATCATCAAAGGCTTTCAGACGCGCTTTGGATTTGGCATGACGCCCTTTGGTGCCGGCACGTACCCACTCCAGCTCCTGTTTCATCGCTTTCTGACGTGATGACTCCTGCTTCTCCTCTACCGCCAGACGTTTCTCTTTCTGCTCCAGCCAGCCTGAGTAGTTACCCTCAAACGGAATGCCGCGACCACGATCAAGCTCGAGAATCCAGCCCGCCACATTATCAAGGAAGTATCGGTCATGGGTTACCGCTACAACGGTACCCGGATAGTCGTGCAGGAATCGCTCCAGCCAGGCCACCGACTCAGCATCGAGATGGTTGGTCGGCTCATCGAGCAGCAGCATATCGGGGTTGGAGAGCAGCAGTTTACACAGGGCAACGCGGCGACGCTCACCACCGGAGAGTTTGGTTACATCCGCATCCCACTCAGGCAGACGCAGCGCATCTGCAGCGACATCAAGTTTACGATCAAGGTTATGGCCGTCACCTGATTCAATAAAGGCCTCAAGTTTGGCCTGCTTGGCAGCAATAGCATCAAAATCAGCATCGGGATCGGCATAAGCCGCATAGACTGCATCAAGCTCGGCCAGTGCATCCTTCATCGGCTGCACCGCCTCCTCAACATTACCACGCACATCTTTAGTCTCATCAAGCTCAGGTTCCTGCGAGAGGTAACCGATACGAATACCCGGAGCCGGACGCGCTTCACCGAGAATCTCGGTATCGAGCCCCGCCATAATCTTCAGCAGTGTCGATTTACCGGAACCGTTAAGACCCAATACGCCGATCTTGGCACCGGGCAGAAAAGAGAGGTAGATGTCTTTAAGAATCTCCTTCTTATTGGCAACAACCTTGCCAACGCCCTGCATGGAATAGATATACTGATAATCAGCCATTATTAAATCTCCGGATAAAAATGTGTCTGCGCAGGATATGACTAAAGCCAAACGATTCAAGCTGGCGTATCAAATTGAGAAAAAATGCAAATACCCAAGGCAGTATAATTGCCTATAGCTCGCAATCGATTTTAATTAATACACTGCCCCCGATTTGCGGAGAAACAGATATTCATTCTACGGATTGAAGTTGATCTCGACCGTTTTCCTTCGAGTTATAAAGCGATTTATCAACATTTCTTAATGTGCTCTGCAAGGATTCCTCTTTAGAAAAAGCCCCTACACCTGCGCTAAGGGTGATCTTTCCAACAATAGGAAACGAATGGTTTCTAACTTTTTGGAGCACTTTATCAGCAAGACTTTTAGCAGCGGTGATACCTGTATTTGGACAAACAATCAGGAACTCCTCCCCTCCCCATCTTCCTACACAATCGGTAATTCTGACGTTTTGTTTAATAACATGGGCCAGTTCGACCAACACCGAATCACCCACCATATGTCCATAGGTATCATTGATGGTTTTAAACAGATCTATATCCATAAGAATAATGGACGATTCAACGCCATAGCGATCCAGACTCGCCTTATTCAGCAGTAACATTTCATCCGTTTTCACTCGATTATAGAGACCTGTCAATTTATCCGTCACAGATAAAGTCTCAAGCTCTGAATTTAACATTCTTAATTTTGAGTAGTGATAAAAGAAGGCAACGGTCAAAACAAACAACACCGCCAAGATCTTCCAAAGAAGACTATAATCAAAAGCTACTTCTTGCTTAATAGATACCCATTTATTGAAGATGGCTTGCAACTCCACCTCACTGATATTACTCACCAAAACCTCAAAAACATCTCGAAGCTGCGGCTGATCACTGCGGGTTCCGATAGCCAGCTTCACGCCTTCATCAAGGCGTGAAGAGACCTTAAGAACACCGGTAAAATCTTTCTGTATTGAATTGGCTATAACCATTAAATTATCGATATATCCAAACAGCTCACCACTTTCAACGCGCCTCAGGCCATCTGAAATCGAATCAACATCAATAATGTTAATGCTATCAAATTTAGCCCTAAGTGTTTCAGCGATCGCATAACCTTTAACAATTCCAAGTTTCTTATCCTTCACTTCATCGATATTACTGATAAAAAATGTATCTGTTTTTGTGGCCATGACGATGGGAAGGTCAATATATGCCGATGTGAAATCCATGAATTTTTCACGCTCGGGTGTCGATGAGGCCAGAGAAAAAATATCACATTCACGTTTTTCTGCTTTGGCGATCGATTCTTGCCAGCTCTGCGTTTCAACCAAACGGACAGGAACAGGAAGATGTTTCTCAAAAGTGGCAAAGACATCCGCAGCAATTCCAATATGCTTTCCGTCGTGGATACTCTCAAATGGCATCCAATCAGGATCAACACACATGGTGATCTCCTTCTTTTCTTGCAGGTATAGCTTCTGCTTGTCCGTGAACTTTACACCAAGGCCAAATTTACGAAGAGCTTCCTCAAACATAAAATCACCCAGCTCCTGATCCTGTTGTAACAATCCACTATACTGGAGTTGATCCACCGCCCGTAAGCTCAAATCTTTATTGGTTGCTCCAATTTCAAAAAAATCCAGAAGCATCATCTCTCTGGTAACTTTGGCTTCAAATTGCAGAGCCTCTAAACTTTTTCGTTTTGAGTATTTATCGAAAATAACTGAAATAGTTTCATCGGGATGGGAAAGGGCATAATTCCAACCTCGGTTGGAAGCATCAATAAATTTCTGCGTTCTATCCGGGTGATTTAATGCTTCAGAGTATGAGGTGAACACATTGACTGCACTCATCACGAAACCATAGTCAGCAGGGTCAATGATGTTGTACTCGATATGTTGCCGATTCAGTTCATAAAGTTGATTTGTCCTGAATACAGTCACTGCATCGACCTTATGCTGAATGAAATCATTCATATCAAAGGTATGATCTTTGAATACCGTGTTTTTTCTATTTACAAAAAAATGATTCAGCATCAAAGCCAATGAGCTATATTTTAATTCATTGCTGGTACCCATGATTGTCTTGCCGATAAGATCATTGGGAGAATCAATCTCTTTGGATGCAACAATAACAAGGGGTGACTGCTGAAAATATGTCGCCAACAGGATAATGGGTTCAAGTTTTCCATTATTGATGACAACACTAGAATTATGAATGCCATAATTGGCTTTTTGTGAAAGCACATTCTCAACCGGATCATCACCTGTCTCGTATTCGCGCAGTTCCACATCAAGACCAACATCACTATAGAACCCTTTTTCTCTGGCCATAATAAAACCGGCATATTCGAACTGATACTTCCACTCAAGCTGTAATGAAACTTTTTCCAGAGGCAGTGCTGACCCAATCATCGGAGAGAAAAAAATAAACATGATCAGTAAGCATGTCGCGCAAACGATATTCTTTTGGATGCGTAGAAAATTCATCATGAAACCGCCGCCCTATTTTCTGTTTACTGAAATCATCATACTTCTATCGGTAGAGGGTTCACTGAATGAAGTCTTACAATGACGAAAGAAGTCTTCTGATAACAGTATAGTTTATTTTTGGATGAGTTGCTTCCAATTCTCCGGCCAGTCAGCTTTGAACTCAAGAGACTTACCTGTAATCGGATGATCAAAACGCAGGCGCCAGGCGTGCAGCATGAGGCCACGGCCGCCGAGGGATTTGTAGGCGGTGAGTTCATCCTTTTCGGCATATTTGCCATCACCAAGAATGGCGTGCCCCTCATTCTGTAGCTGCACACGTAGCTGATGGGTGCGGCCACTATGGGGGTTGAGTGCTACCATAGCGTAGTCCAATCCACCGCGATGAAAGTGCTTCATCACCTGATAATCGGTGACCGACTCTTTGCCCTCTTCTGAATCAATCACCATGCGCTCACCACCGCGCACGATGCCTTTGGCGAGTTTTGAACTCATGCGCCCGGCATGGGCGAAAGGGAAACCGGCAATCAGGGCAAAGTAGGTTTTCTGCATATCGCGTTCGCGAAATGACTCGGTGAGTTTGCGCAGTGCCTCCAGATTCTTGGCCATCAGCAAGACACCGGAGGTGTCACGATCAAGACGGTGGGCAAGCCTGAGATCAACCAGTCCTCGCTGTTCTTTGAGCGCTTCGATCAGCCCTGCATCGTGACCGGAACCGCCGTGCACCACTAAACCTGCCGGTTTGTTCACGACCAGCAGCCACTCATCCTCGAAAAGGATCGGCAACTGCTCCACTTTTCTGAGCAACGATGTCGGTATTTGCGTCTCATCCTGAGGTTCGGGTTCGCGCAGACTGACCGGCAAAAAGATGAGATCACCACAACTTACGCGGGATTCGGGTTTCACCCTTTTTTTGTTTACACGCACATTGCCCTTGCGAATCAATCGCAAAATCAGTGAGCGCTGGCCCGGTCCGAGGTGGCGAATGAGTACCCGATCAAGGCGACTTCCATCTTCATTCTGGTCTATTGTTAACATGCCGTTTTCGTGCATTTTTGTTGCCAAACCGCCTTTGGGCTATAGAGTCGCATCGGTATGCAGCGAGCTCCGTGTTATCCTGCATCACACGATAATCACCAACGCACAGGCAATAGTAGTGATTTGTACTCGGGAATCCCAGCCTCCGACATAAGTAGATGGCAGGGTTACTTTTTTTTCCGGTATTGTTCTGAGCGTATCGATGTCATGTGATCGTTTGCCAACGTTGAGCCTGCATAAATAAAAGAAAGTGTTTGAAAGACTTTAAGCTTACCAACCCGAATTAGCGCGGCTGGAAGCGAACATAGATGTG
Source organism: Mariprofundus sp. NF (assembly GCF_013387455.1). Lineage (NCBI taxonomy): Bacteria > Pseudomonadati > Pseudomonadota > Candidatius Mariprofundia > Mariprofundales > Mariprofundaceae > Mariprofundus > Mariprofundus sp. NF. Next base: position 209,672 of record NZ_VWNC01000003.1, read on the forward strand.
ACTGAATAGTCCATAATTATCAATAACTGTATGGGATTTTTCTATCTTAGGCAGTGTGACTATTCGGCCTTTTGGCAGAGCTGTTCTATGCAACCGGTCTGCCACCGATCTGTAATTCAGAGGTCTCTCAAACGCCAAAAGGATGATGGCGTGACTGCACCAAAAAAACTCATGCTCATCAATGCAAACCACGACGAAGAGAGTCGTGTTGCCATTGTTGAGGACGGCTACCTGCACGAACTGGATATCGAATGTGCCAGCAAAGCCCTGACCAAAAGTAATATCTACAAGGGTAAAATCACCAAAGTCGAGGCGAGCCTGCAGGCTGCCTTTGTCGAATACGGCTCCAATCGACAGGGTTTCCTCTCTCTTAATGAGATTCACCCCGACTACTGGAAAGATGGTGTCGATAAATCGGCCAACCCTCGCAACCTCTCGATTCAGGATATCCTGCAACCGAAACAGGAGATTCTGGTTCAGGTTGTAAAAGAGGAGCGTGGCAATAAAGGCGCCGCACTGACTACCCAGATCTCTCTGGCCGGTCGCTATCTGGTTTTAAGCCCCAACACCACACGTGGCGGTATTTCACGCAAGCTCTCAGATGAAGAGCGTCGCTCGATGAAAGAGATTCTCTCGCAACTGGAAGTGCCGGATAACATGGGACTGATCATCCGCACTGCCGGTAAAGATCAGAACCTTGAAGCGCTACAGCGTGACTACAGCTACCTGCGCCGCCTCTGGGATGAGATTCGCATCAAGAGTGAAACCACCCCATCCCCTGCCCTGATCTACCTTGAGGGTGATCTGGCAACGCGCGCAATTCGTGACCACTTCTCCGATGATGTACAGGAGATCTGGGTTGATAATCATGAGGTCTACACCCACACCAAGGCGTTTGTACACGCTGTGCTACCGGGTAAAGAGAAGCTGGTTAAACTCTATCGCGGCAAAGTACCACTGTTCCGCAACTACAGCATCGAATCGCAATGTGAAGAGATTCATGAGCGTGAAATCCGTCTGCCATCCGGCGGCTCGATTGTACTTGATCCGACCGAAGCGTTGACCTCAATCGATATCAACTCCTCACGTGCCACCAAAGGCAAACATATCGATGATACCGCTCTGGCCATCAATCTGGAGGCGGCTGAAGAGATCGCCCGCCAGCTGCGTATCCGTGATATCGGCGGCCTGATCGTGATCGACTTTATCGATATGGCCAGTCGCAAACATGGCCAACAGGTTGAAGAGCTACTGCGCAAGGCGTGTAAAACCGATAAAGCACGCATCCAGTTTGCCCGCATCTCCCGTTTCGGTCTCCTTGAGATGAGTCGTCAGCGTTTGCATCCATCGGTACGCGAATCCACCACAGAACCCTGCCCTCGCTGTCAGGGTCGCGGTTCTATCCGCACGGTTGAATCGATGGCGCTGCAGATGCTCACACGTATGGAAGATTGGGCAGAGGCAGGTAAGAAACCGACCCTGATCGTGCAGGTACCATCGGATACCGGCGAGTACCTGATGAACAACAAACGCGCCAACATCGCCCGCATCGAAGAGGTCAATGAAGTTCAGATCACCCTGCAGATCAGGCCTGATCTCGATATCCCTCACTACCGCATTGAGCGCCAGTGGAGCGAAAATAATCAGCAGCGTGTTGAAGTGCTTGAAGACACCAGCAAAAAGATCAAACCGCCACGCTCAGGTCGCAAGCTTAAACCTGTGAAACCGGTTGTAGGCATTCCAACGCCTCCGCCGCCTGAACCTGAAGTGAAGAAAGATGGTCCTCTGAAAACGTTGATCAACATGCTCACCGGTGCCAGTCGTAAAGAGAGGCTGCAGAAAGAGGCAGCAGAAGAAGAGCTTCGCCTGAAGAAGGAGGCGGCTGCCAACAGTCGCAAACGCCGTAGCAGTGGCAGTGGCAACAGAAGTCGCCGTCGCCCTGCCGGCAACAGTGCGGCAAAAGCAGCTGAAGATAGCGCTGCAGTTCACAGCGATCAGCCACGCAGTGAAACGCAGAGGCCTAAACGCAAACGTAAGCCCAAGCCTAAGGTGGAGAAATCTGAAACTGCCCAAACTGAAACTGTTCAGGCTGAGGCTGGTGACAATGGTGAAACCTCTGAGGCTAAACCACGCAGGCGCAGACGCCGTCGCCGTCGCCCTTCCGGCAACAGAGATGGCGCTCCAGTGCAGAGCCAGGAGAACAACCAGAATGGTGGTGGTGAGAGTAGTGCAGCACCTGCCACTCAGAATGATGACCAGAAACCGGCCCGAACAAGGAGATCGGCTAAGGTGAAGAGCCCTGACACTGCTGCCCCTCAGGAGAGCCAGCCACAAGCTTCTGCTCCTCAGGAAAGCCAGTCGCAAGCTGCAGTTCAGCAGGAGAAGAAGCCTGAAGCTGCTGCGTCTCAGGGCGAGTGAGCAACACCGGCTCACCCGAACCACTGATTATCACGGTAGAACGTGATCAGGATGGTAAACGTGTCGATGCGATTCTGGCTTCAGGTAGTGAACTGAGCCGGAATCACATCCAGCAACTGCTTAAGGATGGATGCATCATCGATGCATCCGGAACAGCAATCACCCAACCTTCACGACGTGTTCTGGAGGGTGACTGCTTCACCATCAATCTGCCGCCTGTGCAGCCGCTGGAACTGAGTGCGGAAGATATTCCTCTGGATATCCTCTTTGAGGATGAACATCTGCTGGTGATCAATAAAGCGGCGGGCATGGTTGTGCACCCCTCTCACGGCCATGATCATGGTACGCTTGTGCATGCCCTGCTGCACCACTGCTCCGATCTGCCCGGCATCAATGGTAAAGAGCGGCCCGGCATCGTGCACAGACTGGATAAGGATACCTCCGGCAGCCTGCTGGTGGCTAAAACAGAAATCGCGCACCGCCGACTCACCGAGATGTTTGCCGCCCACGATCTGGACCGCCAATACGTAGCATGGTGTCGCGGAACAACGAACTGGCGCGTTAAACGCATTGAGCTGCCACTGGGCAGACATCCTCAGCAGCGCCAGAAGATGGCTGTAGTCCTGGCTGGCCGCGAGGCGATCACCGATGCCACTGTGGAACATCTCTACGGCCCCTTTTCTCAGATGCGTCTGCAGCTGCATACCGGCAGAACCCATCAGATTCGTGTGCATCTTACCCACGAAAAACTACCCATTCTCGGAGATCCTGTTTACGGGCGCAGCTTCAATCCCGGCTCAAATATACCTGAACCGACACGTAGCCTGATCCGTGCACTGACCAGACAGGCACTGCATGCCGAGTTACTCGCTTTCACTCACCCTATCACCGGCGAGCCGATGCATATCACAGCACCACTTCCCGATGATCTTCGTAAACTTGATAAGGCGATGCGCCAGAACTATGGCTGAGCAGCTGCTTCGCTCTGAACTGTTCAATCAGTTTGGTATCACCGCAGTTTTTACACAACGCACGGGTGGTTTCAGTCCACCTCCATTTGGCAGCTTTAATTTCGGCAGCGGCCTTGGCGATGCTGAAGCTAATATTGACAGCAATCTGAACCATCTCGTTAAAATCGCGGGACTCAATAGCCTGCCACATCAGGTGATACAGGTTCATGGTAGTGAGAGTTACCGCTGCAGTGGCCCCGGTCAGATGCACCGGCATGAAGCCGATATCCTGATCAGCCAGCAGCCGGGCACAGCCCTTGCTGTACGCACGGCAGATTGCCTGCCAATTCTCTTAGCAGATCCGCAAAATGGCATCATCGCTGCGGTGCATGCCGGCTGGCGTGGCACTGCTGCGAGAGTGGTTTGCCGTGCTGTGGATGAGATGATCAAACTTGGTGTAACAGCAGAAAATATCATCGCATCACTTGGCCCATGTATAGGCCCATGCTGCTTTAAGATTGGCAGAGATACCGCCGATCTGCTTGCCAGCAGCAGCGCAGGCGCTGAAAGCTGTATCAGTGATGGCATTGAACCAAATGCGGACATTCAGGCCATCAATCGTCTGCAGCTACTGCAGCGCGGTTTAAACGAGCAAAGAATTGAGACTTTTTCTGCCTGCACGGCATGTGATTCTGAGCACTACTACTCCTACCGCAGGGATGGCAAAAGCAGCGGCCGTCATCTGGGCGTTGTCGCGCTGCCATCTACACCGTAAACTCCGCAGCTATGAATATCCGCCTCTTTAGCCATCTATCGATCATCTCTATGCTGCTCATCTTATCAGGCTGTGCCTCCGACGAAGCATATGATAAAGCCGGTGCGGAAAAACAGTACGATGCCGCCAAGCAGAAGATTAACCTGGGGCAGTACAATGCCGCAGCCTTTGATCTTGAAAAGTTCAGTGCAACCTTCCCCTACAGTAGCTATGCAACCAAAGGTGAACTGCTGCGCATCTTCTCCTCCTATCGCGGTGGCGAGTACATTCTCACTGAAACCTTAAGCAACAGCTTTATTGAACGCCATCCCAAACATAAACATGTCGATTATGCCAAGTATATGCTGGCAATGAGCTTTTACATGCAGCGAACCACCAAAGAGCATGATCAGACACACAATAAAAATGCGATTAATAACTTTGATCGACTGATCAAAGAGCACCCGGCCAGCAAATATGCCAAGGATGTAAAACCCCGCATTCAGAAGTTATACAACACGATTGGCGAACATGAACTGGAAGTCGGAAAATACTATTTTGACCGTGATCGTTATGTCGCTGCGGCCAACCGTTTTCAGAAGGTTGTTAAAGAGTACCAGACCACCTCGGCTATTGAAGAGTCACTCTACTACCTTGCCGCCTCCTACGCTGAGATGGGGCTGGCAAAAGATGCCCGCCAGATGGCAACACTGCTCAGACATAACTATCCCAACAGCAGTTGGAGCAGCAAAGCCGAAGATTTCCTCTGAGTTGATCAGAGCGATATAAGTGCTGCGCTTCCTGAAACAGCGACCACTCCAGACTATAGCAGTGATGATGACACTGCTGCTCAGCGCCTGTGGTGGCGACAAACAGGATATTCATCAACTACTCGATGCACGTGATCAAGCGGTCAGCAGCCGCAACATCAGCAGCTACAGTGCCCTGCTGTATCATGATTACAACCACAATGGTCAAACCACCTCGGATCTACTGGCAAGGGTTGAAGCGCTGTTTTTTCAATTTGATGAGATGGAGATGAGTTCCAGCGATCGCACCATCTATTTTATCGATGATAGCCACGCCCAGTGTGAACAGACTTATATACTCAGGGTCAAAGCTGATGATGAATGGAGGGCGATTGGCCAGCGCGAACGCCTTGATCTGACCAAATCAGCAGATGGCTGGAGAATTAGCGGCGGTCTTTAAGGCTCTTCTCTTTCAAACCCGTCACTTCGACCACAAATCACCGGGAAAATCGTCAACCATAATCGCTTTTCTCACAGCCTCTTTTGCAGCCAGTAGCAGATTACCCTCCTCTCTGCTGATCTTCTCAGCCGTCACAACAGTTTCGATCCACTCTGCATAAGCGATATCCGGTGCATAGATAAAACCGGCAGCGCGAAGTTTCTTCTCAATCGGTTCGACTTGTATGGTTAGTTGCATGGCGTGATGCAGGCGGCCTGTCAGGTCATCTTTATCCTCTGAGCTATAGATACCATCAACGAGCCGGTCACGCGCAGCTGAGGGTTCGGTAAGCATGCTGGCCACTTGATGGGTCAGATGATCAGCTGGTGGTTTGCGGTGTGCTCCAAGGGGAAAAGCCCAGGCGCGCATCTTCCATGCCACAGGGCGCAGAGGAAAGTTACGAATGATACCATCCAGGGCCTGCTGCACCTGGTAGAGGGCAAACTGGCATGACCAGTGCACCAGCGGCAGATCTGCTCTGCATCGCCCCTCATCCTCAAATCGTTTGAGCACGGCTGAAGCCAGATAGAGATATGCCATGGCATCAGCAAAGCGGCCTGATATCGACTCCTTGCGTTTCAGAGCACCTCCCAGTGTTAACAGTGCCAGATCTGCCATGGCGGCCATGGCGGCACTGTAGCGAGCTATCTGACGATAGTAGGTGGCAGTTGGCCCTGCTACCGGAGAAGGGGCAAACAGGCCTCCTGAAAGACCATAGAGCACTGCCCTGGCTGCATTGCTAATGGTGTAACCAATATGTGACATCAGAGCACTGTCAAAGCGGATAAGTGCCTCATCCCTGTCTTCTAACGAAGCAGCTTCTATCTCCTGCTGCAGATAAGGGTGACAACGCATCGCCCCCTGCCCGAACACCATCATACTGCGGGTCAGGATATTGGCTCCCTCCACGGTAATGGCGACCGGAATCGACTGATAGGTACGACCAAGATAGTTGGATGGCCCCAAACAGATACCGCGTCCACCATGTACATCCATCGCATCATTGATCACCACACGCATGCTCTCGGTCAGGTAACGTTTGGCGATTGCTGTCAGCACAGCCGGTTTCTCCCCCTGATCAAGGGCTGAGGTGGTTAGTCTCACTGTGGCATCCATCATATAGGTCAGGCCGCCAATACGTGCCAGCGCCTCCTCCACCCCCTCAAAATTGCCGATAGATGTTCTGAACTGCTTACGCAGGCGGGCATAGGCCCCGGTTGTATCACAGGCCATTTTACCGGCTGCGGCACTGAGTGAAGGTAGTGAAATGCCACGGCCAATGGAGAGCCGCTCCACCAGCATACGCCACCCTTTACCGATCATCTTCTCTCCACCAATCACCCAATCCAGAGGAATAAAGACATCCACGCCACTATTCGGGCCATTTAAAAATGCGATATTCAACGGATCATGGCGGGCACCAATCTCGATACCGGGAACATCGGTTGGCACCAGCGCGCAGGTAATGCCCAGATCCTCCTGATCCCCCAACAGATGATCAGGGTCATAGGCATGAAATGCCAGTCCCAGCACTGTAGCAATCGGGCCGAGGGTGATATAACGCTTCTCCCAGTTCAGCCTTAATCCCAATCGCTGCTCTCCTTCAAACTCGATATTGCAGACAATGCCTGTATCGGGAATTGAACCGGCGTCGGAGCCGGCATCCGGGCCTGTCAGTGCGAAACAGGGAACCTCAACACCGGCGGCCAGACGCGGCAGATAGTGATCCTTCTGCGCATCGGTTCCATAGGCCATAAGCAGTTCGGCCGGACCCAGTGAATTGGGCACCATCACCGTAACCGCAGCTGCACCACTGCGGCTGGCGATCTTCTGAATCACACAGGCATGACCATAGGCTGAAAACTCAAGGCCGCCATAGGATTTCGGGATAATCATGGCGAAGAAACCGTTAGCCCGGATATAGCTCCACACCTCAGGAGGCAGGTCTCGCAACTCATGGTTGATCTGCCAGTCATCGAGCATGGCGCAGAGCTCATTCACCGGCCCATCAAGAAATGCCTGCTCCTCACTGCTTAACTCTGCTTTGGGGGTTTTCAGCAGTATATCCCAATCAGGATTACCCTGAAAAAGCTCTGCGTCCCACCAGACGGTTCCCGCCTCCACCGCATCACGTTCGGTCTGTGACATCGGCGGCAATACTTTACGGATATATTCCAGCACCGGGCCGCTGACCCGGTTTTTACGAATCTCATCAAAACCTAACAGGAGAAAAGCCAGCGCGATCAAAATAAAGAATATGATACCGATTGTCATATACATACCTGCTCCGAGGAGCAGAAAATCAGAAATGGTTAACAAGGCAAGCCAGATATGCAGAGATAGTTTCGTGTTCGCCAATAGGAACAGAACTCCGAGAAACAGGGCCAGAATCAGAATCCACAACATGGCAACCTCCTGAGGTTTGGTGAGAGGAATCAAAGCATTTGTCTATAGTATAGCTGTGAATCTTTCATTCACCCAATAAAAAGGGGGCCAACAGGCCCCCTTAGATCATTTATCCGTTAAATTAATAGCGGTAACTAAGTGATGCCATGATGATATGGGCATCTCCTGTATAAATACCATTTTTTACCGTATTAGGTGACCCGGGATAGGAGCCGACAGTTGATGCAGTCTGGTTTCTTGTCTTGATATAAACGTAGGCATAAGCCAGATCAATTGTTGTATCCGGATTCACATCATAACCGTGGCCGATCGAGACGATATGCCGATCATTACCCGGTACAGATGGTGAGAAATCGGCATCCCTGATAGGTGTAGGCGAAAAAACATAACCGATACGGGCTCTCAGGTGAGGAAGATATTTCCACTCTGCACCCGCTCTAAGGTCAACGGTTGCCTTCCAGTTCTGTGGCAGATCAGTCTGCCCGGTAACAGGGCCCCCTAAGACACCCTGGAGCGCGGATAGCTGAGCACGGTAGAGGGCACTGTTATAGCGAATATTGATTGCATCATAGGTTTTCCAGTTCACCCAGTCGGCATCCAGACTAATTGACAACTGATCATTCGGCATGAAAGCAAAACCAACATTTACCTGATCCGGCAATGTTACAGAGGTAGTGGCCGATGAACTGGTTGCACCCGTCAACGCTGCAAAAGCGCCCTGGGCCCGCGCAGTCCCCTTAAGATCCACTTTGATTTTGCTGCGATAGGTGACACCGAAGTTAAAACCATCACCCTTATAGAATATAGAGGCATTTCCACCCCAACCATCACCGCTACCGCTCAAATTCTGGGCTGTGTTGTTTAGATCCACTTGATTCATATAAGCGTAATCCACGCCGACGGCAAAGGAGAGTCGATCAGAAGCCTGAAAAACAACACTCGGATTAACCATCACCATATTGATGCGGGAAAAGGTGTTTTTTCCGGCAAAGGGCGTTGTTGTCGGCCAATCCGTCTCAAGACCAAACGGAGCGTTAATGCTTAAAGCCGCACCAAGTTTTGAACCCTCATCCCAGTATGTGAAATAGGCATGGGGAACGAAAAAGGTTCCATCATTCGCTTTAATGGTTGTAGCACGCTCATATTGGTTGGTTGTAAGGATCACATCGCCACCAACCATAATCGCTCCACCCTTAGTAAACGCCACACCAGCAGGATTATGCCATGCCGCAGAAGCATCATCCGCTACCGCAGTAAAGGCGCTACCCATACCGCTCGAACGGGTTGCCATCTCACCAACCATAAAACCGCCAGCCTGAGCGCTCTGCAATCCACAAAATGTCAGAACTATAAACCAGATAAACCGTTTCATAACACTCCCTCCTCCAAAAAATTAGTGCAACAAAAGTAGCATAGACAGTAATCTCCCTACTTGCAAACGGGTTTTAAGTGAAGCGTCATATTTTTAATAGTAGTCTGACCACCCTTCGGGTCGCAGAGGAGAAGAGTTTTTCGGTGTAAAAGCTGCCGGCGATGCGTTTGTTGGCTTCGGCAAGTGTCGGGTAGGGTGCAATCATTGAGGCCATAGCGCCGATCTTCATTTTTTGAGTGATCGCCAGAATCCATGGCTGGATCAATTCGCCTGCATGCAGGCCAACGATGCTTGCGCCAAGGATTAATCCTTTCGGGGTGGTAATCACCTTGATCAGACCTTCGGTTCGTTTCTCCGCCTGGGCACGGTCATTTTCTGCAAAGCTCCAGCGCAGCACACGCACCTCTTTTTCCGCCTTAAGTGCATCAGCTTCAGAGAGACCAACATGGGCAAGTTCAGGATCAGTGTAGGTGACCCAGGGAACTGCACTGTAGTCTACTTTTGCCGGTAACTTGAAGAGCATGTTACGAATCACAATACCTGCCTGATAGGCTGCCATATGGGTAAACTGGTAGGGTCCTGCCACATCACCAATGGCAAACACCTTCCTGTTACTGGTGCGCAAACGGGCATCAACATCAACACCGTGCGGTGAATATGTTATGCCTGCAGCTTCAAGATTCAGACCGTTCACATTGGCACGTCGTCCTGTGGCAATCAGCAGATGAGAACCGGTAGCGCACTGCGCTCCGGCATCGGTGTTGCAATATGCTGCGATTTTCCCGTCACCGGTTTTCTCCAGCCGGAGGTCCCTGCCTCCCTCATGAAATTCAAGCCCCTCCTGCTGCAGCCTTTGAATAACGATCTTCGTCAGTTCCGGGTCATCTTTCATCAGCAGGCGAGCCATCTCCATCACAGTCACCTTGGCACCGAGTCGCCTGTGTGCCTGAGCCATCTCAATACCGATAGGGCCACCGCCAATAACAATCAGATGTTGTACCGGCTCGCTATTAGAGAAAATATTCTCATTGGTAAAATATGGCACCCGGTCCAAGCCTTCAATCGGCGGCACAAAGGGTGATGAACCGGTAGCCAGCACAAAATATTTCGCCCGGATCAACTGATCACCCGCTATGACGGTATCTCTATCCCTGAAACTTGCAGCGGCACGAATCACGGTTACACCTAAACCCTCAAAGCGCTCCTGAGAATCATTGGGTGCAATCGACGCAATCACCTGATGCACATGCCTGTTCACTGCTGACCAGTCGACCAGCGGTTCTGCGCTCTGGATACCAAACTGCCCCGATTCACGGCATGTGTGTGCGACATGCGCCGCTGCAAGCAGCGCCTTGGAAGGCACGCAGCCTGTATTCAGGCAGTCGCCACCCATCTCGGATTTTTCTATGAGCGCTACCCTGGCTCCCATCTGAGATGCTCCAGCGGCCACACTCAAGCCGCCTGAACCAGCTCCGATAACGCAAATATCAACATGAATTGTCTCCATTACTCTACCTCTCCATCTGCCGGTTTACGTAAACGCTTATAAATCACCGGGATCAGGCTCAATAGCGCCAATCCAAACAGAGCTCCAATAATCTCCGGTGTCATCACCCCCTGCATCGTAATTCCCTCACCACGTTCCAGAACGCTGCCGAGTCCGGAACCTGCCAGTGAAAAGACAAAGGTTGCCGGCATAATGCCGAAAAAGGTGGCAATCAGATAAACCCTGAGCGGCACGCCAAGAAAGGCAGGCACAAGATTGACCAGGAAAAAGGGAAAGATGGGAACCAGTCGCAAAACAAACATATAACTCAACGCATTATCAGCAAAACCTGCCTGCATCTTTTTCACACCATCACCCGCTTTGGAGAGCAGGTAATCGCCGACAGATGTCTTGGCGAGAAGAAACAGCAACACAGCCCCAACCGTTGCTCCTATCACTGTATACAGGCCTCCGGCTATCGCACCGAAGAGAAATCCGCCTGTCACCGTCATCACCAGACCTCCGGGCAGTGAAAAGGCCACAACAGTGATATAGACAACGATATAAGTCAGCGGTGTTACAACAGGATATGCAGATACCCAATGCAACAACTGGGAGCGATGCTCGGCTAAAGCTTCAAAACTGAGGTGACGACCCAGATCAAAGAGGAAAAACAGAACCAGAACAGAGGCCAGCAACAGCAGCGGGATAAGACGTTTAATCATTTTCACTCCATCAATCTACAAACAGCACATAATCAGGTGTTGGGTTCAGAGGGCAAGAGTAGCGATATTCACCCGCTTCAAGTCTCACTCTATAATCCTTTGTATCTCCTGTATGCAAACCGCCCCCGGATACCGAAGGCAGTGTATATCTGGAGAGGCCGACACCACGCAGCCAGAAACCCAAGGCGTAGGGAACATCTTTGTTGCTTACCCGGAATATATAATCACCGGCTTTCAGACGCAGTGCAGTTGCCTTCTGCAGTCGCAACTCGCCGGTTTTCTCATTCACTGCTTCACACGCATCGGCTCTGTCTGCCTTATAGTGCTGCATATCTGCTTCTGCCTCAATGATCTGGCAGGCTGTCTGAGTCAGGGTAACCACCTCGGCTGCCTGCGCATGGGTAACCTGCAACAGCAGGAAAAGGGTAATCGTACTCAATATCTGTTTCATTTTGATCTCCATGCGCCTTGAGTCGTTTCATCTCGGTATTTATTACACAGTCCACAATCATCCTTTGCTTATGTACACTGCGCGCCTTTGCAGGAGAGAAGCACATGAGTTTGCAGTCTGAAATCGAGAAACGTCGCACCTTTGGTATTATTTCGCATCCGGATGCGGGTAAAACCACGCTGACTGAGAAGCTGCTGATGTTCGGTGGTGCGATTCAGATGGCCGGTGCGGTAAAAGCGCGCAAAGCCAGCAGGCACGCCACATCGGACTGGATGAAGATCGAGCAGGAGCGCGGTATCTCGGTCGCCTCATCGGTGATGAAGTTCAATTATAAGATCGATAAACGTGACTTTGAGATTAACCTGCTTGATACACCGGGCCATCAGGACTTCTCCGAAGATACCTATCGCGTTCTCACCGCTGTCGATTCTGCCATGATGGTGATCGATTCTGGTAAAGGTGTAGAGCCACAAACCGAGAAGCTGATGGAGGTGTGCCGCATGCGTAACACCCCTATCGTCACCTTTATCAACAAACTTGACCGCGAAGGACTGGAACCACTTGATCTGCTCACCGACATTGAGGAGAAGCTGCAGATCGAGTGTGCCCCGATGACCTGGCCCATTGGTATGGGTAAATCATTCAAGGGCGTTTACAATCTCTATAAGAAGGAGCTCAACCTCTTCAAAGCTGGCTCTGAAACCGCTGATATCAAGAGAGTTCATATCGAAGACCTGAACGATCCCAAGCTGGATGAACTGCTCGGCCATCAAGCCGATGAGTTGCGCGAAAGCATTGAACTGCTTGAAGGGGCCGCCGACCCGTTTGATCTCGAACACTTCCTTACCGGTAGCCAGTCTCCGGTCTTCTTCGGCTCCGCCGTCAACAACTTCGGCGTTAAAGAGCTGCTGGATGCCTTTTGCGAATTCGCGCCCCACCCTAGTCCTCGTGACGCGATACAACGCACCGTAAACCCTGAAGAGGAGGCCTTCTCCGGCTTCTGTTTCAAGATTCAGGCAAATATGGATCCGGCCCATCGCGACCGCATCGCATTTTTCCGTATCTGCTCCGGCAAGTTCAAAAAAGGCATGAGCGTACGTCATCACCGTATTGGTAAAGATGTGAAGATCCCTAATGCCACCATCTTTATGGCTCAGGATCGCGCCCACGTCGAAGAGGCCTATGCCGGTGACATCATCGGCATCCACAATCACGGCACAATTAAGATCGGCGACACCTTCACCACCAAGGAGGAGCTGAAATTCACCGGCATTCCGAACTTCGCCCCTGAAATGTTCCGTCGCGTGCGATTGATCGACCCGATGAAACGTAAGCAGCTGCATAAAGGGCTGATTCAGCTCTCCGAAGAGGGTGCGGTACAGGTTTTCAAAACCCATCTTGGCGGTGATTACATCCTTGGCGCTGTTGGTGTACTGCAGTTCGATGTAACCGTGGCTCGACTGAATGCGGAATATAAGGTTGATGCTGATTATGTGGGCACCGATTTTCAGATTGCCCGCTGGGTCACCTGCGAAGATGAGAAGAAACTGGCTGAATTCACTCGCCTGTTTGACTCAGCCCTGGCAGAGGATGCCGATGGTTTTCTTGCCTATCTGGCACCAAGCGCCTGGAAGCTCAGCTACACCGAAGAGCAGTGGCCTGATATCACCTTCCACAAAACCCGTGAACATATATAAATAAACTAGACACTGATGAACGCAGATATTCGCAGATAGAACAACTTTGAAAACAGTAGGTATCATTCACTGATCTTTATCTGTGTCCACAAGGTGAATTGCGCTTGCGCAAGAGAGAGTGCCCTGGGGCATCTGCGTAAATCAGTGTCTAAAAAATCGCATAAGACAGCTTGGGGAAGGCTCGCTACACTTGCCGCATGTATGATACAGAGAGTGAAGAATTTCAGGGCGTTGAACGCGTCAACAGAACCCAGCAGAAGCGGGAGATCTCAGAACTGCACGATCTGGCCAGAAGCCTCGCCAGACTTGAGCCAGCAGCACTGGAGAAGATGGACCTGCCTAAAGAGCTGTTCAATGCTCTGATCAGTGTGCAGAAGATGAAACATGGCGCTGAAAAACGGCAGTTCAAGTTTATCGTGAAGTTGCTGCGTCAGAGCCAGGATGACACAGACTCCTTTATTGAGACCATTTCAGAACTGGATGCTAAGAAGGAAGAGCAGGATAAAAACTTCCACCGCACCGAACGCTGGCGTGATCGCCTGATCGCCGATGGGCAGGATGCAGTAACTGAGTTTATGGCTACCTATCCTCAGGCTGATGTCAGCCAGATCAGACAGCTGGTTCGCAATGCCAACAAAGAGCTGTTGCAGAACAAACCCCCGAAATCATCACGCGCCCTGTTCAAACTGCTGCGCGATGTGATCTGCCACTAACCACTTATCCATCTTCATTTTTTTGTGCGGATTGTGGTAGTATAAATCCCACCCCAAGTTCTGAGAGGTTCATCATGAAACGCGTTGTTATTTCGGCACTATCGATTTTTCTTGCAGCAGGTCTGAGCGCCTGTGGTGATGGCGGCAACAGTAATGACATCGTTGGAAAAACCATGCAGAACCTCGCCAATGCATCCCTTCCCGGTGCTGATATCACACGCAGGGAGTGCGGCTCCTGCCACTATCTGGATAAAAACGTACGTAAGGTTGGCCCTTCACTGCAGGGCATCTATGGACAGGCTCCGAAAACCAGAGGTATACCTGTTGAGGTATGGAATGAGGTGTCACTGGATGCATGGATTGAGAGTCCGACAGGCGTACATCCTGAAACTCGCATGAAGATTCCCGGCATCAAAGATGCGGAGAAACGCGCTCAGATCATTGAGTACATGAAAACGCTATAGGGCCTGCTCATAATCCTGTCGCTGCCGAAAGGCCTTCGATCATAATAAACAGCATCATCCTGAATTTAACATAAAGCACCGTAATCAGTACGCCACTGATGGCTGTGATGGCGATGGGGTTCATCTCTGAATCTCTCATCACCAGCCTTGGCATCAGTATCGCACCACCCATCACACCTGAGCCGATTGATTGTAGTATCAACAGGAAAACCTTGATCACCGGCATCGATGGTACTGCATCCAAACTGCCGAAGATCACCAGCGTCAGTGCAATAAAACCAACCCACGGCAGGTAGATAAACAGGTATTCGATAAAGTGAAAACGCACATCTTTGCGATGGCCGAGCATGATAATAGTGATGGCAATGATATTGGCCGGCACCAGATAGAAGATCAGAGAGAGGAGATAATCGTTCATATAGTCATCTTACCTCCTGTATTACCTCTGTGCAGATGGTATGCTTCGTCTTCAGCAGAGGCTACTTCTACACCTTTTCACGGAGAAACCCATCATATGAACAGCAAAATCGGTATGTTCCCAATTATTGTTCTGGTTCTGGCTATCGGCATGATTGGCTTTGGCGTCTATAATCTGAACAAGATGCCGGAAACCAAATACCCGCAGTTCAAAGCTGCATTCACACTGCATAATGCTGAAGGCAGCGTCTCCTTCTCCGATCTGGCCGGCAAAGTCAGTATCATCTTTTTCGGTTATACCCACTGCCCGGATATCTGCCCTGCCACCCTGATTAATTTCGGCAAAGCCCTGAAGATGCTGGATGAAGATGAACAGAAACTGGTGCGTGCTGTGTTTATCTCTCTCGATCATGATCGCGATACGCCCGAAATGGTGAGTAAATACAGCAAATATTTTCATCCCGATATCATAGGCCTGACCGGTAACGAAGCAGAGATCACCGCTGCTGCCAAAGCCTTTATGGTTCCCAAAGAGAAGAACAAACCCAATGCCAAGGGCAACTACACCATGAACCACGGCACCTATCTCTACGTGATGCGCCCGGATGGCAAACTGGGAGAACTGGCCAGCCATCAGGACCCACCGGAGAAGATTGTTGCCTCCCTGCGCGCCTGGATCAAGTGGGCCGAGTAGACAATCAAACATGGCATATAAGAAAAGCTGAAGCGCGAGATGCAGCTCCGCTTCAGCGCTGCATGGAACTGGCATACGCCACTTATCAGGAGCGCATGGGAGGCCAGCGACTGCCTCCTATGGATGTGGATTACGCGAACGAAATAAGCGAATTCCCGGTTTGGATTGCTGAGTCCGACAATAAAGTAGTCGGTGGTCTTATTATGGTATTTGAAAACGAAACCGCATCGATAGCTAATATTGCGGTTCACCCTTCATTTCAGGGCCAGGGTGTTGGCGGCGGACTTATGACGTTTGCTGAAAGGCAGGCGAAAGAGAAGAACTGCTCCAATTTACATCTGGCGACACATGTTCTGTTAACTGAAAACGTCGCTCTCTACCGCCATCTTGGATGGAATGAGATCGAACGGGATGATATGCGAGTCTATATGAAAAAAGAGATCCAGCAGCACTGATTCAGCACATCTCTGCGAGCAACTCTGAAACTTTCTTCTGATCAAACGTCTTTTTATCAACTTTAAGATAAGCCACGCCATCTTCCATGATCACCTTTACTTCGTGAACGCCAGCAAGCTGTTTGATCATCTCGGCAAGCTGTTCTGCGGCTGCTTGATCGCGCACTTCGACGTGAACCATGAAGGATGAGAGATAAGCAGGCACTTTCATACCCAGTGCTAGCAATAGCCAGCCGAGTGCTGCAATGGCACAGGCGTAAAAGACAGCCTGCATGCCGAACTCACCGGAGAGCCAGCCGCCCCCTGCCCCACCGATAAAGGCGCCGAGGAACTGGGAAGTTGAATAGACACCCATGGCGGTACCCTTGCTCTCTACAGGCGCCATACGTGAGATCAGCGAAGGCAGGCTCGCCTCCAGCACATTAAATGCCGTGAAGAAGAGCAGCAGACCGAAACCCACAGCAATCAGTGAACGCTGATCGGTTCCCAGCATCACCTCGGCAACCACCATCAGCAGAATTGAACCAAGAAATACCTGTTTCATCTTCTGCCGCTTCTCAGCAAGCATCACCAGCGGTGCCATGCCGAGCACCGAAATCATCAACACAGGCAGGTAGAACCAGGCGTGTTCATCTGTCGGCAGACCCAGTTTATCCCTGAGCACAAAGGGAAGTGCGGTAAACATCGCCATCATAATACCGTGTTGAATCAAAATACCGACATCCAGCCTGAACAGCTGCGCATCGAAAAATATCTGTTTGAGCTGGGCGGGAACAGTCTCCACCTCACGGTGAAAATTGAGATGTTCGGGTTCCGGAACCAGCAGATAGAGAATAGCGATACCGGCTGCTGCCAACACCGCAGTCATCCAGAAGATACCATCAACACCGATGGCACTGTTGAGTAGCGGGCCAACCATCAATGCCAGTGTGAACGACATGCCGATAGAGACACCCATAATCGCCATCGCTTTGGTGCGCTCCTCCTCCCGGGTCAGATCAGCCATCAGTGCCATCATGGCGGCGGCAATCGCGCCTGAGCCCTGAATAGCACGCCCGATAATCACGCCCCAGATCGAGTCGGACATCGCGGCGACCACACTACCGATGGCAAACAGCAGCAGGCCAAGGGTGATGATCGGCTTGCGGCCGAATCGATCCGATAACATACCGAAAGGGATCTGGAAGATCGCCATGGTCAAGCCGTACACACCGAGTGCCAGACCGATCAGCATCGGGGTTACCCCTCCTAAACCTTCGGCATAGAGCGAGAAGACCGGCAGAATCATGAACAGGCCCAGCATACGCAGGCCATAGATGCCCGCCAGCGAGAAGACGCTGCGCCGCTCGAATGGGTTCAAACGTTAATTCCTATTTTTCAGTGGATTGAAGCATGCGCAGGGTAAACAGCGAGAAGGCAAAGAGCACCATCGCACCACCCTGATGTGCAACGCCAAGATGCAGGTTTACTACCGAGAGAAGCGTGGCAACACCAAGGCAGAACTGGATCACAACCATGCCCAGCATCAGATGCATGCCCATTTTGGCCGCACCAACCAGCTCAAACCTTCTCGAGTAGAGGAACAGACCAATCACCAGCAGCAGTACCGTTTCAGCCAGAAGACGATGATTAAACTGAACCGCTGCAATATTCTCGAACCAGTTCAGGTAATACGGCTGCAACATGCCATAACCCTCTGGAATAAAGTTGCCACCCATCAACGGGAAGGTGTTGTAGGCAAAACCAGCCTTCAGACCCGCTACAAAGCCGCCTGCAGCGATAGTAACGGCAATCAGCAGTGTGACTATGGCTACAGCCTTAAACAGCGGTTTAACGTCATAGAGCGAAGGTTCACGCTTGGGAAAGAGAAGACCCGCCGCTACCCAGAGAATATAGGCAAAGATCGCGAAGGCCGCCATCAGATGGGCAGTCAGTCGATACTGGCTGACATGGGCCTGATCAAAACCACTGCTTACCATGTACCAGCCCAGCACACCCTGCATGCCACCGAGTGCGAACATAATCACCAGCTGCGGACGCAAAGGTTTGCTGATCTTGCCGGCAATCAGGAAATAGAGGAACGGCAGCAGGAAGAAGATACCGATCAGGCGGCCCCATACACGATGGATATACTCAAGCATAAAGATGCCTTTATACCCTTCCAAATCCATATTCGGGTTCAGCTCATAGAATTCAGGAATCTGCTTGTAGTGTTTGAATGACTCCAGCCATGCCGCTTCACTCAAAGGTGGAATCCAGCCCATCAGCGGATCCCATGTCATCATCGAAAGCCCTGAGTGGGTCAAACGTGTTGCTCCGCCAATCACCAGCATAATAAAAATGGCAGCGCAGACGAAAAGTAACCAGTAGGCGATCTGCCTGTCGTATTGAACCTGATCGGTATGACTCATCACTTAGACTCCGTTAACCAGTTTATTGCGACCTTTCAGCATCACAGGCAACACCACAAAGGCAAACAGCAGGCCGGAGAGTACGGCAATCACACCGCCAAGACCAACCAGATCCTGTGGTGTGATCATACTCTGCAAACCGATATCCTGTGTAGTACCAACCACCTTACGTTTCATACCATGACCACCGCCCCAGGCGAGACCGACGATATGCATAATCTGACCCACAGCATAGGTGTAGACCTGAATACGCGCCCACTTCAGATTTGGCGTGGCAAAACCGAATTGCGGCAACCAGTAGTAGGTCATCGCCATAAAGGCCATGGTTACAGCTACAATCGAACCGTGGTAATGGGCTGTGATTAAGGTACTGCTCTCACCGATAAACAGACCAAGTACACCACCCATGGCAAACAGAGTGATCGAAAAGATCAGTGCAGTATAGAGATGACGTGAAGCCTTATCCGCAGCAGGCTGGGTTAGTAGGGCCCAGACCACTGGCAGACCAATCAGCAGTGGCGCAACACCGTTACCATCACGCATCAACCAGACATACCAACCCATAAATTCAGGGCCACCAACATCATAGGCAAGGAAAGGCCATGGCATCATCAATACCGGAGCAACACCAATGGCAAAGGCTGCCATCAGATAGAGCGGTTTGGCTTTCACCTCAAGGCCGGAGGCCTGAGCAATCCAGAGCCATGCAACACAGATCAGTGCGGTATGGGCAAACTGCAGAATATGGCCACCGGCCCAGTAGAGGCTCTCATAGTAGGAGCGACCACTGGCAACAGGTGTATCGATAAAGGTCCAGATCAGTGCGATCATCGCGATCAATGTGGCAAGCGCCGCTGTCAGCGTGCCAAAGCGAATCGCCCCCTCACCACTATTCTCGCGTGACTCCTGACACTTCAGTGCCCACATCGAGCGCAGCACGAGTAGCAACACACCCCCACCAAAGACAATCAACCCTTTGATAAACATGCGATTTTCAAGCATAGGAACATAGTTGTTGGTCAGTGGATTGGCATCACCGGTTAATGGAGAGATCCCAATCACAACGCCACCGAAGACCACCAGAAACAGCGATAGCCAGCCTGTCATCACCTGCCTGCCACCGGTATTGAGCGTCCAGAAGACACCGGCAATGGCAATCAGCCACCACAACACAGTGAAATCAACATGCAGTACCAGAGCGGTGTAGAAGAAATCTTTCCAGGGCATCTCATAGGTGGTCCTGGCCAGTGCCAGCAGCAGTGGATAGATGCCTGATGCCAGTAAAAATCCAACTGCAACATAGAGCCAGCCTACAGCCAGCTTGCTCTGTGGTGATTCGGTAATGGGAAGAGAGAACTTTGTCGTCATGGATAATCCTGTGGTTTTCGTTGGGCCGGCAGTTTAGCACTGCCTCCCATTTGGCGCAGCAGATTTATAGCTAGACGATAACCCTCTAATTCACCTCATCCATATTTGCCGCTACAGCACGCGCAAAATATTTAGCCAGAGCTTCGCTGGGAGATGAGTTTTTGTCTTTTAAACCTTCCAAAGAAATTATCACATCAAATCCGTGTCTATAAAACCTGATTCGAACTTTGTGGGCTCGATCATTTTCCTCTTTCTTGATTATCGCCCGCTTTCCTTCAGTCAAATAGCTATAACCCTGACTCCTCACTGAATCGGCCATTATTCTTCTTATGTTCATTTCGTCTCTCGGACTTATTCGCACATAGAGGTTAGAGCGTGAAATCCTGCGCTTAGAATCCTTCGGGTCTCGCCAAACATTCTTCTGCAAAACAAAACCTTGATCTCTGCTAACTCGTATCGATTGAGTCCATATCTTCCCATCAGGTTGAGTTTGTATCGGTATATGTCTCGAATTCTTCTCTGGCAGATGCCACCACCCTTTTGGAAGTTGATCCGGGACTCTCACGAAAAATGATTTTACATCCTTACTTTTGCCTGCAGCAGCCGCAATCATCTTCAGGTCAGAAGCAACTTTCTCCCATGCACCCTTAATAATCTGTTCACTATCGCGTGCCAGCAGGTCTTTCTGATAACTCGATTCAAACCGTTTGATCCAGAAGTCATCAATCTCTTTCCAAAGACTGGCTTCAAGTTTCTTGCCTATGTGTTCAGGATTATACCCTTTGGCTTTGACCAGTTCATAATACATCTTCGTTTTAATCGGATAATATTTGCCGCTTGCTGTGGCCAGTGTGAATGCCTCATCCGGCGAGGCGGTACTGTAATCGTATCTGCCACCGCGATGATGTTTGAATCGCTCATAAATCGCAGACTCCATGGATGGGATAAAGATAATATCACGTATGGCCTCTAATGAAACTTGATAGAGTTTTACTGAAGATACAAAAAAGACAAATGAAGCGGGATAGGTTTTTTCCATGAATTTATCCACCAGCTTTCCAACTTGCCAGTCATACACTTCTGCCAGTGCTTCTGAATCTTGGGCATGAAATAGAAGATCCACTATTTTAATCGCTGTGAGTGTATCCTTCACAGTATCAAAGAGCGCTAGTTTCTCCTCCAATAGGCCACCTATAATATCGGTCGTGAGTCCGGTTCGGCTGGCAACTTCATCGACAAGTTCCTGATTGGTCGCTTCAACATTCAGATTATCCGCAACCGATGGCACGGGAGCTAGAAACATCCCTGAGGCCAATAATAGTGATGCTGAATAAATACTCAGGCGACTGTTTTTCATCTCGAACTCCTTAGTTGATTTTGGCTGCCACAATACGGGCAAAGTGTTTTGCCATATCTTCGCTGGGAGAGGAGTTGGTGTTGATTTTACCCGACAAGTCCATACTCACATGGAAACCCTTCCTGTAGAATCGGATAAATATTGTTCGATTCTTACCCCTGCCATCTGATTTAATCACTGCCATGTTGTTCTCACTCATGAACTGAAAACCGGATTTCTCCACGCTGTATTGCATGGATTTTTTCTCACGAGCTTCATCTGGCGTTGGACTGATTCGGATATCCAGCTTAACCATTGAAATCTTCCGTTTTGGCTCTTTGGGGTCTTTCCAATAAATACTCGTGTCGCCCTGTTTCACAAAACCTGAATCCCTGCTAATGAAAAAGAACTGTTTCCAGACAGTGCTCTTAGGGTTCATGCGTGCAGCCGCCGTGCTGGTCCAGCTCCCTGTAGGAGAGAACCACCACCCCTTCGGCAGGTCATCTGGCACATGCAGAAAGAAGTTTGCAATATCATTGCTCTTGCCGGCAGCAGCTTTGATCGCTTTCAGTTCAGGCCCCATTTTGGCCCATGCATCATGGATGATCTGCTCTTTTTCCTGCTTGAACAGTTCCTGCTGATATTGCGTCTCCAGTCGCTGCACCCAAAAAGCATCAATCTGTTTCCACAGGGCATCTTCGAGTTTCTTACCTATATGTTTGGGATCGTACCCTTTGGCTTTGACCAGCTCGTCATGCATTTTCTGTTTGGCCGGAAAATATTTACCTCTGGCCGTAGCCTCATCAAAGGCCTCATCGGGCGAGGCATAGCGGAAATCGAGTGCACCACCTCGGGCGGTTTTGAATCGATCATAGATGGCTGCTTCCATTGATGGGATGAAGATGTAGTCCCGGATGGCTTCCAGGGCGTCCTTGTAGAGTTTCACCGCCCCGAAAAACGAGGTCATGGAGCCGGGCAGTATCTTACCGACAAATTTGTCCACATATGCATCCATTTCACGGGTAATCAACTCGGTCAGCACTTCAGCATCCTGAGCACTAAACAGCATATCAACGAGTTTAACGGCGGTGATGGTGTCCTTGATATTGCCAAACAGGTCCGGACTCTCTTTCAGCAATCTGTCCAACACATCAAAACCGAGTCCGGTCTGGCGCTCCACTTCAGCAATGACTTCCTGATTGCCCGGTTCAATATCGCCTTCAGCAGATTGTGCAGAGACAGGTATGAAAAGCAGCCCTGAAAGAAGGATTGGGTATAAAAAAGTTCTCAAATGCCACTTCAGCTTCATCGATAAAACCTCCCTCAGTCGATCTTATCCTCCCGAAATCCGGTACGGTGGAACAGAAGATTATACTTATTGCCAAGAATCAAATCAATTGAGGTGGAAAGCGTATGATGCTTAAGATTTCCCGTGCGGCTGGTTTATGCAACCATAGCGCCCATGAGATATGAAAAAAGTATACGCATCCTGCACATCCTTCTGCTACTGACAGTGCTCAGCCAACTTGCAACCGAGTTGTTCATGCAGGTACCCAAACCGGGGGAGGCAGCTGATCACTTCGCGCTCTTCCTCTTTTCGATCCACTGGGTCATCGGCTTCTTCGTAGTGATCATCTGCCTCGCCTATCTTATGCTGGTTATGGACAAAGTGGAGCATCGCAATCGCCTCTTCCCATGGCTGGAGAAGGATCTGCGTGCGTCTCTACTCATAGAAGCCAAGCGCGACATACCCGGCTGGCTTAAGGGCAAGCTCCCTTCTCCTGATCAGGCTCACTTGATTGCAGGCACAGTGCACGGCTTGGGGCTACTGCTGGCAACAGCATTGGGCATGACCGGTGTAATCATCTATCTCGGCATCAAACATGACGGCAGTATGCCACCGGCCATTCGCGCCATCAGAGAGATTCATGAGGTGTTGGGTATCATGCTCTGGCTGTTTATTGTGGGCCACCTGCTAATGGCTACGCTGCATCAGATCAAAGGACACCGCGTATTGCAGAACATGTTTACAAAAAACGGGGACAGTTAAACGCCCCCCTTTCGCATCAGAGTCGCTGGCGGAGCATAAAAAATGCAGGTGAAAGGGTTCGATCAAGCAGTGGTGATGCCATAATAAGGCTGCCGTAAGCCTCACCCTGTCGGTTCATCGTCTCTACCTCACCCTGCCAGGGGTTATTATCCGCAATGCTTTTGATGACATCATCAACCCAGCCAGAAGACGCCTCTGCAGCAATCTCTGAGAGATGTTTGCCAACCACATCACTGGAATCGAATCCGCTCTGCTCAACATAGGCGGGATTGGCATATTCAATCACCCCTTCAGCACTGAGAATCAGTAGCGGCTCACTGCTCTGTTCGCTGGCCTGCGAGGTGAGATAGATATCGGCCAGACAGTTCTCCTGATCACGATTAAGCTTTCGCCATTTGAAGAAGAGGTAACCGGCAAGCAGGGTGAAGGCGATAAGTAGAAGTAAAAACAGCCTGTGCTGGACGACAAGGCGCTCCTGAAGCAGTGCATGCACCCGCTCATCACAAACCGCTGCCGATCTCATCGCTTCAGCAAAAAGTTCTCCATCAACCATCGAATAGCTGAATGACTGGTAGCCGTCACCCGCCAGCTCCGGCTGCAGATGCGAATCCAGATGCTCAACCATCGTTGCCAGTAGCTCAATGCTACTGATCAGCTCTTCATCACTGATCTGCTCAACTTCAACATTGCTCAGCGTGACTGAACCCATCGTTGTGGTTCCCTTCTGCAGGCTGCTCACATTCGATTTTAATTTCAGCATGGAAGCAAAATAGCCATCGACAAACTCGATAACACGGTCATGAGCTGTCTCAAGCTCTTCCTGATCCCGCTGCACGGTGTGCAGATCTTTAAGCCCCTTATCAATCTGAAAAAGGAGTAGATTGGCATGTTCGAGATCAACCCTGATCTCCATAGCAAGATCGAGAAGCGGCACCTCTTCAACCGTCTGTCGGTTCCATGAAAAGAAGGAGAATGCAATCACTGCAATGGCCAGCATCGAAGGGGCCATCAGCATGGCTCCGGCATGTTTACTCAGTTTAGTCCAGGTTGAAAAAAGTGAATGCATCAGAGCTCCCTAGACCGCTTTCTTATCGCTGCTATCGTCAGGCAGACCCTGATCACTGAACAGCTCTTCAATATCGACCCTCTCGCCCTCATCAAACATCTGATTATCATCATCACCGCTCTCTTCCGCAGCTCTGGCCTGCTCAATATCCACCACGCTCATGCCCAGTTCACGCAGTTCCACGGCAAACTGTGGATTGGAAGAGACTGCTCCCCAGAGCGCATCCACAGGTATCGCAAAGGCAAGCACCATATTTTTGGCAATGACATCGGCGACCGGAAGACTCAGACCAACGGCAGAGACCTCACCGAAAATATCTCCGGAACGCAGTGTTGTAATCGTTTCACCATCACGAACAACCGTAGCTTCACCCTTGGCGAGCAGAAACAGGTAGTAGTTAAACTCACCCTTTTTAATCAGGGCAGCTCCGGGTTCAACCTCCATCACAGTAGATTGATCAGCCAGGCTATGGCGCGTTTCAACAGGAAGTGACTGGAACAGAGAGTGGCCTGTAATCAGGCTACTTAACTCATTCATCGATGTTTCAGCATGCACAATGCGCATCCATTTGGCATCATCACAGCGGGTGATCGATTTGTGATGGGTTGCCCCATCCATCAACAGAAAAATAGCGATGGCGAGGTAGTAGGAGTTGACCAGTATGCCAAATAGTGCGGCGAATACGAAGATACTCAGCCAACGCAGGATATTGGAGTCCGCTTCCTGTTTAAGATAGGTAAAAAACATGCCGATAGCCGGAACAAAAACCAGCGAAGCAAAAGAGAGTTCAATATTAAATCCGAGCTTATAGGCGCCGAATGCGGTAAAGATACCGCCTCCCACCAGCTTGAGAATAAACAGCCGGTCATGCCTGGAGACACCGGAGATATGTTCTTTGGAGAGAAGATCCATTATAGCACCACTACACTTCCATTTTTCAGCCAGCGCTTAGATGTTCATAAACCTGGCTGCAGCTCATTGCGGCGAAGCTACACCCTGAGCAGGCGTTGCAACTGTGGTATCGGTCACAATGATTGATCCGACCATACCTGCATGACCCGAGCCACAAAACTCACCGCATATAACATCAAAGCGCCCCGCCTTGATCGGAGCGAATTCAATCGTCTTGAATTCACCAACCTTAATCCTGTTCTGCAGCCTCAGTTCGCGCACAATAATGGCGTGCTTCATATCCAGTGTGGCCAGATGCAGGCGGTAGGTTACCCCCTTCTCCAGCTCCAGCGTGTATTTGCCCCAATCATAATTCTTGGCCAGCAGATAGATATCGGAGCCAGCCGGCGGATGCACTACAGGCAGTTCATTCTCTACACGTACAGTGTAGCTATTCACCATCTGCTTCACCTTCTCCTGAAAACCAACCAGATCTGCGCGGGTAATCTTCTCTTTGGTGACGATAATATCCGGCTGACTGTTCTTCATATTCAGATAAACAGGTACAACGATTGCTACGGCAAAAACAATGGTTACCAGAAGCAGTTTATAGTTAAGCCCTTTTTTCACAGTTGTTTCACTCATTTCAGGTCAGATCCTTTTTCGATATTGGCTGCAAACTACTATGTAACAGAAGAAAGATAAAAAGAATAAGCTGATCATGCTTTACCGATCAACTTAATCAAAATAACATGCGCGATCCTACAGCGATTAACCCATACTCAACAACAGGATGTGATTAACGATGGCAGAAACCAAGAACAAACCACCAGTATCT
Organism: Mariprofundus sp. NF; assembly: GCF_013387455.1. Taxonomy (NCBI): domain Bacteria; kingdom Pseudomonadati; phylum Pseudomonadota; class Candidatius Mariprofundia; order Mariprofundales; family Mariprofundaceae; genus Mariprofundus; species Mariprofundus sp. NF. Next base: position 235,882 of record NZ_VWNC01000003.1, read on the forward strand.
CAAAAAATGCTCATTCTGGTACTCATCGGCCTCGTACTTACTCTGGGTGGTGGCGCTTCTGTCATGCTCTATCTGGGTGCATTTAAGGATCCTGAGGTCTATCGCTCGGTTACCCAAGAGTACCATTTTGCCTATATCAGCCATAAAGGTCCCTACACCAACATCGACCCCATTCTGGAAGAGGTCGCCAAACAGCTAAAAGAGTCCGATATTCAAGCTGTTACGCCATGTGCAATGTTTATGGATAGTGTCTCAGCCGTACAGGAGGCGGACCGCCAGAGCAAAATCGGTTATCTGGTCCAGCGCAACGACTATATTGCTGCCCCTCTTGAGCAGATGAGCATCCCGTCACGCGAAGTGGTCGTAGCCACATTTGAGGGTGGCACGCTGCTTGGTTCCCATAAAGCTTATACAGGCATGCGCGACTGGGCTCGGGCCAACGGCTACCAGCTGATGCTGCCAGCCTTTGAGATCTATCACCCGGAAGGCAAGGTAGAGTATCAGCTGCCTATCCAGAAGAAGCAGTACTGATCAGATCAAACTCTTTTCACTAAAGCGTTAATCCTAGAACAAACAGTAACGCATTAGATCTATTTAGATTCCGATGCGTCAGTAATAATTAGCCTGGGATATGAGAAATCAGGTAGTAGAGAAACCAGCCAAATACGATAGCAGTCAGCCCAAGGCCAGCTAAAATCTTCTTCTTCTCTTTGGCCTTCTCTTCTCTGTTCAGGTCGTTCATTTTCTAATCTCCTCTATTATATGTTGGTATAAAACTGTCTATCAGTGAAGGCTGACGCGTTTAAGCTTCAGATCCTGCGGCACCTTTTGCATTAACTCTTTAGACAAAACTTTAGCATCGCCAATTTCAACAGCCGTCAGGCGGGGTGCCACAGTCTTCAGACGTGTTTCAGCAAATCGCTCACCAAGTGTAGTCGCGGTCCAGAACCATGCCATCGCTTTAACATGGTCAACAGGTGTGCCATCGCCATGCACATACATCTCACCAAGATGATACATCGCCTTGGGATGGCCACCTAAAGAGGCTTTTTCCAACAACTGAAATGCCTTGTCGAAATCCTGTGTTACGCCCTCACCGCGCGCATAATAGAGCCCCAGCAGATACTGTGCAGGTCTGTTACCCTGTTCAGCTGCCTGCTGAAAAAGCGCAGCAGCAGCGCCATGTTCACCTTGGCTGGCAAGAACAAGCCCTTGGTCTGCAATCGCCTCACCGGGGTCATTCACACCTGTCACTTGTGGTGCAACAGGTACAACAGGGGCATCGGAACCACATGAGATCAGGGCAAAACAGACAAGCATGAGTGCAATTTTTTTAAACATCATTTCTCCATTGGAAGCGACGAACTAAATGCAACAGACAGATTCATTTGATTGAGGCAGAATTAAGCCACTTACGCAGTGCAATAGCAATATCATCAGGTTCAGTATGATGACTCATTATATCAAGAATTTTACCTTCACTGTTAATCAAGAAAAGCATACTGGTATGGATCATCTCGTAACCCTTGCTACCCTCAGTCACCTGTTTGAAGAACTCTGCATCATATCCGCCAGCTGTACGCTTAATCTCTTCTGGTGAACCGGTAAGGCCAGTGATATTGGGGTGAAAGAAGGCAACATATTTCGCAAGGTGTTCTGCACTATCACGCTCAGGATCAACAGTAACAAACAACACTTTAACCTGAGCAGCCTCTTCTTTAAGGCTACGCAGTGCATTGGCCACGTTATTCATTGTCGCAGGGCAGATATCAGGGCAGTGCGTATAACCAAAAAACAGCAGCACGGCTTTACCTTTAAAGTCAGAGAGCGATACGGGGCCATTGATCGATTGCAGGGTGAAATCTTTAGCATCGGATTGTGGCTCTGAACTACATCCAGAAATCAGTAGTAGAGCAACCGCAACAACGCGTGTTAGCTTTTTATAAAGTAATGATATATCCACGCGCCGAATACTAGCACAGCAACATTAAAGTGGGATAAGTTTTACAGCTTGAATTCAGATCGAGTCGATGATCATGATTCCAAAAAGCAGAATCAGGTAGATGATAGAGAATGCAAACACACGCATATCACTATCACGTTCTGAACGGTAGAAACGAACTGCCGTAAACAGGAACATAGAGCTGAGCATAATAGATGCAGCAAGATAGATAGAACCGGCAATATCAAAATACCATGGTGTCATGGCCACAGGAATCAGTGCAATGGTATAGAGAAGGATGCGGAGCTTGGTGGCATAAACACCACAGGCAACCGGAATCACCGGCACATTGGCACGCGCATACTCCTCGCGATATTTCAGTGCCAGAGCCAGCGCATGCGGCTGCTGCCAGACCACCATAATCGCAAACAGTACCCAGCCAGCTGCACCCAACTCATTGGTTACAGCTGCATAACCCACCATCGGAGGTACAGCACCGGCAATACCACCGAACTGATTCGCCCAGGGAGTCCTGCGTTTCATCCACATGGTGTAAACACCGACATAACCAATAACACCTACTGCAGTTACAGCAGCAGTAAGAGGGTTTACTGTCCAGGCCATCAATGCCAGTGAAGAAGTGGTCAGTAGCATCGCCACAATAAACACACGGTTTGCCGATACAGCACCGGCAGCAAGAGCGCGGTTACTGGTGCGCTTCATCAACTTATCAATGTCGCGATCATAATGGTTATTGAGCATGCAGGAGCCGGCAGTTGCCAGACCAAGCGTCAGAAAGGTCCAACCGATCAGATGCCAGTGTGGCATAACACCATGATTACCGAAGTATATGCCGGTCAAAGCAGCAACAAGAGTCAGGCCGACAATGCCCGGTTTAGACATTGAGACATAGTCCGAAATAACGGAACGGGTAGAAATCTGCTGTTCAGCTAATGATTGACTCATTGGTATAAACCCTCTCCTTGTTTAAACCTGATAAACAAGCCGCTAGCGACCCGCTTACCGCGTTTAAGCAGATAAAAAAGTGACCCCCCGAAGGGGGCCACCATTCATCTTTCTACTTAGTGATGCCCGGAAGTGCCAGGGTGTGGCTCAAACTCAGGCTTAGGATTGTCGATGAAGTTGTATGGATGCCAACCTTCAGGACAAATTACAGGTGTTGGGAAGTTACCCTGACCTGGAATGATAGCAGTAGCTGTGAATTCCAGAGACTGAGAACCCCAAGGGTTCGCAGAGGTAGCTTTCTCACCAGCAATCGCACCATGCAGCCAAACAACGATCATCAGCAGAGCTGATACGAAAGTGATGTAGATACCGATGGTTGACCAGTGCTGAGCACTTACGATGAGCTCGTTATCAGCGTACATCTGGTAGTCCATGTAACGACGTGGCATACCTTCCATACCAGCGAAGTAGAGTGGACCCATCACGATGTTCATACCGATGAAGAAACCAGCAGCAGTCAGCTTAGTCATCAGGCTGTTGCACATACGACCGGTCAGTTTAGGGAACCAGAAGAATACGCCAGCGAAGATCGCCATACCGCCGGATACTGCCATCACATAGTGGAAGTGAGACATGATCACGTAGGAATCGGAGATACCATAATCGATAGCAGAAAGTGCATTTGGAATACCAGTCAACGCGCCGATAATCAGCATGAAGAAAGCACCAACAGCCCACCACATAGGACCAGTGTAGCGAATCGCGCCACGGTACATAGTACCAGTGAGTGACAGCATCAACAGGCCGAATGGCAGAGAGATCAGCAGGGTTGTGAATGTCTGCAGCAGACGCAGCCAGTCAGGCAGACCTGCAACGTATGCGTGATGCACCCAAACGTCAGAAGATACTGGAATGAACGCGATAACAGCCCATACAGTAGCTTTGTAGTTGAATACGTCGTTGCGTGCAGATACAGCGAAGATCTCGAACATAATACCCATAAATGGCAGCAGAATTACATATACAGCTGGATGTGAGTAGAACCAGAAGAGGTTCTGATACAGCAGCACGTCGCCACCAACTTCAGGATTGTAGAATCCGAAGCCGAGGTATTTGTCCAGAGAGAGCAGCAGTACAGATGCAGCCAGTACTGGTACGAAGATCAGCTGAATAACGTTTGCAGTGAATACACACCATACAGTCAAAGGCATCTGGAACCAGCCCATGCCTTTGCAACGCATGAATGCAACAGTACAAGCCAGGTTAACCGCACCGAATACAGAAGACATACCCAGGATGATTACTACTGAAGAGTAGAGTGCAGTGTTACCTACAGCGTCAGTCAGTGAGTAAGGCGGGTAACCAGTCCACATGCCGTTGTATGAATCTGGAATAACCAGGTTCAGCAGAGCAAGCAGGATACCAGACCACAGCAGCCATACAGACATCGCATTCACACGTGGGAACGCCATATCTTTACCGCCAACCATAATAGGCACAGCCCAGTTAGCTACGAAGCCCAGCAGGGCAGGAATCTGGAAGCCCAGAATCATTACGGCACCGTGCATAGTCAGCCACAGGTTGTAGATATCACCATTGTCTGTGATATCCGGACCTACGGAGCCCAGCTCGATACGCATTGCAGTTGCAGCAAGACCTGCAACAACGAAAGATGCGATCGCACCAATCAGGTACCATACACCGATGACCTTATGGTCAAGGGTGAATACCCATTCTTTTACTGTTTTTGGCTGACCCGGCTTACCGTCCGGCTCATGTCCCATAAAACCACTCATAAGTTTTCCTCCTCTATTATTTTAAATTAAATCTGGTCAGCAGCAGTTGCAGCTTTTGCAACGCCGGTTACAGACGGAATAGATGCAGTCTGCTCAGCAACGTACGCATCATAATCAGCAGCAGACTTCACAATGATCTTACCGTACATGCCAGAGTGCATAGTACCGCAGTACTCACGACAGGTCGCAACAGACTCGCCAACCTGATCAGGCATGAACCACTGCCAGGTAATACGACCAGGCATCAGATCCTCAGTTACACGGTAACGAGTCATGTAGTGAGAGTGCAGCACATCGTCAGAAACCATGCGCATTACAACAGGAGTGCCCTGTTTAACTACAAGTTCGTTGTCAGTGTCGATGCCATTGACATCTACATAGTTCCAGTTCCACATAGAACCGGTCAGTTTCACTTCAACAGCGTTGGTAGGAACTTCACGGTAGTGGTTGTGCAGGTCGAAACCTTTCACATACAGGAACAGATCGTCGCCCAAAAACAGCATACAAGGGAGAACAACCCAGCCGATTTTAGCCTGGTTGGTAAGCGTAGGCAGTTTGCCGCGCTCGCCGTGGCCTTTACGTACGTACATAACCATGAACGCAACAGTAATAACAGCAAAGACAATACCGAGAACGGTGATATCCAGCATGGTCTCGTGCCAAACAGCGTCCCAGTGCTCGTGTGGAGTCCAGCCGTTGTAGTCAGCACGATGCGCAGGTGCAGCTTGGAATGCATGCGCCAGTGACGGTATCAGAGGCAGTGCAAGCATTGCCGCCATCACTTTATGCATAAGTGATTTAAATTTCATGTTTTACCCTCCTAAATTTCATATACGAAAAACTTCCAACAATCAGTGATAACCCGAAGATCAGTGCGCCAGCGGCGACGAAAAGCGGGATGTTGACTGTGTATTTACCATCTTTGTAGTTATAGCTGTAACAGGCTCCTACAACAAAATCGATTACATTTGCTGCAGCAATTTTCTCACCCATGGCCTTGGTAATCGCCAGCTCCATATCCAACGGCGTAATCGTGCCACCATACAGGTAACGAGTTACCCGCCCTTTCGGGGACAGCATGATATATACGTTGGGATGCAGGAACATGGCATCACGTGGAGACCAGAAGAAATTAAAACCCATGGAACCCGTAAGTTTCAGGATGTTTTCCTTCTCCCTCATGGTGGTGATTTTCCACCCGTCAGGAAGGTTTCCTTCAAACCCAGCCTCCTTCATGAAGTTCGCAATCGTTGTAGGTGTATCGTTATGGTCGAATGAAACTGTCAGTACATTGTAGTCCTGACCCATCTCCCAGCGGTTTACACCCTTCAGTGTTTCAGCAAGGTTTTTATTGATCACTGAGCAGGCACCATCACAGGTGTAGTAGCTAAATGCCAATATCAACGGCTTACCTATCAACGAACCAAGCTTAAAGTCTGCTCCGCTCTTATCCTGGAGGACAAAATCGTAATCTACTTTTTCACCCAAGAACTTGATCTCTTCGATCTTGAGTATACTTGGATCAACCACTGAATCTTTGGTCACATTACCGTAAGCGGCATATGCACCATTTGCGAACCCCAGCAAAGCAACAGCAGAAACCACCATGGCCGCAGCCAGCTTGCGCAGGCTCAACCATGATGATTTCACTGTGTATGAGGAGGTATGATTCAATTTATTACAGCCAGTATCTACGTTGCTTACCAGAAATAAACCTGGAGCAGTACCCAGAAACCAAGAACGTTCACGAAGTGAACATACATGGTCATAGAACGGGTGTATGAAAAGCTCAAACGGCCTTTAAACGCAGACGGAACACAAGTCAGCATAACCAGAACACCCATGACCAGGTGAGCCATGTGAATACCGGTGAAGCCATACAGTGATGTTGCAAATGCATTCACACCGATGGTGAAGCCCTGTGCAGCCAGATCAGACCAAGAGCCGATCAGCATGTAGGCAAACACGATCCAGATTGCTACTGAGATAAGAGTCCAGGTAGCGAAGCCGGAAGCATCACCATTGATCTCTTTCTTACGTGCAATACCGATTGTGAAGCTCGACACCATCAGGATAAGTGTAGAAATTACCGCTTCGTTAGCGCCAATGTTTGCAGGTGTGCCTTCAGGTGGCCATACAGGTGCGCCCAGACGAGCAACCCAGTAACCAGCAAGAACGCCGCCGATGGTCATGATTTCAGTACCGATGAACATGAACATAGCCGATGGAGACCAGTTCTCGTCGTCAATCACGCCGATGGTTTCAGCCGCCCAGCCAAGACCACCCATAATTGTCATGCCGGCACCTACTGCCAGAATAACCAGTGCCGCAGTGTCCATGTGATAGACGAACTGCGCCATGAAAGCCAATGGTAAAAACAGACCTGCACCGAAACCTACAAGTAACGGATTAGGACTGGTATGCCAATGGGCCGTATAATGTTTTATCTCTTCACTCATTTATACCCTCCTCGTATTGTTAAGCCAAAGCTTAAGTTACTACATATAGTAGTCGTAACATAAGTGGTCGGCATTCTGCATATCTGAAATAGGCATATCAAGTACAATTTTAAATAAAATTTAATGTTTGTTCATGTTGGGTTCATCTTAAATCGCGATCAATAAACATGCATTGTAAACACACCCACAATAAAGCCATGGGAATCTGCATAGTTACAAGATCGAGTACTTTTAAAGCATAAGAGAATCATGAACCACAACAAGTGCCATAAGAGATTGTTATAGGGGCATCATGACAGTTTATTTAATATAGATAGTGCGGAAACAGAGCGTAAAAGAGTCAGAAATCATCTATTTCAATGATAGGTTTGACCGCCATAGGGCGAATAGGTGCATCAGAGAGCACCTTCTCTACAGCCACCTCATCACAATCGGCAAAACGGGCACAGTGCACACAGACCGTCCACACCTTATGAGGCAGGCTCTCTTTCGAAACCACCCGATAACCGAGCTTAAGAAAGAAGCCGGTAACATAGGTCAGAGCAAACAGCTTGGCGACACCAAGACCCAGAGCCCACTGCTCACACCCCTCAACCAGCAGTCGACCCACACCATGCTTCTGGAATTCAGGATCAACCACCAGCGAGCGCACCTCGGCAAGGTTTTCCCCATAGATATGAACACAGACCACACCAGCCAGCTGACCATCATACTCAGCCACCAGAAACTCCTGCAGGTGCTGAAAGATATTATCCCTGTCACGAGCTAATATAATATCCTTTTCGGCAAACGGCTTAAGCAGATGATCAATGGCCTCCACGTCACCAGCGGCAGCACTGCGAACAGATATCTTATGTGTCATAGTGCCCTCACCGCCCTGCCACGTGCCAGCATGATTTCAGCATGGCGGGATGACTCATCATCAATGCCACCAAGCATGCGGGAGATCTCCTGCAGGCGTTGATCCGCCTCCACGGCTCTAAGCTGCGTTACCGTCCGCCCCTCTTGCTCATGTTTGCTGATAACAACCTGATGATTGGCGCAGGATGCAACCTGTGGCAGATGCGAAATAACCAGCACCTGTCGCTCACTGCCCATTGCCGCCAGCAGCTCACCCACACACCACGCTGTTTCACCACCAATACCGGTATCCACCTCATCAAAGACGGCGATATGGGGCATATCTGAGAGCAACCCGCACCCCTTCAGAGCCAGAACAAGACGGGAGAGCTCACCACCGGATGCGACAGCAGCCAGATCACGCCATGGCTCACCGGGATTGGACATCACCTGCATGGTCACACTATCCCATCCATCCACACCCCATGCAGTCTCCTGCTGTGCATTGGCAGTGACACTGAAACGAATCTGCATACCGGCAAGAGACAAACGATCCATAAATGGCCGCAGCGCATCACTAAGCTCAGCACCACAAGCAGTGCGCGCCTCTGTCAGCGCCTGAGCAGCCTTAACAAATTGATTTTTAGCTTCATCCAGAGCTTTGCTTAAAGAGGCTTCATCCCAACCAGCAGTATCAAGCTGTGAGAGCTGCTCCTGCCACTGCTCTATTAATAGAATAAGTCCATCTTCATCGGTGCCATGTCGCCGTTTTGCTTCAAAGAGCTGCATCAACCGCTCTTCATTGCGGCGCAACTGAGCCTCATCAAACGAATCATCCAGCAGTGCACTCAATTCAGGTGTCAACTCACCCAGCAGGGCATCAATCTGGTCGATAAGCTCCGCCGCTGTTCTCAGACCGGCATGATAGGGCGCTGCGGCTGCCACTTCATGGCCAGCTTTGGCAACCAACTGACGTGCACTTGGCTCCGCCTCATCCAGAAGCTGTAGCGCCTGATTGGCAGAGTGCTGAATCTGAGCATGATGCCGCCCCGCCTCGACCTCAGCCTGCAAGGCATCACCAATCCCTGGCTCCAGCTCCAGAAGCTGCAGGGCCTTTAACTGCTCACGCATCCATGCGGCCTGCTGCTCGCTCTGCCCACGTTCAGACTGGAGATCATGAAGGCGGCTCTTCATCTGCCGCCACTGCTCACAGGCAACTTTCACAGCCTGCCGCAGCTGATCACTCACTCTGGCATCCAACAGCGAGCGCTGAAATCCCGGCTGCATCAGAATTTGATGTTCATGCTGACCGTGCAGATCCAGACAGATCGCGCCCAGTTGCTGAAGCAGCTTCAACGCTACCGGGGTACCATTAATATAAGCGCGTGAGCGGCCATCTCTGCTGATCAGCCGCCGCAGTATCAGTTCATCCTCAAGCTCAATCTCCTGCTCATCAAGCAGTGCATTGATTCTGACATCCTCACCATCCCAGATGGCAATCACTTCGGCCTTCTCCGCCCCGTGACGCACCCAGTCGGAACTGGCACGAGCCCCAAACACCGCCCCCAGTGCATCCACCAGCATCGACTTACCGGCTCCGGTTTCACCGGTAAACACGGTCATGCCCGACTCCAGCTCAAGCTGGGCCTTCTCAATCAGTGCGAATTGTTTAACCGTAAGCGAGGTTAGCATTAGGGGCCCTCGTTAGCGCGTCTCAACCTGACCAGCCCACTTCAGTTTGGTCCTGAGTACTTCGTAGTAGTGATGGCGGTCAGGCAGATAAACCAGTGAGATATAGCCATTTTTACGCACCACAATGCGATCATTCTGCTCCAGTCGAAGCATCTCTATGCCATCAAGATTAAGCGCTGCGCCCTGAGATGAAGACTCAACCAGATGCAGTTCGATCTGTTCATCAGCCGGGATCACAACCGGACGATTAGAGAGTGTGTGCGGACAGACTGGAACTACACTGATCGCGTCAACAGCTGGATGAACGATAGGGCCACCCGCCGAAAGCGCATAGGCAGTGGAACCGGCAGGTGTGGCCAGAATCAGACCGTCACCACGCATACGGAATACAAAGCGCTCATTCACACACATCTCAAAACCGATCATGCCACCGCGACGTTCAAGCACGACATCATTCATCGCCCTGCTGCTCATCAATTTTTCACTACCGCGCCACACCTCGGCATGAAGGCTGAAATGGCGCGTGGTTTTCAGGTTGCCGGCAAGAATCTGTTCCACCACATCAAACATATGACCAACTGGCGTATCCGTAAGAAAGCCAAGGCGTCCGAGATTAATACCTAGAATAGGTGTTTCCGAACCAATAAAATCACGCGCAGCGTGCAGCAATGTGCCATCACCACCAAGCACAATCATCAACTCAACCTTGTCAGGCATCTCAGCAACCGGCAGACGATCACAGCCTGTCGCGCAACCTATACAGGTCTCCAGCTTTTGATCGACAAAGACCGTACAGTCCCGCTCAACCAGCCAGCGATGCAACTCACAGAGCAGTGCGCAGGCACGTGCATCATTCGGCTTGATGCTGATGCCGATACGATTCACTTGGCAGCCCCTACCCATTTTTCAGGCTGGGTATGACATAAAAAACATTTATCCACCTTCGTATGTTTTGCAGACTGGGGATAAACACCCTCAGCGCCATGGCAGCTCATACAAGCGGCTCTTGATGTGGAAGTGCGGTGGGCCTCATCATCGGGAACAGGTGTGGTTTTGCGCTCACTTGTGCCCAGCACCAGTGCCAGCACTACGGCAGCTACCATGCCGAGAAAAAACAGGTCTCGTTTACCCGGTTTCCAGGAACCCTTTTGCTGATTTGCCATTCCATCTCCCCGTAGAGGTACAGATTTATCACTGTCTTTGCCGCTTTGGCAAGATCAGAGCAATACTTAACCATCTGCAACGCCGATTCCACCAGCAATTTATCCACTACCGTCATTCATCACAATTACCTCACAAAGGAAAGGGGCAAAAACTGCCGCCATCAACTTTTTATTTATGGCGCTGACTGCTAGGTTGTCGCATAGAGTGTACCGGCAAGGTGCACAAACCGAAGTTTTGAAGTAGAGGATATGACATGAACGTTGATCAACATTTAAAAGTTGCACAGTGGCACATCGAACAGGCTCGCCTGCACGCCACATCACAGCACGCCTGTGGCTGCCCTGCCAACGAGCACTACCAGAAAATCATTGATGAAGTTGAAGCCGGCGCAAAAATCGAAGAAGAACTGGTCTGCTCAACAGAGAAGTAACGCGACGCTAAATCGCTTTCAAAGCCGCCCCGCAAGGGCGGCTTTTTTTATCCCCTTTTAGCCATTTTTCTACCCCAACAAGCAGGCTAATCCGCCACCAACGCACACCTCCACCGCCTCAAATTCCAATCCCCTCAAAAATTAGCACGCTTCTTGCTAACTTATGATAAAAGTAAAACGCCCATCTTATTAGAAGGGCGATGAATCATAAGACGTCTTGTGGGAGGTTACTGTGGATATTGCAACTCTAATCGGCATTGTAGTCGCATTCGGCCTGGTGGTCAGTGCCATTGGTGGGGGTATCTCAAGCTTTATTGACCCCCCTTCTATGCTTATTGTTATTGGCGGTACGGTCGGCGTACTGCTGGTTGGATATCCGCTTAAAAACTGTATCGGTGTTATCGGCGTGGTCATGAAAACCTTCATGTACAAAGTCGACACAGGCTCTGAAGTGATTACCAAACTGGTAGAACTTGCGCAGATCGTGCGCAAAGACGGAATTTTGGCGCTTGAGAGTGAAGTGAAAACCATCGACAACGCATTCATGGCCAAAGGCCTGCAGATGGCCATTGACGGGCAGGAGCCCTCAGCCATCGAAGATATTCTCTACATGGAGATGGATAAGGTTTCCGAACGTCACTCCAGAGGTGCAGATATGTTCACCTCCCTTGGCACCTACGCCCCATCAATGGGTATGATCGGCACACTGGTAGGCCTGGTTTTGATGCTGCAGAACATGAGCGACCCCTCATCGATCGGCCCCTCCATGTCCATCGCTCTGCTGACAACATTTTATGGTGCCCTGATGGCTAACATTCTTTTCCTGCCCATGGCCGGTAAGCTCAAGACACGCAGTAAAGAGGAGCTTCTGATTCATGAGATTGTGCTGGTTGGCATTCAGTCACTGGTTATCGGTGAGAACCCCCGCATCATGGAGTCCAAACTACTGGGTTATCTGCCTCCGAAAGAACGCATCTCCTCCTTCGATTAAGAGTGCCAACGGAAACCACAAGCCATGGCTAAAGATAAAAAACCGGCACCTCTGCCCTTTCCCTCGGATCCGGGCGCCGCTCTGTTTCTGGAACTGATGATGCAGATGCTGGCCTTCTTTATTCTGCTCACCTCCTACGCGGTAATTGTGGAGGATAAACGTCTGGCCGCCATGGGCTCACTGGCCGGCACCTTTAACCCGATGCCGCGCGGCGCCAATCTCTCTGATGGGGAAGGCCCCGCACTGCCAACCCGTGATATTGTCGATGGCTCCACAGCCCCCAAGAGGACCGCCAAAGAATTGACAGATATCTCCAGAGATCTCGGCATGGAGGACTCTGTGCAGGTGCTGCCGCTGGATCAGGATACCGTTAAAGTACGCTTCGATGAACATATCGCTTTTACCTCAGGCGGCGTTGAGTTGGCACCTGAGGCCATGCCGCTGATTGATCAGCTGGCAAGCAGCTTCAAAAAACCGGAAGTCATTGAAATACAGATCGAAGGCCATACCGATGACACACCACTGCGTGGCGGCAGCTACCCCTCCAACTGGGAGCTCTCAGCAGCACGTGCAATGAGTGTATTCCATGCATTCGCAGAGCGAGGTGTACCTGCTGGCCGTATGACTGCAGCAGGCATGGGTGACAAACACCCTATAAAGGATCGACCGGATTTAAGCAGGCGCGTTGATATTACCCTTAAATTCCGACCTGTTACAGATGACTCCCCGGTCCAGAAGGGCAACATCCAGCAGCTGCAACGTCCGGCAATTGCACCACCACGGAGCTCCTTCTAATGGCCCGCAAGAAGAAGTGGCCGGTAGTATACCAGCCCAATACAGAAGCGTGGATGACCACCTTTGCCGATCTGGTCAGTCTGATGCTTACTTTTTTCATCCTGCTGATCTCAATGTCCACGATGGATAAAACGGGCCTTGCCGATATTGAATCCTCATTCACAAAAGCAGTTTCTGTACTTAATGCCGGCTCAAAAACTGAACTGCAGATCATGCCTCCTATCTCGATGCAGAAACTGGTCTCTGCCAAAGAGCTGATGCTGGCGATGCGCCAGAACAGTAAAGCCATGCTGCAGAACAGCACCCTTGAACACAAAGTTAAAGGTGTGATTATCAAGGATCGCCTCTACCTTCGCATTCCTGACACCACGCTGTTTGAGAAGGGCTCAGCCGAACTCAAAGAGGATCATATTGAAGCACTGAAAAAACTGGCGCAAATGTTGGCTATCACCCCCGGAAGCATCCGCGTTCAGGGTCACACCAATGAGAATCTGGACCTGGCTGACAGTCAGTTTGCAGACCCCTGGACGCTCTCACTGGCCAGAGCGGCATCAGTCTTGCATATACTCGAAGATGAAGGGGTCAATCCAAACCGGCTATCGATGGTCGGTTACGGACCTTCGCTGCCGATTTCTACTGAGGCGACCCCCTTCGGGCGCAGTAAAAATCGGCGTGTAGAGATTATGGTTTACAAATAATGGGCGTACCTATCAGTACAACCACACGATGAACGTGGAGGAGCAGCATGGCAGATAAAGAGGAAAAGAAAGAGGAAGGCAAACCATCAGGTGGCGGACTGCTGCCGATCATCAATCTTGTGCTTCTGGTGCTGGTGCTTGCCGTCGGTGGTTTTATCGCATGGAAAATGATCAGTATGGAGTCTGCACCGTCCAGTAGTGATCAAACAGCCGTTGAGCAGACCGATAATACCACAATCCCTGAGGCTGAGGATGATAGTGATGAGCCACCGGTGCTGATCGATATTGAAAACATTACGGTCAATCTTGCCGATACCGACCAGAGTCGTTTTTTGCGCACACAGATCAAACTGGAAGTGCGTAACGAAGCGGCGAAAATGAAGGTTGATGAGAGCATGGTTAAAATCAACGATATGATCATTACCATTCTGGCCAGTAAAACATTTGATCAGATCAGAACACCACAGGGGAAATATGCTCTGAAAGAGGATCTGATCTACCGCATGAACCGGATTGTCGGCGGCAAACCGATCAAAAACCTCTACTTCACCGATTTTGTGTCGCAGTAATGGAAACCACGGTTAAACGAGGTCTGGCATGAGTGAACCCATTCTTGCACCGGAGGAGATCGAGGCGCTGATGGCAGAGGTCGGGACATCTGAACATGCTGATGCGATGTTTGCCGCCCTTCCTCCGATCAAACAACCTGAACAGGTTGAAAAATTCTTCTTCGCAGGCAGTGATGAGGATAGCCCTGAGCGCTACCCGATGTTCGTCAACCTTCAGGAGCGGCTCACCGAGATGCTTGATGAGCAGTGGAAAGAGCTGTTCAGACGTGATATTTCGGTACATGTTCAGGAACTTGCAAGCACCGTTTACAGAGATCTGATTACCACCGATACACCTCAGGTCTATTTCGTATTCGAAGTTGAAGGCAATGGCAGAATGATGGTCACCTTCGATACGGCTACGATTGTCGCCTTCGTTGATGCCATGCTCGGTGGCGATGGCGAGTCCAGTGAGAATCCACAAACCCTATCTCCTGTAGAACTCAGGTTGAGCCAACGTATCGCCGAAAAGATCGGCAACACCCTGAGTAATCTATGGAAACCTGTTCAGCCACTAACATTTGAAATTTATAAGCTGGACTACGATCCACAGTTTCTGGCTGTCACCAGCGCCATGGAGAAGTGTTTCTCAACCAACTTTGATGTAAAAATAAGTGAATCCCAGATTGGCAAGCTAGGCATCCATTATCCACGACCATTCCTCGAGCCAATGCTGGAAAATCTACGTGTAACTGTAAGTGATGAACCGACAGAAACGGATACAGAGTGGACCGATGCCCTGATGGATCGCCTCTCAAGCACACCTGCCTCCCTGCGTTTTGAACTGGATCGTTGCCAGATCAATATCGGCACATTTCTGGCACTGAAACCGGGCGATTTTTTGCCCATCAAAACCAAAGCCAACGACCCCTGTAAGCTGTGGATCGAAGATATCCCCATTTTCAAGGCCAGCCCCGGTGAATCCGATGGTGCACTGGCTGCAGAACTCATTGAACCCATTCACTCCGGAGGCATGTCATGACTGATCAACCACTCACTGCAGATGCAGACAACGCTCAAAAAGCCAACCTTGAGGCCATTATGCATGTGCCGCTTGAGATCAGTGTGGAACTCGGACGCATTCAACTGCCGTTGCATGTCATTGCCCGCATGAACAGAGGCATGGTGATTGAGATGAACAAGGATGCCAATGCAGAGGTGCAGATCCTGGCCAACGGCAGCATCTTCGCAAAAGGTGAGGTTGTTTCGACCGGTGATAAACTTGGCGTACGCATCACCGAAATTGTTCCCGCCTCTGCCCGTATCGACACGCTCTCCTGATTCGGTAACGGCTGAAGCGTGGATACAAACCTCCTTTCGATGGTCTTACAATCGCTGCTGGCTTTAGCAGCGGTTCTCGGTCTGTTTGCCCTGATGGTTTGGGGCATGAAACGTTTTCAACTGCATACAGGCGGCCCGGTTCAGCGTGACTTCAAGGTTGTTCAGCGTATCCATATCGACAATAAAAACAGCATCATCGAGGTGCGTCATCGCGGTGTTCACTATCTGCTCGGCCTCTCCCCCGGCGGCATGACCCAGTTGAGAGCCGAAGATGCCCTGCCTGCAAGCAGCCAGAACAACGAATCCACTGTTGAGAAGAAGGTTTCATGAAAAAAGAGCTGTTGCTACTGCCGCTTATTGTTGCTGCACTGATTCTCCCTAATCTGGTCAACGCTGCCGATATTCCAACCCTCTCCTTAAGCCTTGGTGAGGCAGAGGATCCTGATGCATGGTTTACCGGACTGAAAATCATCGCACTGATGACAGTGCTGACACTGGCTCCCTCTATTCTGGTCATGATGACATCTTTTACCCGAGTTCTGATTGTGTTTGCCTTTCTGCGTCAGGCGCTCGGCACCCAGCAATCGCCACCTAATCAGATTCTCGTTGGTCTGGCTCTTTTTCTCACCCTGTTCATTATGATGCCGGTGTGGCAAAAAATTGACACTACGGCTCTGACCCCCTACCTCAATGAAGAGATCAATCAATCCGTTGCTGTGGAGCGTGGCATAGCACCGCTGCACAATTTCATGATGAATCAAACCCGAGAAGATGACCTGATCCTGTTTCTCAATGCGGCCAAGCTGGAGAAACCGGAAAAGGTAGAGGATATGCCTCTGCACGTTCTGATTCCCTCTTTCGTGATCAGTGAACTGCGCACCGCCTTTGAGATCGGCTTTCTTATCTACATTCCATTTGTTGTACTCGATCTGATTGTGGCCAGTGTATTGATGAGTATGGGTATGATGATGCTGCCCCCCATCATGATCTCATTGCCGCTGAAAATTATCCTATTCGTGTTGGTGGATGGCTGGCACCTGATTACCGCCAACCTGCTGGCAAGCTTCAAATTCTAACCTCTGGAACCAGCATTACCTAACCATAGAACAGTATTTCAGCTTTGGCCCCAGCCTTGCTTTTAAAGTTTATTATGGGACCCGATTCAGTTATTCAGATAGGAAGTGAGGCCATCAAGATGGTGCTGCTAATTGCAATGCCAATGCTTGGCGTGGCACTGGTTGTCGGTATTGCTATCTCCCTGTTTCAGGCCGTGACTCAGATTCAGGAGATGACGCTGACCTTTGTGCCCAAGATCATTGCGGTATTTGTAGCGATTATCATTGCTGCCCCCTGGATGACGGAGAGAATGGTCACCTTCACGCAAAATCTATTTGCCATGATTCCGACGCTCACAAACTGATCGGGCTTTAACGATGAATCTTCCATGGCCTGAAATCGAACAGATTACCGTCGGCCTGCTCATTCTTCTGCGCGTAGGTGCTCTGGTAATCTTCTTGCCTGTGCTTGGTCATCAACTGGTGCCCCAGCAGGTAAAAGTCGGTCTGATCGTACTACTGAGCATTATCATCTATCCGGTTGTCTCAGGCGGTGTGACGCTGATTCCACTTGATCCTGTCGCTTTCGCTGCTATTGCCATTCAGGAGATTCTGATTGCCGGAGCCATTGCCCTGTTCGGACAGCTGATCTTTGCATCAGCACAATTTGCCGGCCAGCTCATCAGCTTCCAGATGGGTATGACCGTAGCCAATGTTTTTGACCCAACCACCCACAGCCAGCAGTCGGTCATCGGCCAGATGGCCATGACACTGGCCATGCTGTTATGGGTGACAGTCGGTGCTCACTACATCTTCATCAGTGCCTTGATTGAATCCTTCCAGCTCTTCCCCATTGATCAGCCATGGTCATTTCCCGGCCTGCTTGCACTCACCGATGCCGCAGCAGCGATGTTTGTGCTCTCCCTGAAGATTGCAGCCCCGATCATGTTACTACTCACCTTTGTCTACATCGCATTGGGTCTGGTCTCGCGTGCCGTACCACAGATTCAGGTCTTCTTCGTCAGCTTTCCGCTTACCGTCGGTCTGGGCCTTTTCGCCTTCGCTCTCGGCATGCCCGCCTTTATCTATCTGATGCACAACGCCTATGAGTCACTCTCCATGCAGATACCCATGTTTTTGCGCCACCTGAGCGGCGTGTAAGGGCCCCCTGATGGCTGACGAACAGGATAAGAGTCAACAAACAGAGGAGGCATCTCCGAAGAAGATCGAAGATGCCCGCAAAAAAGGTCAGGTACCCAACAGCAAAGAGCCATCCACTGCCATTACCTTTCTCACGCTCAGCCTGATCGTTGTCACCGGGCTCGGTAGTTTTCTGGGTAACGCCATGATGGAGATGATGACATTTCACCTGTCGGGAAAATCACACCTTGAAGCAACAGGTGAAGGGGTGCAGACACTGCTGATTATGGCCGGCGCTGATATTGCGACCATTGTACTTCCCATTGCCATCCCCATTGTGATGCTTGGTGTTCTGGTCACCTTCATGGTTGCAGGCCCTGTATTCACCTTTGAAACGATGAAACCGAAGCTGGAGAAGATAAGCCCGATGAAGGGTTTTAAACGCCTCTTCTCCACCAAATCACTGGCTGAATTTATTAAATCAGTTCTCAAGATGGTCGTCATCGGCTTTACCTGTGCGACTGTGGTCAAAGGGTTATTCGACGAAATCCAGCGCTCCTCATTCAAAGACCCTGAAGTGATCGCAGCACTGGCTATCGATGGAGGCATCCAGATTGTGACGCTGGCCGCCATTATTTTCTTCTTCATCGCACTTGCCGACGTGCTCTACCAGCGCTGGGAACATATGAAATCGATGAAGATGTCCAAGAAGGAGATCCGTGACGAGCACAAAGATCAGGAGGGTGATCCGCAGCTGAAATCGAAGATCCGCCAGATCCAGATGCAGCAGGCCCATAATCGCATGATGTCCGATGTTCCCAGTGCTGACGTGGTTATTACCAACCCGACTCGCCTTGCCATTGCCCTCTCATATAAACCCGGAGAACCCGGTGCACCGAAGGTTCTGGCCATGGGTAAAGGCCACATCGCCGCAAAAATCAGAGAAATCGCACAGGAAAATCACATTCCGATGCGCGAAAACAAGCCTTTGGCAAGATCCTTGTTTAAGCAGGTAAAGGTCGGTGATGAAATACCAGAGGAGATGTTTGAAGCCGTCGCCATTCTGCTAGCGGAAATTTTCCGTCTGAAGCAGCCATATTGAGACGTTTGAGACAAACAGAGGAGAGAGAAAACGCATGCAGAAAACAGCAGCATTAACATTACAGAAGATCGGCAGGCAGCCAGACCTGCTGCTGGCCATCGGCGTGCTCGGCATTCTTCTGGTGATGATGGTGCCGATGCCGCTCTGGTTGATGGACGTTCTGCTGGCCGCCAACATCACCATCGGCATCCTGATTCTGCTCACCTCTATCTATGTACTGAAGCCACTTGAGTTCTCTGTTTTTCCATCGCTGCTGCTCCTGACCACCCTCTTCAGGCTATCACTGAACGTTGCCACAACACGACTGATTCTACTGCACGGACAGGAGGGACCTGCCGCTGCAGGCCATGTTATTGAAGGCTTTGGCCACTTTGTCGTCGGTGGTAACACAGTCGTCGGCCTGATCATTTTCATCATCCTTGTGCTCATCAACTTTGTCGTCATCTCCAAAGGCTCCACACGTATTGCCGAAGTGGCAGCCCGCTTCACGCTTGATGCCATGCCCGGCAAACAGATGGCCATTGATGCGGATATGAATGCCGGTCTGATCAATGAGGCGGAAGCGCGTCAGCGGCGTGAGAATGTAGCTCGCGAGGCAGAGTTCTACGGCGCCATGGATGGTGCCTCCAAGTTTGTACGTGGCGATGCAGTTGCCGGTCTGATCATCACCATGATCAACCTGATTGGTGGCCTGATTATCGGTGTTATGCAGCAGGGCATGGATGTCTCCGATGCCATGGCGGTATTCAGCCTTTTGACGGTAGGTGACGGTCTGGTGTCACAAATCCCCGCCCTGGTGATCTCCACAGCGGCAGGTATCATCATTACCCGCGCCAGTAGCAGCAAGGCGCTGCCATTCGAACTTAAAACACAGTTCACCAACCATCCCAAGGTACACTTTGTGACAAGTGGCGCCCTGCTGATGATGAGTCTGGTACCCGGCTTGCCATTTCTGCCATTTCTCATCCTTGCCCTCGGGCTCGGTGCCAGTGGCTGGTATCTGCATCTTGGGCAGCAGCAGCGAGAACTGATGCCGGTGGCTGAAGAGGTCACCGAGGTTGCAGAGCCTTCAGCTGAACAGGTGCTTGATGAGTTGCTCGTTGAAGACCCTATCCGGCTTGAGATCGGCTATGGCCTGATCGACATGGTGGAGAACAGTCGCGAAGGCAATCTTCTTGAGCGCATGAAAAAGGTACGTCGCCAGATCACTCAGGAGATCGGTTTTGTACTACCGCCGGTGCATATCAAGGATAACCTGCAACTGGGCGTATCCGATTATCAGATTCTCATTCGTGGCGCAGTGGTCGGCAAAGGTGAGGTTCGCCCACGCAACCTGTTGGCACTGGAGAGCCAGATTACCGGTCCGGCCGTTGAAGGCATCGCCACTCAGGAACCAGCCTTTGGTCTGCCAGCGGTATGGATTTCAGAAGATAAACGGCAGCAGGCTGAACTCTCCGGTTATACCGTGGTTGAGCCATCCACCGTTATTATCACCCACCTGACTGAACTGCTACGCTCACAGGCTTCTGAGATGCTTGATCGCACTCAGGTGCATGAACTGCTTGATAAATTTTCACAGCGGCATCCGAAAGTGGTGGAAGAGATCGTACCGGCACAGGTATCGGTTGGTCTGCTGCAGAATGTACTGCAACAGCTGCTGGCCGAGTGGGTGCCGATCCGCGACCTGATGATCATCCTCGAATCACTCTCCGATAGTTCCGGCGGCAATAACACGCTGGATGATATGATTGAGAAGGTACGTGTGCGTCTGGGTCGCACCATCACCCAGCGCTATCTCAATGCCCAGGGTGAGCTCAACGTATTCATGCTTGATGGCGAGCTGGAGCAGCGCATGACTGAGCGTGTCATGCAGCAGCCCGGCTGGTCGCTGCCACTGGATATGGCTGAATGGCAGCGTTTCATCTCACGTCTGAATGAGATCACCATGCAGTATGATGTGGATATCCCGGTGCTTCTGACCACGCCTCAGATCCGCTCCCACCTCTCCCAGTCACTGCGTAAGGTGATGACCCGGATCGTTGTACTCTCGATTACCGAAATCCCGCCACAGACCAATGTCCAGTCGCTGGCAAAAGTGAGCCTCTACGATGCGAATTAAGGTTTTCTCCGCCCCTCACCTGCATGAGGCACTGGCCAAGGTGCGCCAGAATATGGGCCCTGAGGCGCTGATTCTTGACCGTCAACAGACCACCGATGCTGCAGGCGGAACACTCTGGCATGTGCATGCGGCACTCGACAATGTGCCACCACCGGCAAAAGAGAGGGTTGAGCTGAAAAAAACGCCCACTGAGAGCGCGCCACAACTGAACCATGCTGATGCCACCATCAAACGGCTTGAACGGCTTGTTGAAGGATTGAGCAACAAGGAGGCTGCAACGCTGCGTACAACCCTGCCAACAGCCAAAGATCAGGAGTCCTTTGATCAGCTGACCCGGCTCGGCGTATCTGCCTCTCACGCTTTTGATATGGCCAATGACTTCTCACATCACAATGCGATCAGCTTTAAAGCCCTGCGCTGGGGTAAGCGTATCAATCCCGAGGAGCAGAACAGCTCCATCCTCTTCACCGGCCCCACCGGCAGCGGTAAAACCACGCTGATCGCCAAGCTGGCTGCCCACTACAGCCTTAAAGGTGTTCGCGTTGCTCTGGTCAGCACAGATACAGAACGTATGGGTGGGCTGGAGATGCTTAAGAGCTACGCCAACACCCTCGGCATCCCCTTTTTCGCTGTTAGAAAAGCAGCCGATATTGAAAAAGTACTACAAAAATCACAATCGGCACAACTCCTGCTAATAGACACTGAAGGTTGGAGTCCACGCCGCGATGTGTGCCTCAAAAGACAAGCGCCTCTGTGGGAGGCATTGAACTGTACACGTCGCATTATGGTTATTCCGGCTAATATGGATGAGGAGGATGGCATGCAGCAACTAACCCATCATGGGAGAACAGCCCTGACGGATATCGCCTTCACCAAACTCGATGAGACCCGTACGCCCGGTAAAGTGGTCAACTGGTCTGTCGCTGGTGATCTGCCGATGAGTTACTGCAGTTTCGGCCCTGAAGTCCCTGAACAGATGGGCTGGCTTACAGCGCAGGCACTGACCACCCTGCTCGGAAAAAATGAGAGGGGCATGGCGGCATGAACGCTCCTGGACTCAAAAGCGCAAGCCCACGTGTCATCTCGGTCAGTAGTGGCAAAGGTGGCGTTGGTAAAACATTCATGACAGTTCACCTGGCTGCACAGGCGGCTCGCAATGGTTTGAAGGTACTGGTCATCGATGCAGATCTGGGACTGGCCAATGTTGATGTGATGCTCGGCATTCACACCACCGGTACGATTCGTGATCTGCTTGCTGATGGTGCTGTTCTTGACGATCTGATTGTTCACTGCCCTCAGGGTTTTGACGTTCTACCAGGTGGCAGCGGCATCTATGAGCTGACCAGCCTTAATACCGGGGAGCAGCAGCTGATTCTTGATACGCTGCGTGATGCAGGCCATCTCTACGACCTGATCCTGATCGATACAGCTGCTGGCATTGGTGACAATGTGCTCTATTTCGCATCGGCTTCAGAGACAGCGCTTGTGGTACTCACCCCTGATCCGACATCACTGACTGATGCCTATGCACTGATTAAAGTATTATCCCAGCAGCGCGATGTGCGCCGCTTTATGGTACTGGTCAATCAGACCGATGAGCTCGAAGGTCATATCACCTTTAAACGCCTGCTCTCTGTGACTGACCGCTACCTTGACGTCTATCTCGATTTTGTCGGTTATGTGCCGCAGCACCCATCTGTACGCAAAGCGATCCAGCAGCAGCGTCTGCTGACCGATATGGACAGCGCTGTCGGCCCGCATCTGAACAAACTTTTCGACAAACTACTGGATCGTCCGCGTGACAACTCACGCTCCAGCGGTCTGCAATTTTTCTGGGAGCATTCACTGGCTTCAACGCTGGATGATAACAGCAGCGAAACAGTGCAGGCACAGGGAGTCTCACAATGAAACCGGCTCACGCCGCCACCTCCGGAGCCCTGATCGGGTTGATGCTCGGTATCGCTATCTGTCTGATTCAGGCGATCCCCATCCCCGATGCACTGTTGCGCATCGCCATTCTCACATTTGTCGGCGCCTGGATGGGAATCCTGCTGGCCTGGCTGAATCAACTGCTGCCGAATAAATCAGATCATGACAACGGACATCGAGACTCAGGAATATGACTGCCAATCCACAATATGCGCACATGGCTGCTCCTACTCCGGATGAACTGCTGGAGGAGTATCTACCTCTGGTGCGTTACCATGCCGATCAGTTGATGCGCCGTACGCCCGACTCCATTGAGCTGGATGATCTGATCAATGCAGGTGTTCTCGGACTACTCGATGGTGCCCAGCGCTTTGATCATAGTCGCGAAGTTCAATTCAAAACATTTGTATCCTATCGTGTACGGGGTGCCATGATCGATTACCTGCGTGCCTTTGACTGGATGCCACGTGGCCTGCGCGATCATGCCAAAGAGATGCAGGCTGCATTTCATGAGCTTGAGCAGCAGTACGGCAGACCCGCAGATGAGATAGAGATTGCCAAACATCTCGGCATTACACTCGATGAGTATCGCCAGCGTCTGAATCAGGTGCGCAGTATGTCTGTGGTTCACTTTGATGATCTGCCTATTACCGGCAATCAGGATGAGGATCTGAGCATTCTTGAGACCCTTTCAGGCGACCCCATGCTGATGCCTGAAGCGCAAAACAGTATGTTACAGTTTGTCGGCATGCTGGCTGAGGCGATCTCAGCACTGCCCGCCCGTGAAAATGTCCTGATCACCCTCTACTACTATGAAGAGCTGACCATGAAAGAGATTGCTCTGATTCTGGGACTAACCGAGTCACGCGTGTCGCAACTTCATTCACAGATGGTACTGCGCTTGCGTAGCCTGATGAATCTCGATTAGGACCTGAAAACAATGGAATCGACAATATCCAGTATCATGAGTGACAATGGACAGATGATTGGACTGCTTATCGACATTGCCGTCATTGCCGGGCTATTTGCACTATGGCTGGTCTGGTACCGAAACGGCAATCGCCAGAAAAAACTCGAACAGCTATTGGGCGAGACAGCGCACCAGCTTGATGAGGCCACTCAGCATCTGAATCAGGCGACCTTGATGATTGAGCAGCTCAAACGCCAGGAAGAGAAACCCCGGACAGAAGAACTCGCCGCCAGAAAAGAACCAGCGCCGAAAACGGTTCGCAAATCCCCGGCCAGAGCGCAGGAACCAGCTGCCAAGCTGCCACCGGAAAACAGTACTCAGGCAACCATGGTGTTGCGCATGCACCGCGAAGGCGAAAAACCGGAAGCCATTGCCGACCGGCTCGATATCCCGCTGGCGCAGGTTAAGCTGCTATTGAAGCTCTATGCCTCTAAATCTGCGACATAAGTTTCCATGATGACAACGTTTCATATGCATAGTTTATACCGGGGCAGGCTTTCGCTTTGAATTCAGCCCACGTCTCCGATTCAGCGGCAGTACTGCTTACTGACAGTAACTCCACAATTATCCGTATCAATCCGGCTTTTACTGCTTTAACAGGATTTACAGCTGATGATGTGGTGGGGCAAAGCTCAGAAAAAATCTATCTACTGGCAGAGAATGAGCCCTCACACAGCTCCGTAGAGCTGGAAGCCCTCAAACATCACGGCATCTGGAGTGGCGCGATCAGCCTGAAACATGCCAATGGTGAGATCATTGTCGGAGTGCAGACCACTGTCTCCATCGAAAATGCGCAGGGCGAGATATCTCACTTCATCCACATCATTCAACCGCCTGAAGTCACGGCAAAGGAGTATCATCAGAAGACGCAGATGCCTAATCGCCAGCTGTTTAAAGAGGTGTTGTCACAGGAGCTTAAAAATGCCCAGCGCAAGAAAACCAAGCTTGGCGTGCTGCTGATTGATGTCGATCACTTTAAGGTGATTAACAATTTCCTCGGCTTTGAAAAAGGTGATGAACTGCTGCAGATGATATCCGAACGGCTAAATGAGCAACTGCGCGGGAATGATCTACTGGCCAGCCTTGGCAGTAACCAGTTTGCCGTACTACTGCCCGAGCTGGCTCATCCTGAAGATGCAAGCACCGTCACCCGCAAGTTGATGCAAACACTGGAGAGCCCGTTTCATGTTGGTGGACAGGATGTTGTCGTCACCTTGAGTACCGGTATCGTCATCTTCCCCGGTGATGGCGAAGATAGCGAATCACTGCTGCAACACGCTGAAAAGTCGATGTACAACGTTAAAGCCGAAGGCCGTAACGGTTATCAATTCTTCGAAGCATCCATTCAGAACTCTGCACTCAATCGTCTAAGCATGGAGAGTGAGATGCGCAAGGCGATCGAACGCGAAGAGTTTGTGCTCTTTTATCAGCCCCAGATCGATATCGAGAGCGGACTGGTTGTCGGCATGGAGTCGCTGATCCGCTGGATGCACCCTGAAAAAGGTATGGTCCCCCCCTTCCACTTTATTCCGATTGCTGAAGAGACCGGTCTGATCGGCCCGATTGGCGAGTGGGTCATTTATGAGGCCTGTCGTCAGACCAAAGCCTGGCAGGAGGCTGGTGTGGGCGGCCTGAAAATCGCCGTCAATCTCTCAGGTCGCCAGTTCACCGACAGGCAACTTCTTGAGAAGATCGCCAAAACGCTTGAGCAGACCGGCCTGATGCCGGGCGACCTTGAACTGGAGATCACCGAAAGCACCATCATGAATGATATCGAAAGTACCATTAAGGTGCTGGAGAAACTCTCGGAGATGGGCATGGCACTGGCCATTGATGATTTCGGCACCGGCTACTCATCACTGAGTTACCTCAAACGCTTCCCCATCAATAAGCTGAAAATCGACAAATCCTTTATCGATGATGTGATCACCAGCGAGGACGATGCAACCATCGTTGCGGCCATTATCGGCCTCTCCCACAACCTCAAACTCAATGTCATCTGCGAAGGCGTGGAAGATGTTGATCAGCTCAACTGGCTGAAAGAGAATAAGTGCAATGAGATCCAAGGGTACTACTTCAGCAAGCCGCTTCCAGCCGATGAGTTCGAAGCCTTCGTCCGCGAAAGAAACGGCCTCTAAACACCCGCACCATTAACGGCTTCTAACGGCCCAGGGTGTGTGAAAACACAGGATTGAGGTCAGGGTTCATCTATTCATTTTACATTTAACAAGTAATTCGACATAAACTAGCTTATGGTAGATTGGAAGCCTGTTTCTATCGACAACGTAACCATTTGGACAAAATTTATATTTCTGCTCGTGTCTAAGGGGTTCTTCAGCAGAATCAAATATCATATTGAAATCACGAGGATCATCTCCGACTAATCCCAGCCTCATGCCCAAGGTCTTGGAACGAACCAACTGTCCTTGATCGTCTTTTGTTAAACCTTGGCCCAAATGCCAAGAGTTCCAGTATTGGGAGTTAGAAGCAGCACACCCTGACAACAGAAGAAGAATGAATGAATGACAATAATACTTTCACTACTTCACCTCCTTTCTAATCATTGACTGGTGTGAGTGTCCGCTTTGGATGAAGCAGTCATTCGACAGATGCCAAGCTAATCGGACAGGAACGATCTGTCTGTCCCCCGAATGGGGGACAAATCAGCAGCAATCAACATCTCACAAACAGGAAAAATTGTTCACTGCAAAGCGGAAAAATGTTCCCCTTTGTCTATATGGAACATTTCTCCATGCCGTGTAAACCATCAATATATAATGCCTTTTTAAGAACTTCGCGAGTGGCAAGCTTTATGCAATAGATAGGACAGGTAATAAAGGTAAAGGCAGGAGAAACAGTAATGAACGTAGGATTTTTCATCTCAGGCATTGCCGGGCAGATGCAGCAGAACAAGCTTGATGGCTTAAGTCATAACCTGGCCAATGTAAATACAGTTGGATATCGCGAGGATAGAACAGCGTTCTCGTCCCAGTTTTCCAGCATGATCGGCCGCGAAGGCCAGCCGGAGAAAACTTCGGCCTCATCTCTCTCAATGAACAAACAGTATATCAGCACACAGGCCGGCACGATTCATCAGACCGGCAACGAGTCCGATTTCGCGATTCAGGGTAACGGTTACTTCCGTGTACAGATGGAAGACGGCAGCGAGGCACTGACCCGGGCCGGTAACTTCAAACTCGGCCCAGATGGGACTCTACTGACTCAGGGTAACCTGCCTGTGCTGGATAACGGTGGTAGCCCTATCACACTGCCAGTCGGAGCCATCAGCGCCACAAAAGACGGTACCATTTTTGTTGATGATCAAGCGGTCTCTCAATTCGGCATCGCATCGATTATCGATGAGCGTCAAATCCAGAAGTTTGAAGGCGTTCTGATCAAGACTCCTGCGGCCAACATCGGTGAGACTGATGCCAATGTATCGATCCACAGCGGCTCAGTTGAAGGGTCAAACGTCAATTCCATTCTGGCGATGGCCGAACTGGTAGAATGCATGCGTGGATACGAATCGATGATGAAAGTTGTCGAACAATATAATCAACAGGCCGGACTGCTTAGCGACAGAGTCGGCGTAGTACAGGGTTAAGGGAGTTTAGTTATGATGCGAGCACTATGGACAGCCTCAACAGGCATGGCAGCACAGAGCCTGAATGTGGATGTGATATCCAATAATATTGCCAACGTAAACACCAACGGCTTTAAACGCGGCCGTGCCGCCTTTCAGGACCTGATGTATCAACAGGTTAAAGCACCGGGTTCCGAGGCCAGTTCTGCCGGCACCCAGCTACCCACCGGTATTCAGGTGGGCTTAGGCGTACGCACAGCAGGTGTTGCCAGTATCTTCTCCGAAGGCAGCTTTCAGCAGACAGATAACCCGCTCGATTTGACCATTCAGGGACGCGGCTTCTTCCAGATTCAGACCCCTAACGGTGATACCGCCTATACCCGGGCCGGATCATTCAGTATCGATTCACAGGGGCAGCTGGTCACCCATAATGGTGATCTGGTACAGCCCGGCATCACTGTTCCCTCCGATGCACAGACTATTCAGGTATCACAGGATGGTACCGTTTCAGCAGTGCAGCCAGGTGGCACACAGACTATTCTCGGTCAGATTCAGATTGCCGATTTTATCAATCCGTCAGGCCTGACTCATCTGGGTTCCAACCTCTTTCAGGTGAGTAATGCCTCAGGTGAACCCACCATCGGCAACCCATCAGAAAATGGTCTGGGCTCTATCGGCCAGGGCATGCTGGAGATGTCTAACGTCAGCATGGTTGAAGAGATGGTCAACCTGATTGCCGGTCAACGGGCATACGAAATGAACTCCAAAGCGATCCAGGCTGCAGACGAGATGTTGCAGACTGCGAATAATGTGAGGAGATAATTATCATGCTTCACCACCCATTGTCTGAAAAATTCTCCAAACTGATGCCTGCGCTGTTTCTGGCTCTGCTGCTTCCTGCCTTTACCTTACCTACCTACACATGGGCAGCTACCGATTCAGCTATGCAGCAATCTCTGAAGAAATTTTTCAACAATGGTGTGGTGCTGCGTGGTGCAACCGCTGAGCTGATCCGCGTAGAGAGCTGGCCTAAGAGTGCCGGTCCGCTGCGCTGGTCGCTGCCAAGCATCAAACGCGGACACCCACATCGTTTCTCTTTGATTGCCGAACAGGGCAGCAAAAAGTGGTATGTGCCTGTACGGGTGCACTGGTGGACAAAGGCCATTGTTATGACAAAGAGTGTTCCGGCACGGACCTTGCTTTTAAAAGATATGATGAAACAAACACGTGCCGATATCGCAGGCCATAATGGTTACTGGTGGGACAACAGTCGCGACCTGACAGGCATGCGCCTGACTCGCCCTCTGGCTAAAGGTGATGTGATCTTTCGCAGCCATGTCAAACAGCCACCGATGATCAAACGCGGAGATATCGTACAGATCATTCTAGATGCAGGACGCATTAGTGTCCGCTCCGAAGGCAAAGCGATGCGCAATGCCAGACGGGGTGATCGCATTCTGGTAAAAAACTTGCGCAGCAACGAAGTAATCCAGGCAGTTGCCGAGAAAACAGGTGTTGTGCGCATCTCATTGCGGGGGAATAACGGATGAAATCCTCTACCTTAATCACACTGTTGGCGCTCTCCTCGTTCACCTTCACCGGCTGCATGCCTCACGCATCCAGTGCATTGAATGAAGAAGAGAAAGCAACAGTAGAACATGCCCTGAATGCACAGCAGGCAGACACCTCACATGCCGGCTCACTCTGGGCCAATGGTGGTGCAGGACTGCTCTCTGACCCGAAGGCAGCACGTCTTGGCGATCTAGTTACTGTACTGGTGCAGGAGACTGCCAAAGCGACGCGCTCACTGGGTTCAAAACAGAGTAAATCCTCAGATCGTTCAACCGGGCTGAATGCCAACATTGCATATGGTGGTGCGCTTGGAAATGCGGATGTAAATCCATCCGGATCTATCGGCATGACCAACTCGAAAACTTTTGATGGCTCAGGCTCCACCAACAACTCGGATACGCTGACTGCCAGCGTCACCTCAGTTGTCACCAAGGTCTATCCAAATGGTAACCTTTACATCGTAGGCAGACGCCAGCTCACCATTAATCACGAACCTCAGGAAATTACATTTTCGGGCATTATCCGTCCGATTGATATCTTACCTGATAACTCCATCTCTTCAGCCAAGGTAGCACAGGCACGCATCAGCTACGGCGGCGCCGGTGCACTGGCAACAGTGGCACATGAAGGGTGGTTGTCTCAGACACTGGATCAGATATGGCCATTCTAAACAGAACCCGACTCCCCATCCTATTCACCATGCTGGCAGCTATGCTTCTGGTATCGACACAGGCTAACGCGGTACGCGTTAAGGACCTTGCCGACATCGAAGGTGTGCGCGGCAATGCTCTGATCGGTTACGGCATTGTTGTTGGTCTTAATGGCACTGGCGATTCCGGAACATCATCACCATTCACCATCAACAGCATTACCGCTCTGCTTGAACGTCTGGGTGTAAATGTGCGAGCCGATATCAGTAAGATGAAACCCAAAAACATTGCTGCAGTTATGGTCACTTCCGAACTTCCTGCATTTGCCCGTCCGGGTCAGCAGCTGGATGTCACGGTATCAAGCATCGGTGATGCAAAAAACCTTCGTGGCGGCACACTGCTGGTTACCCCGCTGCTTGGAGGTGACGGCAATCCCTATGCTGTTGCTCAGGGCGGCCTATCCATTGGTGGTTTTTCTGTCGAAGGTAAAGGGGGAAGCAAGACCAAAGGGCATCCCACTGCAGGAACCATTCCAAATGGCGCTCGCATTGAGAAGGCTGCACCTTATGGTCTCTCACCCGATCAGGATCGCATCACCTTAAGCCTGCGTCGCCCCGATTTTACCACTGCTAAAAACCTGCAGGATTCCATTAACCGTCAACTCGGCCAGGGCATGGCGCGTGCCATTAACCCTTCCACTGTACAAGTATGGAATCCCAACAGTAATACCGTCGAGCTGATCGCTTCACTGGAGCAGATTGATGTACCCATCGATCATGCTGCTGTGGTGATTGTCGATGAGCGCACAGGCACCATTGTCATGGGTCAGGAGGTACGCATCGACACCGTTGCGGTTGCTCATGGTAACATTACCATCAGTGTTTCTGAAAACCCTGAGGTATCACAGCCGAATGCTTTCGCTGCCGGGCAGACGACCACTGTGGATCGCAGTCAGGTAGATGTTGAAGAGGATGAAGCGAAGCTTGTCGTACTACCGAAACAGGTATCGCTTTCTGAGCTGGTCAGCGCGCTCAATGCAGTCGGTGCCACACCAAGCGATCTGATGGCTGTACTGCAGGCGATCAAGGCTGCAGGCGCCCTGCATGCCGAATTGAGGACCATGTAATGAGAGACCTCGTCGAATTCGTCATCGACGGCATCATGCAGCATGAACGCATGCAGGAGCAGTCGCAACGTCAGCAGCAACATAGTGCCCGTTTGAAGCAGCGTCAGCCGGTATCGAATCAACCTTCACATGCCCAGACACATAGCGTTGGCAATCAGGTAGAGGCTTCAGCAAAAGATAAAAATGAAGCACTCTGGAAGGCCAGCCTGCAGTTTGAGGCCATCTTCGTGCAGCAGATGATGACAAGCATGCGTAAAACCGTTCACAAGTCCGATTTTATGCCAAATGGTTTTGCACAGGATATGCACGCCTCAATGATGGATGAGGCGATTGCTCAGGCCAGCACCAAACACAGTAACTTCGGTCTTGCCAAATCGATCTACAGACAGCTTGAAGCAGCTGAGAGTTCACGAGCCCAGTCCATTTCGGCTCAAGAAATTTCCAGAGTTGCCGATAAATTGAAGATGACTGATGAGTTGACTATGGAGGCGACCAGAAATGCGCATTGAACGCTCAGGTGGGCCCGCTGAAATTCAGAAAACCAAAACAGCCGGCAAAGCCAAAGGAAAACAGGCCTCTTCCAGTGGCTCAGGCGACTCGGTACAGGTCTCCGACTCCGCATCACTGCGCGAGAAGGCACTGACCATGCTGGCCGATATGGATGCTGTACGAATGGATCGGATTGAAGAGATCCGTGATGCCCTTGAAAGCGGCACCTACAGATCGGACAGTAAAAAAATTGCCGCGCAGATTGTCAGTAACGCGCTGGCGGAGCACCCATGGTAGTCAATCAAATCTCCTCCACTGTTCTGCAGGAGCTACGTATCATGCTGGAGCATATGAACGTCTGTGCACTGGCCCTTGAAGAGATCAGCAAGCAGGAGCAGAAGGCGATCCATATTCTTGATTCTGAACGTATTATGCTGCTGGCAGACAGACGGGTGGATGCCCACCAGAAGCTGGGCCAGCTTGAAGCCGAGTGCCATGCGCTGTTAAAACAGCAGAACATTCCATCGGATATGACGCTGGAGATGGTCATTGATATGTATGGTGGTGCTGAAGCGAAAGATCTGCAGGCCATTCGTCGTAAACTCTACAACCGCGTTCTCAGTGTTGATAAAGACAGTCAGGAAAATCGTCTGCGTCTGCTGGCTGCATACAGTGTAACATCCACCATTCTACAGTCGCTGGGACTCACCCAACCTAAGAACACCTACAACAGAAGTGGCGTAAAATGATTTTCCCCAGCCTGAGTATCGCATCCAGTTCGCTGCAGGCACAGCAGTCAGCGATCGATGTCGTTGCGCATAATATTGCCAACGCCAACACCCCCGGTTATTCGCGTCAGAGTGCGGAACTGGCCACCCTCTCACCTGAAAAAATTCAGAATTTAACATTTGGCCGTGGCGTAGAGTTGCAGAGTGTACAGCGCATCGTTGACCCGATCATCAACGATGCAATGGTGGTTAACAGCTCCCAAACCGCCTATTGGAACTCACTTAATGATGGTCTGAATGCTGTGGAAAATGTATTCGGCAGCCTCTCCAGCACAGGCCTTGCTTCTGCACTGGATGAGTTTTTCCTCTCCTGGCAGCAGATGAGTAACAACCCACAGGACAGTGGCCAGAAGTTCAATGTACAGGCCAAGACAACCACCGTGATCAATAATATTGTCACCATGAGCAGTCAGCTCTCCAACGCTCAAGCCAGTGCCGATACCAAAATCAATGACAACCTCGCAGCGGCCAATCTGCTACTGACCAATATCGCCTCACTCAACGGCCAGATTACCCGTCAGGAGAATGTGGCTCAAGGTGGCACGGCATCAGCCAACGACCTTCGTGACCAGAGAGATACCGCCATCAGAGAGCTCGCCAAAATCGTGCCTCTACAGGTCGTCAACAGCGGTGAAAATGGTGTTTTGGTACAATCTTCCAACGGTGACCTGCTGGTACAGGATAATGTTGCCCGTCAATTAGGTCGTGGCCCCGTTGGAGCCAATGGTTTCGGCTCTATTATCATTGCTGATACCGGTGCAGAGCTCAGTGGTACGCTGACCAACGGCAGTATAGGTGGCCTGCTTGAGCTCAGAGATACCAAGCTTAACAACTATTTAACACAGATCGACAGTATTGCTGCCAACATGATCTTTGCAGTCAATCAGATCCATGCCAATGGTAACCCTGGTGCCGGACTGACTTCGATCACCTCACAAGAGGCAGGCAATGCAACCATTCCACTGAATGATCCACTTCAAGCCGCTCCTTTTGCGACTCAGATTCAGGACGGTAGTTTTAAGATACACACCTATGATGCTGCAGGTATAGCCACACCGCCGGGTGGTAGCGTGATCAACATTACTGCAGCTACCTCCACGATGACCAGCCTCGCGGCCAGCATCAATACTCATCCTGATCTGGCTGCAGCTGGCCTTACGGCAACAGTGGCAGCCAATGGTCAGCTCACCATTGCTGCAGCAGCGGGCACCACCTTTGCCCTCTCAGATGACAGCAGCAACGTGCTTGCAGCCTATGAGATCAACAACTTCTTTCATGGTTCCAACGCCGGAACAATCGCTCTGTCAGCCAACATTCAGGCCAGTGCAACCAACATTAATACGGGAAGAGCTGTATCAGCCACATCGGAAATTCAGGTGGGTGACAGCAATACTGCCCTCGCTATTCTGGCACTGCAGAATCAGTCGATCACTGTCGATGGCACCACCTCCGCCAGCCTGCATGATCGCACAACCCTGATCTCTTCCACCTACGGAACAGATGTAACCATCTCGACCCAACAGCTGCAGTATCGAACTGCGGAGGCATACTCACTCAATAGCCAGCGGGAGGCAATTTCAGGCGTGAATATTGATGATGAGCTGGTTACCATGATCAAATTTCAACGGGCCTATGAGGCCTCTGCCAAGGTCATCACCACATCTAATACGATGCTTGATTCACTGCTGGGGCTGATACGATGAGAATTACAAGCGCACAACTCTATAACAACCTGCTGGCAGGCGTGCAGCAGCAGATGGATATTCAGGCAAAAGGTGATGCCAAGATCACCTCCGGAACCCGCTATCAGACACCCGCTGAGGCTGCACTTGATTACCGCACATCACTGGATATCCGCCATGCCCAAAGAGGTGTTGACGGTGGCCTTGAAGCACTGGCCATTGCCGAATCCCGACTCAGCGTCAGCCAGAATCATCTGATGAGCATGAACAACGTATTTTCACGGGCTCAATCATTGGCGATTCAACAATCTTCGGCTCAGGTCTCCGCGACAGAACGGCAGGCAGCCATCTCGGAGATCACCCATCTGACCACTGCGCTCATCAACAGCGCCAATCAGCAATGGCAGGGACAGTCACTATTCTCCGGTGCTGCAGTAGACAAAGTTGCGTTTATAGCCAACCCGTTCAGTGCCGGCACCGCTGTTTACGCAGCTGGCAGCAATGGCTCTATCACCAATGTGACGCAAACGGCAAATCCTGCAGCCGTCAATGATGCCTACACCATCACCCTGGATGGTACCGGCACAAGTATCATCAGCATTACCAACGGCGCATCTGTCGAGCAGCTGGCTGCACCAGTTGCACTTGCAACAGGTGCAAACAGTGTAACGCTGAACAACAATGTACAGTTAAGTGTAACCTACAGCGGCACACCTGTAGCCGATCCTGTAGCCGGAACCATCACAGTGAGCGGTGCCATTCAGGATGGTAGTGTCACCTATAATGGCAGCAGCCAGGATCGACTCGTCAATATTGATCCGGCCCTTCAGATCGTCAGTAATGCGCGCGGCGATGATCCGGCTTTCACCGCCGCTTTCCAGGCGATTGTGGATTTCAAGGCGGCACTTGTAGCCAATGACACTGGCGCAATTTCAGCATCGGTCGCATCATTGAACAGTGCAGGCAATGGCATGATCGACCTTACTGCCGATATTGGCGCAAGACTTGATGCATTGTCGATCACCAGAACAACCTATGAGGAGATGAAGGCTCACTTTGAAATACGCCTGAACACCCACGAAGGGGTGGACCTGGCTGCCGTAGTCACAGAGATGAAACTCTCGGAGATCTCTCTACAGGCGTCATACAGTCAGATTTCCCGCCTGTCGAACCTCTCGCTGATCAACTTCCTGCGATAGAATCATATGCTGATTCTGCGCAGAAAGATCGGTCAGGTGATTACGATCAACGATAATATCCGGATTATTATCCAGGATGTGCAGAACGAGCATATTGTCCGTATCGGCATTGAGGCTCCCCCCGATATACCGGTGCATCGCATGGAGATTTACAACATTATTCAGCAAGAGAACGCATCTGCCGGCGGCGCAGGGGCACTAAACTGGTTAAAAGGAGCGTCGAATGATGGCAGCAGCAGCGACGAAAACAGTGATGAAACCTGAAACTATCTCCAACGAAGCTTTCTTTTTTCCACAGGGGCTGGCTGGTTTCAGTGATGCCCATGAATTCGGATTCATCTACGAAGGGCATGGCGATATTGTCTGCCTGCAGTCTATTGATAGCCCGGAAGCTGCATTCCTGCTTACACCGTGGGATGAAGAGCGCCTTGGTCATGTGCCGAAACTTCCCAACGAGCAGTGCAGCTGCATCAGCATCGACGATCAGAGTCATATTATGTGGATGGTGGTGCTCAACCCCTTTGCCGATAAAGAGTGGGTTACCGCCAATCTAAGGGCCCCTATCGCCCTGAATCTGGAGGCGCGTCTGGGTCTGCAGTGCATCCGTGCTGATTCAGAACTTGAAATCCGCTATCGCTGGATGAAACAACCCTCCTGAATCCAGGACTTCAAATATCCGGACCGGATCATGTTGCCTCTTTTTTTCTCCTGACAAAACATTAAGCTGGGGAACTGAAGTAGATTGAGGAGCGACCATGGCCGGTTCCACTAAACCGACAATTACGAAACAGCTATCCAAACTTCTGGAGATGGATGTGGCAGATATTGCCAGTCTGCCTTCGCTCTATCGCCATGCCACCCACCTGCTCCGCCTCTCCTACCGGGTACTCGGACGTTTTATTGCTGACAAATGTATTCAGCGCGCTTCGGCTCTGGCCTATGCCTCACTGCTGGCGATTGTTCCGATGGTGGCTCTGGGTTTCTCGGTATTCACCAGCTTTCAGGCTTTTGATGCCGTCGCCGGCAGCGTCAGTGATGCCCTGCTCGATTACCTGATGCCTACCAGTCAGAAAGCTGTGCAGGATTATCTCGGTACAGTGGCTGATAAAACCACGGCAATCTCAGTATTCGGTGTTATCGGTCTGCTCTTTACCGCCACGGCACTGCTCAACACCATTGAAGAGGCCTTTAACGACATCTGGCGCATCACCCGTGCACGCGCCTGGCTCTCAAAATTCATCACCTTCTGGGCAACACTGACGCTGGCACCTATCCTGATTGGTGCCTCCATCAGCATCACATCCTACTTCACCGCACTACCGGTCATTAAAGAGGTGGCAGAGGGTGCATCCTATATTCGTGAAGCGCCTTTTCTGGTGCCCTGGCTGATGTCATCACTGGCCATGGCAACGCTGTATACCGTACTACCCAATACCTCTGTTCCCTTCCGCTTTGCTGCCATCGGCGGTCTGGTTGCCGGAGCCCTGTTTGAGTGGACCAAGACAGGATTTGCTTATTACGTCACAGAGGTTGCCAACTATGAGCAGCTCTACGGTGCACTCTCCACCCTGCCTATCTTCCTGATCTGGATCTATCTGATCTGGGTGATTGTGCTTCTGGGATCTGAAATCGCCTTCTGTGTACAACATCCTGAGCAGTCAGACAGGAAGAAAAGCAGCTTCCAGAAGTCGGGTATCCGTCAATTCTATTCACACCTGATTCTGCTGCGCGCAGCTCAGGCTCAACATGCGGGATCAACACTGAAAATCCATGATCTGATCGAAGAGACCGAGCTGCCCAATAATATCCTGCAGGAGTGGCTGGATAAGCTCTGCAGCAATAAACTCTTACGTTATACCGAAGCCAACGATGAGGCGTCAGGCTGGCTGCCCGGTTTTGATGCCGATCAGATGAGTCTTTATGAGATATTCCATCGTCTCAATGAGGCGCCTATGGAGGTGCCTGAAGAGTGGCAGGAGAGTGCGCTGGGCAGACAACTTGTCGGCCTCTACTTCCGCCTCAGCAGAGAACGCTCCGAACTGCTAAAGAGCATGAATATCCGTGATATTATGGAACGCGAACAGGAGAGAGATGCCGCAAGGGACGATGTTCTGAAAGATACAATACATGACTGATTCAACAGCTTCTGCCCGCCTTATCATTGCCGATTCTGAACATGATGCCGACATGCTCTATGTCAGCGGCATGTTTGTGCCCGATGCCTTTATCGCCATTGCACTCAATGGTCAGTGGCATGGCCTCTTCTCCCCGCTTGAGGTGGATCGCGCCCGTAAAAACTCAAAGTTTTCACAGGTACATCTCGATGCGCCATACAGGTTAAGTGCCGAAACCAATAACCGCAGTGGTCTGGCAGCAGTTGCAGCGGCATTCTTGGAAGAACATGCCGTCACCACGCTGGAGGTTCCACCCCACTTCCCCTTCGCCTATGCCGAACAGCTGAAAACGTGGGGGTTTGAGGTCAAAGCCAGTGATGGAGCCTTCTTTCCTGAGCGCGCCATCAAAAGCGAGACAGAGATCCGGCATCTGGCCCATGCAGAGAAGTTGACCCGGCAATCGATGCAGCAGGCAGAGCACTATCTGGCCGCATGCAGCATTGGCAGTGATGGTATCCTGCGTGATGGTCTGTCTGGTAAAAAGGTGAAAGCAGCCGATCTGCGTCGTGCCATTGAGACCTTCCTGATCGGCAACGGTGCCATGCCCGCCCACACCATTGTCGCCTGTGGCAGAGAGGGTGCTGACCCGCACAATATCGGCGCAGGTTTCATCCGCGCCCATCAACCGATCATTATCGATATCTTCCCGCGTGTACTGGCTACCGGTTACTGGGGAGATATGACCCGCACCTATGTCAAAGGCAGAGCTACACCTGAGGTCAAAAAAATCTATAACACTGTTCGCGAGGGACAGGATATCGGCCTCTCCATGGTTAAAGATGGTGCAGACGGCACACTCATTCACCGAGCTATCACCGACCACTTTGATCAACAGGGATTTCCAACAAAAATGGTGCGCGGCAAACAGACCGGCTTCTTCCACGGCACCGGCCACGGTGTCGGCCTGCAGATTCATGAAGCTCCAGGCATCTCCACCCGACCGGGAGTCTTAAAAACCGGACAGGTGGTGACCGTTGAACCGGGCCTCTACTATCCGGGTCTGGGCGGTGTGCGCATCGAAGATATGGTCGTCGTTCGCGACAACGGCTGTGACAATCTCACCAAACATAAGCGACAATTAGAAATCGCATAGCGATTCAGACTTTTATGCTTTGTCCTTTTTCAAGGCTTTAGTGCCTCCGAGCTTCCAGAGCACAATACCGCCGGGAATAGCCGCAATGATAAGAACAACTATCCAGAGCGAAGCCATAGCAGCTGCAGCTTCGCTTGATGCGCCGAACCAAACTGCAATTCCGACATAACCTGCCTCACGTATGCCAAAACCGTTAAATGAGAGCGGCAAAGCCGATGCTAGCGCTACCAAACAGACCATGAAGCCGTAAACAAACCACGAAAGCTCCAAACCCACAGCAAGCCCCAGAAAAACATGTGACTGTACAACCAGCGCCTGAAACAACAATGAAACAGGAATACTGCGCCACCAGGCAGTAGCAAATTCAGGACTGGTCAGCGGCAGACTCTTCCAACCGGATAGTTTTCCCTGCCTCCCTGAATCCTGAAGTTTAGGCCACCAGAGCTTGGTCGTAGCAATGACGATGAAACCCACCAGAAGACCTACATTCCAGAGCCATATCCACAGTGACGGAACTTCGAGAAAAAACATGCAGAAAGAAATAACAATCGCAAGCCCTGCCACACCATTCAACCGTTCAAGGATAACACTGGCAGCTGCTAGCCAGCCTGCTTTTTCTTTGCCTTTCGCCAAAAGCCAGCCTCGCGCCACATCACCACCTATTATTGATGGCAAGAACAGACTTAAAAACATACCCAGAAAATAGAGCTGTACCTTTTTGGAGATAGAAACAGTAAGCCCCAAGCCTCTGGCCAGCCATGCCCAACGGATAGCGGAGAACACCTGACCTATAATCAAACATAAACAGGCTGCAATCACCAGCGACCAATCTGCTGTTTTAAGCAAACCGAGAATCGCACCCAAATCAAGCGCCCATGCCAGATAGCCCAGAAGGATCACCGAGAGGATTAGCTTAATCCAGATCATAAATTCCTGGTCTCAAATCTAAAAGTAGAAAGGTAGACTTACTCTTCATCCCGCACACTATAGTGCTTGCGACCGGTAGCTTCGTAGTAGGTGCGTGCCTGCATCTCCAGCATCAAACCGATACCGAAGAGCAGAATACCTGTGACAATTAACAGCGAACCCAAATGCAACATGGGACGAGAGGCGAGATCTGCACCGAAAATAATCTTATCCATAGTCAGCCAGATATCGATGAACATACCTGCTGCCAGTGAGATCAGACCGGCAGGGCCAAACAGTTGCAACGGGCGATCGGTAAAGCGTTGAAAGAAGAGCACCAGCAGCAGATCAACCAGCACACGTACTGTGCGCCCGATGCCATATTTACTCTCACCAAACTGGCGTGCCCG
The DNA here is from genome assembly GCF_013387455.1 of Mariprofundus sp. NF. Classification (NCBI taxonomy): domain Bacteria; kingdom Pseudomonadati; phylum Pseudomonadota; class Candidatius Mariprofundia; order Mariprofundales; family Mariprofundaceae; genus Mariprofundus; species Mariprofundus sp. NF. Next base: position 275,531 of record NZ_VWNC01000003.1, read on the forward strand.
GTGGGTGACCACCTCTTCGCCGATTTTGGCACCATACATCGAGGCAAGCGCAGGCAGGAAGCGGTGCTGTTCACCGTAGATACGCAGATTTTTGGCTACATCGGCACGCATCAGTTTCATCGGGCAACCGTAATCGTGCATGCGCACATTGGTGGAGCTGCGGATCAGGGCATTGGCAATCTTGGAGGGGAAGTTGCGTGACAGGCTGGCATCCTGTCGATCCTTTCTCCAGCCATTGACCATATCAAGATCATCTTCCAGCAGGCGTTCCAGAAGTCGTGGAATATCAGCAGGATCGGTCTGCAGATCACCATCCATATAGACAATATATTTACCGCGAGCCGCGTCAAAACCGGCACTCATGGCCGCAGTTTGACCAAAGTTGCGACGCAGCTGTACCAGCACCACACGCGCATCTTCTGCCCGCGCCTTTTTCGCCGCAGCAACAGTGCCATCGTCAGAGCCATCATCAATCAGAATCAGCTCATAATCGAGATCGGGAAGTTTTTCGGCCATTTCGGCTACCAATAGTGGAACATTCTGCTCTTCACAGTAAACCGGTACGACAATCGAAATCAGTGGCTCGGCCATGGAATCTCCTCTCCCTCATCCACTGGTCTTAAACTGACCAGAAGCAACCATCTGCGCGCATACATGCCAAAAACGCGCTCATGCACGACAAGATAGGGTATAATCTCTTTGGGTAACAGTTCCAGTGCCGACTGCGCAAGCACAAGCCCCCTGCCCTGACTCAACCACTGCCCCACCTCTTTTACATTTTTCAGCATCGGCAGACGCCCGCCGTGGTAGTAGAGCAGAGTGGGCTGAAAATAGTAAAATGTGGCCAGATTATTGCCGTCAAAACCGGCCGCATCAGCTTTAGCTGCAAGCACGCGACTCACCTTATGATGTTCGATATTGGTAACCGACCAGCCTGAGAGCAGGACTATCGAGAGCAGCATCGAGAGTGCCAGCGGCAGCCACAGCTCACCCCGTTTACTGTAAATCCACCATGCAGAAGCAAGCACAACCGGCAGCATAGCCACGATATAATGACCCTCTCCGGGCCACATCTTCTCAAGCGCCAAACCACCACCGATCACGATGGCCAGTGAAAGTATCAATGCTGACCAGCCGAGCCAGAGTCTGGCCCGCTGACGAATGGCATCTGTCGCATCGGCCCAGCCAAAAGCCATCAGCATCGCTGCAGCGGGAAACAGAGGTAACACATAGTTGGGCAATTGTGTTCTGGCGATACTGAAAAAGAGAATATAGACACCGATCCAGCAGAGCATAAACAGACGGATCGGATCTTCACGCAGCGCTTTTAGTCGCCAGGCGCCAAAGGCAAGCATCGCAGCCAGCAGCCCGCTCCATGGGAACCAGCCCAGCAAAACTGTAGCGATATAGAGACCGGGGAAACCTTTATGGCCCTGCAGCGGATCGGTAAAACGCTCGATATTGTGGCGGAAGATGAAACCCTCTAACCATTCACCCTGGGTCAGAATCCCTACGGCGATATACCAGGGAGCTGCCACCAGTAGCGCAATCGCAGCCCCCTTAAAGGGGCGGAAAAGCACCCAGCTCTTCCAGTCTTTCATGACGATCAGGAAGCAGACCATAATCAGCAGCGGCATCAAACCGGCAATCGGCCCCTTAGCCAGTACACCCAGACCAATGGCTACATATGCAGCAATCAACAGCTTAGGCATCGATTTGGATCGATTTTTCTTCTCTTCGAGATAGACAATCAGCAGCGCCGGCAGGGTAAAACCGAGGCTGAGCATCAGTAGCGGGTCAGGAACCGCAGCGCGAGCAATAACAATGATATGCAGTGAAGTAGCAAACAGACCCGCCGCCAGCAGCGGAATCAGTTCGCGCTCATCCTCTTTCAGTTTCACTACAGCAGCAACAATCAGCCTGCGGCTCATAAACCAGATCACAGCAACCAGTCCGGTCATCGCCATGGCCGATGGCAGACGCGCGCTCCACTCGTTGACACCGAAGAGCGCATTCAGCGGTATCATCAGCCAGTAGATCAGGATCGGTTTATCAAATCGGTAGTCGCCATTGAACATCGGCACCCACCAGTTTCCAGCCAGCCACATCTCTCGTGCACAGACCGCGTTATTGGGTTCATCAACATCCCACAGGCTATGGCCTCCGAGAAATGCAAAGAAATTAACAGCGCATATCAGCAGCAACCAGAACAGCGGCTGCCTGTAGATCGGATCATTAGCAGCCATTAATGCAGCTCCAGCTCTCTAGCAAACAGGGATCAGCCACCCTGAATCATCTGATGGGCGATACGTTGTAGCGTAGGCACAAGGAAGTTATTCAAAAACATGATAATCAGCAGCACGATAAGCGGCGAGAGATCGATACCACTAATATAGGGCACTCTTTTACGAACAGGAAAGAGCAGCGGTTCAGAAAACTGGTTAATGATCCGCACCACCGGATTATAGGGGTCAGGAGAAACCCATGAGAGCACTGCTCTGGCGATAACCACAATCATTGCCATGGTCAGCACGACATCGACCACAGCCGCCAGTGCCTGTAAAAAATAACCGAGAATATACATTATATGGCCCTTCCAGCACGAATTACGAACGTAGCGACGTGATTGTTTTTGTTGCTCAGCAAGGCTTTTCGAACGCATTGTGCTGGCTGCACATCAGTGAGAAATAACGAAGCTGAGTGCAAAAATGATCCGTCCCGATGGGCTGGTCCCCAAATGGGGCCATTCTGCGTTGCTCGTCGTTTATTTGGAATCACCAAATCTCTCTCCTCGCGCCTTGACTCGCCCCCTTTGGGAAGCAGCGCTTCGTTCTTACTTCGTGCTGGCAGGGCCACTCAACTCCTCACTTCGTTTACTGGCTGCCACAACACCCTGTCGCACGGCTGCAGGAAGCCCCATCTCATACATCATATCCAGCGCAGCCTGAGTGGTACCACCCGGACTGGTTACCCGATGTCTGAGCTCTTCTGACGTACAATCACTCTCAACCAGCATTTTTCCAGCCCCCAGCGCAGTCTGTGCCGCCAGCTTGGCCGCCAGCTCGGTGGGAAGTCCCAGTTTCTCACCGGCCGCCTGCATCACCTCGGCCAGCAGAAAGAAGTAGGCAGGACCACTACCGGAGAGTGCAGTAACTGCATGCATCTGTGACTCTTTCTCAACGCGTACGGATTCACCGCAGGCCTTAAGAAGATATTCAGCACGCGCTTTATGCAGTTCATCAGCATCGCTGAACAGCACCGACATACCAGCCCCCACCAACGCCGGTGTATTGGGCATCACCCGCACGATATTGGCGCTGGCACCAAGCCACGCCTGCATCGCTGCGGCGCTTACACCTGCAGCTATACTGATCACACTGGCATCGGCTTTAAGATGATCACTCAACCCTGCAAGCGCATCTTTCATCTGTTGAGGTTTCATCGCCAATACCAGCAGGTCAGCGGCAGCGGTAGCCACACTGTTATCCTCGGTAGTTCTGACAGCGTACTGCTCTGTCAGAAACTGACGGCGCTGCTGCTGTGGATCAGCAACAATAATTTGCTCACCGGCATGACCGGCACGCCGCAATCCGGCAATGAGTGCCTCGGCCATGTTGCCGCCGCCAATAAATGCGATTGTTAAATCCTGCATGGTCATTCCTCAGGTCCTGAATCTGTCATCTGGAAGCAAACAGTGTTGAGCCCAGTCGTACAATCGTTGCACCCTCTTCAACAGCAATTTTATAATCACTGCTCATCCCCATACACAACTCGGCAAAGCTCCCACCGAAAAGATTATCCCGCAAGCCTCGCAAATTTCTAAATGCCTGCCGCACATCACCCTCTCGCGGTGCCATGCCCATCAAACCTTCAAGTTTCAGCCCTTCTATACCGTTAATGGCATCGGCTAAAGCACCCGCCTCATGCTGAGCAACACCGCGCTGGTTCTGGTTATCGGCGATATTGACCTGAATCAGAACAGGTAGCTCTCTGCCAGCAACATGTTGTGCCACTGCTTGTGCAGTCTCGATATCATCACAGCTGTGCCACATCGCAGCATGGCGTCCGATATATTTGGCTTTGTTTTTCTGCAGAGGCCCGATCATATGCCAGTGACACTCCGGCCACTGCTGACAACGATCACGCAGTGACTGAGGGCGGGACTCTCCGAAGTTCATCTGCCCGGCATCCATCACTATCTGCACCAGTTCATCCGTTGTGTATTTACTGACTGCCAGCAGCTTCACATCAGCCAATTCAGTGACCAGCCCCTGCCAGCGATTGATCAACTCCGTTTGCGAAATCATTGAATCGGCATCAACCATTGTCCCAGGCGATACGCTGATCCACGGCTCGACTCAGGGTGTGTTCATCCAGATACTCCAGCTCACCGCCCTCCGGAACACCACGCGCAATACGTGAAATACGAATCTCACAATCATGGTAACGACGGGCAAGGTAGTGGGCTGTGGCTTCACCATCCACGGTAGCACTGGTAGCCAGAATCAACTCTTTGATGCCACCCTGCATACGCTTATCCAGCGATGTCAGGTTCAGCTGCTCAGGGCCAATACCATCAACCGGGCTCAGGCGTCCATGCAGTACATGATAGAGGCCGCGAAAACCCTGCCCACGCTCCATCATCAACACATCCACCGGCTGCTCAACCAGACAGACTGTATGCAGTTCGCGCCGCGTATCATCACAATACTGACAGAAGCCTGACTCGGCAAAACAGCCGCACTTCTCGCAAAAACCGACCAGTTCGTGCAGTGATTTCAGTGCATCAGCCAGTGCCGCCGTCTGCTCGGCCGGTCGCGACAGCAGATTAAGCCCCAGCCGCATGGCGGTTTTGGGCCCCACACCGGGCAGTGATGAGAGCATTTCAACAACCCGACCAAGAGGGGCTGGCATACCCGGAAAATGGATCATATAATTATTTACCTGTTGCGACTTAGAGAGAGAAACCAGGAGGCAGCGGCATTCCGGCCATCAAAGACTGCTGCTTCTGCTTGGCAAGCACCTCTACTTTCTGTGATGCACTGTTGAAAGCGGCGGCCACCAGATCTTCGATCAGCTCCTTGTCCTGCTCTTGCCAGAGTGACGGATCGATCGTAACACGGCGTACAGTGCGATCCCCTCCCATCAACACTTCAACCATGCCACCACCGGCCTCGCCGCTGATCTCCATGGCAGCAAGCTCCTCCTGCATGATCTTCATGTTCTCCTGCATCTGTTTCGCCTGCTGCATCATTTTTGCGATATTCATTTTTCTGCTGCTCCGTTCATGTTTTTAATAATCAGTAATGAGAGTGAATCGTCAGCCAGCTTCATCAGGCTGTACTCCGGCAGGTAGAACCTTGACCAATTGTGCGTCCATTTCACGCATCAATGCCTGTATATGGGGATCATCCTCGGCCTGCTTGCGCAGGCGAGCGGTCTCCGCTCTGGCCTGACGATCCCGCTCCTGTGAAAGCGATTCGCCGGCATGATCCTTCTGGGATTCCCAGAACACTTCGCGACCCAGCCACTCGGCAAAGGCCATGCGGTCTGCAGTGGCAAGTGCGCGCTCCTGATGTTTATCCAGTGCCAGCCTTACCTTACCGCCAAACTCGACGCAGAAAACATGCTCCAGCATGGCCGACACACCCGGTTTAACCTCATGAAACGCATCTACCACCTGCTGCCAATCGGTGAATTTTTTTCCCGGTGACTGGTCCTGCATAGGCAGATCCGGCTCAGGTGATGCAACTGTTTCAGGCGCTACATGTGCCGCTTCAATGGCTTCTACCTTCTCTTCAACCTCTGGTGCAGCGGTAAACATCATGGCTGCATGCGGCTTCTTCACCTCGCTCTGCACAGGTTTTGGCAGTGGCTCAACCATCACCTCAGCCAGCGGAGAAATCAGATTCAGGCCGCTAAGGCGCATCAGCACCATCTCAGCACCCATCCGCTCATCGACAATCGCCAGATCACGAATACCACTAAGCAGTACCTGATACCTCAAATCCAATGCCTGCAGATCGGCCACGGCTGCATGTTTTTCCAGCCAGTCGCGGTACTCGGCATCGATCTCTTCAGCCAGCAGGCTGCTATCGACTTTCAGGCAGGATAGCTGATGCCACAACAGGCTCAGCTCAAGTAACAACGTACGTGGCCCATGGCCTCGACTCACCGCGGAGCGCAATACCTCAACGGCTGCCAGCGCATCACCGGCAAACAGCGCCTGAGAAAGCCTGCAGACCAATTCAGAGCCCACCAGCCCGAGTGCTGACTGCACATCAGCGATAGAGAGGTTTTCGCTACTGTAGGCCAGCACACGCTCAGCCAGTGAGAGTGCATCACGCACACTGCCATCGGCGGCTGTGGCTATCGCGGCAACAGCATCCTGATCGGCTGCAATTTTTTCTGAACTGAGTACATGTTCCAGATAAGCGCTGATTTCACTCTGTCCAAGCCGGCGCAGATCAAAGCGCTGGCAGCGGGAACGTACGGTAATCGGAAGTTTGTCCGACTCTGTCGTAGCAAGAATAAACAGCACCCGCGCGGGTGGCTCTTCCAGTGTTTTCAACAGTGCATTAAAGGCGCTCTTGGAGAGCATATGCGCCTCATCAATGATATAAACTTTGCATTTTAGACTGGTTGGCGGATAACGCACGCCATCTAGAATCTCCCGCACATCATCGACACCGGTATGACTGGCGGCATCCATCTCCTGCACATCCAGATTGGAACCATCGGCAATACCGCGACATGCAGCACAACTGCCACACGGTTCACCATCAGTAGAGTTTTCGCAGTTCACCGCCATCGCCATCAATCGGGCAATGGTGGTTTTACCCACCCCGCGAATTCCGCACAACAGATAGGCGTGAGCAAGGTTGCCACTGCAAAGCGCATTCTTCAGTGTACGCACCACCACATCCTGACCAACCAGATCAGAGAATTTTTGTGGGCGCCAGCGGCGTGCCAGTACAAGGTAAGACATGAGGGCACTCTACGGTTTGCTTACCGCTCTGCAATGGCTGCGCTCGCGCTGAATCAGGTGATGACAAGGCTGATAATAAACCCTTTGACAATTAGGTTTATTAATTCAGTATGTGCTAATATTATTAATGAGGATAGATCATATGCAAACGAACTCAACGAGCAGATCAGCCATCTTAATCATCGCTATAGCAGCCATGCTATCTCTGGCCGGTTGTGGCAACTCTGAATCCGATTCGCAAGCCACCGGTATTGGTGCCGAGAATATGGCCAAAGGCAAAGCATTCCTTGCAGAGAATGCAACCAAAGAGGGGGTCATCACCCTGCCTAGTGGTGTGCAGTACAAGGTTATTCGTGATAATTACGAAGGTAAAGTACCCAAGCTGACTGACAATGTGCATCTCCACCTGAAAATGTCTCTCATTGATGGCACTGTGATCAACGACTCCAATCCATCCGGAAAACCGGTAGAACTGTATATCAAACATACCATTGGTGGCTGGAAGAAGGTACTGACAAGGATGAATGTAGGCAGCAAATGGATAGTCTATATTCCACCCCATATGGCATTCAGCAGCCGTGGCAATGAGAATGTTGGCCCCAATGAGACGCTGATCTGCGAAATAGAACTTCTCGATATCATATGGTAAACAAACCGAACCAAGCATAAAAAAAGCCCGCTATTAAGCGGGCTTTTTTTATGCAAACATTTTTATCTCTATCAATCCAGACGTGTGCGCTCTTCCTGCTCCTGCGCAGTCTTACACTCAATGCAGAGCGTGGTTACCGGACGTGCATGCAGCCGCTTCACACTGATATCACCACCGCACGATTCACACTCACCGAACTCACCATCTTTGATGCGAACAACCGCCTGATCAATTTTCTTGATCAGCTTACGCTCGCGATCCTTGATGCGCAGATCGAAGTTGCGATCAGTCTCCATACTGGCCTGATCGGTTGGATCAGGAAAAGAGGTCTGCTCCAGCTCGGTCATAGAGTGAACATTGGCGCTCTGACCCATTTCCAGCTCAGCTTTCCAGTCGGTCAGTTGCGTTTCAAATTCAGCCAATTGTTTCTTATTCAGTGCCATTCTAATTCCTCCAGCAAGCGGAAAACTCCAAACCGGTTTTCCAAAAGGGCGCGAAAGATAGCCATTCTGTAGATGAGTGTAAATAAAGCCCATCCACAATTGTATTATAGCAACTACAGAGCTGCCTTACGACAGTTAATTACGACGCCGATAGCCGCCCTCTCTTTTTCTTTCTATGATTCCGGCATGTTCAAAGCAGAACAGCATATCGATACGCTGATCATCGGTCAGGGATTGGCCGGTTCCATACTTGCCTGGCAGCTGATGCAGCGCGGTCAACGGGTTTTCATCGTTGCTGACGAAACCTCACCTTCAGCCTCACGTGTGGCTGCCGGCCTGTTCAATCCGGTGACCGGACAACGACTGGTGCTGCAAGCCAATGCTGAAACAGTCATCCCTGTTGCCATCAATTTCTACCGCCAGCTGGAGCAGCGCTTTAAGCAGGTATTCTTCTATGAAAAAGAGATGTTACGCATATTCAGAAATGAAAAAGAGCTCCTGAAATTTAATCAGCGATCGCAAGATCCTGCTTATACTCAATACCTTGGAGATGGCTGCACAGACCACCCTCTTCTAAAAACCACACATGGTATATTCGTACAACGCAATACAGGTTATCTTGATACCAATGCCCTACTTGACTGCTTTAAGACGTTCTTCACTGCACATGCGAGTTATATCGCATCCTGTTTCAACCACGCTGAACTCGTCATCAAAGAAAAAAATGTTTCATGGCGTGGTGTAGATGCGCAGCGGGTGATCTTTTGCGAAGGGTTCATGGCAAAGGAGAACCCCTGGTTCAACTGGCTGCCCTTTCAGCCCGCCAAGGGTGAGATCCTCAGTTTCACAACCGATCAGCAACTGCCCGAGCAAATTATCAATGGTGGAAAATGGATGCTTCCCGTTGCTGATGGCAGTTTTAAAACCGGTGCCACTTACGATCATGACCTCACCAATATAGAATCCTCAGAAGCTGGTGAAACCGAACTGATGAATGGTATGCAAAATCTCCTGAGCTCCCCTATCGACTTCAAACTGTTGGATCATCAGGTAGGAGTAAGGCCCAACACGCTGGATAAACAGCCCTTCCTCGGCTGCCATCCATCACAACCGCGCCTGGCTATCTTCAACGGCTTTGGCTCCAAAGGGTCGATGTTGATCCCTTATTATGCGGAACGCTTTGCCAGCCACCTCACAGAGGGCTCACCTATCCCGGATGAGGCGGATATAAGCAGGATCAGTTATGACTAGAATATCTTTGACCGGGCAGGTACACGCTCACCTGCTGCCCCATCTCGGCAGTGACACCATTGCTATTGATGCCACCGCAGGCAATGGCCATGACACCCTGTTTCTCGCTACAAACATTGGCGAAAACGGCCACGTCTACGCCTTCGATATTCAGGCGCAGGCGATTGAGAACAGCCGCAACAGATTATCAACCGCAGGTCTCTCTAATCGGGTAACCATGATTCATAGCGGTCACGAAAACATGACTGCTCAGATACCAGATATCCATCGCGGCAGCGTCGATATCATCATGTTTAATCTGGGTTATCTTCCCAGTGCAGATAAATCTCTGATTACCACCACAGCAACCACCATCAAAGCACTGGATGCTGCAACAGAGCTGTTAGCCGGAAACGGCATCATCTCTATTCTCGCCTATCCGGGACACCCCGGTGGCAAGGAGGAGACAGCGGCAGTGATTCAATGGGCAAACAGGCTATCGCAACAACTATTCACGGTACGTATGCACAACCCGGATCAGGATCCGCACACCTCACCGCAATGGATTGAGATCATCGCCTGTTAATCGTTGGAAGAGGCTTTTCTTCCCGACTGGAATATCTCCATCGTCTGATTCGAAAGCTCCTCCTGCTCCACATCGCGACCATGCGAAAACGGTATCGAGACAGCAATATGCATACCCTTGCCCGGGGAACTGATAAAATCACATTTGCCATTCAGCGATCGAACACGTTCATGAATACCGATCATGCCAAGTCCCATCATATCCAGACTACTCACATCTGCGCCGACACCATCATCCTGGACATCCAGTTTAAGCAGTGGCCCACCATCGCGAACCACCGCAACGTCAATGGTCACTGAACTGGCTTTGGCGTGCCTTGAAATGTTGGTGAGGCTCTCCTGAATCAATCGATAGGTGGCCACCTTCACCATATCCGGCAGCTGATTCAGTGCGCCTGAACAGTTAAATGAACAGGCGATATTATTGTTTCTTTGCCACTGCTTAATCACATCCAGCAGACCATCCTGAAGATTGGATGCATCCAGCATATCCGGCCTGATGCGCTTAAGGATACGGCGAACATTCCTGAACAGCCTGTCGATCATCAGCTTGATCTCTCCGGCATCAGTAATCACCTGTGGATCTTCTGACTGCTTAGCCAGTAGCGTGGCAATGGTCTTCACCGCAGTCAGGGGCTGACCCAGCTCATCATGAAGTTCACGGGCAATATAACTTCGCTCATTCTCGGCAGCAGTGATAAGCCTGCGAGAGAGATGACGACTCTTCTCAGAGAGATGCAGGAGCTGTGTTTCGGCATGCTGTCGCTCACCGATCAGCCTGTTAAATGCTCTGGCTAATTGGCCGATCTCATCACCTCTGGACTCATTCAATAACAGCTCGTAGTTCTCCTGATGGGTGGCTGATTGCAACGTTTCTGCCATCAATGTGAGTGATCCAGCCACATGCCTGATGAGGTAGTAGGCCGAGTAGAGCGTAATGATAAGCAGCAGCAGACTCAAAAGAAGGTAGTAGAGCATGGATCGGTAAGCGGCCTGCAACTGCTGACCAATGCCCCGATGGATATCCTGCTCCAGCGCTCCGGCAACCTCGAAAATATGCTGCATGCGCTCTGAAGTTGAAACCCACCAATCTGTCGAATCGATTTTAGTAATGTGTAATCGCAAAAACTCAATCGCATCCAATGCAGGGCGATCATCCACTCTGACCCGTTTGTCGATTTCAGAGATGCTCCTGCCCTGCCCCCGCATCTGGCCAATGGTATCGATATAGCCGTGATACTGCTCTACCGTAGCCTCAATAATTGCAATCCTGTCAGCGATCTCACCACCAAGATTCAGGTGCTTAATATCACTGGACAACAGTTTGAAGAGCTTCATCTGCTCATGAAACAGCTTCTCGTAATCGCTATCCCCCCTGATTACATAGTTCTTGAAAGCGTGGATCAGGCCGCCATAACCCACTGTCGCATGTAACCTGTTGAGCAGGTCATTGAGTTGTACCTGCTCTTTTAGAGCTGCTCTTAACTGCTCGGCATGATGCACAACCGGCTCATCAAACCTTGCGTTAAGCATGGTGACAAAACGAGTCTCACCAACACGCTTAAATCGATCAATCAGCTCATTTTGGTGGCTGATATAGTTATCAACTTTCAACAACTCCGAGACAGAAAATGTGCCTCCTTCAATCATTTCGTAGGTAATTCCACGCTCCTGCCCCGACTCCTCAATCAGCCACATGAGCTTCATATAGGCATCGAACCTGTCTCTTAGCTCAGCGCTTATACTCATGCCGGTGATATCTCCAGCCTGTTGAATAAGGCTGTCGGTATAATCTGAATAACTGTCGAAAGATCCCTGCTTGCCAGCGCTGCGTAGCGCGATAACCCCCTGTAGAGACTCCACCATACTATCGATACTCTTGAGTTTGACTGAACCTTGCCATTGTTGACGGTAACTGGAGAGCAGAGTGGTAAGCTTCTCTACTTCATCATCACTTTTCTGCTGCTGCTTAAGCATTTTAATGCGCAGGGGCTCTTTTGAACCCGCTAAAAATCCAGCCGTAAGAGCGAACTCCTTCTCAAGCTCATAAACGAGCAGGTTAACATGACGAGTAACCTCAAAAGCATCCTGTGAACGACTAATCTGCGTGAGCTCACCCCAACGATGACTGAAGTGATAAACCGTAAAAGCCAGCAACATAAACACAAACAGGCTTACAATCAGAATGACTCTGTTTTTGATAGAGAATGATGCTGGCTTTAAGGTGACAGAATTCATTGGCTCATCAACCGGTTGAAGTGGTCAGACCAGCGAGAGGCCAGTTCAGGTAGAGCAAGCGGCTCGATAAACGACGAGAGAGAGACCACCTTAGATTGCAGGCCACACGGATTGATCGCAGCAAACCACTTCTCATCAACATCCACATTCAGTGCCATACCGTGGTAAGCCACGCCACCACTGACTCGCACGCCAAGTGCAGCAATCTTACCCTCTGCCGTCCATACACCTGGAAAACCACACCTGCTCTCTGCAGTGATGCCCAGTTCTCTGAGCAACGCAATGCATGAGACTTCAAGCAGATGCACATACTGCTTTACGCCAAGCTGACGATTTTTAAGATGAATAATGGGGTAGAGCATAAGCTGGCCGGGACCGTGAAAGGTCATCTCGCCACCCCGATCACTCTTCACAACTGCTGCAGGCAGAAGCTCTTCCAGACGGTTGTCCACGCCACGGCGGCCAGTCGTATAGACCGCTTCGTGCTCGCAGCAGAAGACAATCTCTTCATCCGCACCTTTGCCAACTGCACCGGCACGCGCCGATAACATCTGCCAGAGCGGTTCATACGCCTGCCGCCCCAGCCAACTGTAGATAAGATCCCGACTGCCCATTCTTCGCATACTACAAGGGGGCTTCCTACTGTATATGCTCTTTTTATCACTGCATAAAATATGGCAACAGCAACAGTACCCCCAATAAAACGGGGGATACCCAAACCTAAGAAAAATCCTAGGGTATGCGCCGTTATGATTTTGACGGTTGTGGGGACCCAAAATCATAATTTAAAATAATATCGGGGAAATTGGAGGAGATGATGGAAGGTCTTCCTATCGTTGGGATTGGCATAGTCGGCATTGCGCTACTGTGCGGAATTCTGGTCTATGTCGTAGTCATTGCACAAAAAAAACAGGACCAACAACAGAAGATGGATTAGAAGTAACAGGCAAAGATATCTGGCCGACCTGTTAAGGCGGTCAGTTTTCTTTGGGGTAGAGATCCCGGATCAGATCGCTATAGAGCTCACATATTTTTCGACGTTTCAGCTTCAGGGTCGGTGTCAGTAGACCTGAATCCTGACTCCACTCCTGCCCAACAAAAGCAAAACGTTTGACCTGCATAAAGCTGGAAAGATCGTGCTCTTCACTGCGCATCTGAACCAGCATCCAGTTATGTACCCTGTCATCCTCCTGCCAGTGATCCGGCAGCTCTTCATTCATCGTCTGCTGCCACAACCTGCGCAGGCCATCACCATCGGGCACAATCAGCGCCACCACATCAGGCCTGTTATCGGCCACAACCATGGCCTGCAGAATAGCCGGTGACTGGGTCAGATGCTGCTCAATCACAGCAGGTGCAACATTCTCACCATTGGAGAGCACCATAATCTCCTTTTTCCTATCCACGATTTTGATATAACCATCAGCATCAACCTCAACGATATCACCGGTTAACAGCCAGCCATCAGCATCAAACATGGCGGCACTCTCCTCCTGCCTCTGCCAGTAGCCCTGCATCACCATCGGCCCTTTCACCAGCAGCTCTCCATCCTCAGCCACCTTGATTTCAACACCGGGCAGGGCTGGACCTACCGTTTCCGGTTTAATGGCACCAAAACGATTTACTGAAAGCACGGGGGAGGTTTCAGTCAGCCCGTAACCCGGCAACACCTTGATACCGGCAGCCAGCAGGAAACAGGCAATATCAGGATGCAGGGCAGCACCACCAGAGATAAAAGCACGAATAGAGCCACCCATCTTTTCACGCAGTTTGGCATTAACAACATTATCCAGGAGAGACCAGATCACTGCTTTACCAACGCTTAAGGAGCGTCCCTGCTGCTCCAGTTCGAACTGTTCCATACCCAGCTTTTGAGCCAGCTTGAACAGCTTCTGTTTGATAGCCGGCCCATCAGCCAGCTTGGCCTGCACACCGGCATAGATCTTCTCATACAGGCGTGGCACAGAGATCATCACTGTGGGTTTTACCTCCGGCATATCCCGCAGCAACGTGGTCACTGCTTCCGCATAAGCGATCTCTGAACCGCATACGGTAGGCAGAAAATGGCCGACAGTACGCTCAAAGGCGTGGGATGCAGGCAGAAAAGAGAGGAAAACATCATCGGAAAAAACAGCCACCCCGCCAAGGCCCGCGGCCACATCAGAGAGCAGATTATCATGGCTTAACATCACCCCTTTGGGAAAGCCGGTTGTGCCGGAGGTGTAGATCAGTGTCGCCAGCATATCACGCTCAGGACTACAGGCTTCAAGCCGATGATCCCAACTCTCATCCAGAGCAATCGCACTGATCGAGTCGGACTCACCATGAAATGGCAGCAGAGGTTTATCTATCCCCTCCAGCTTCTCCAGCTGATCCCCCTCCTCAACAAAGATGGCCGAGACACCTGCATCTGCAAAGACATACTGCACTGCCTCAAGTGGGTCAGTGAAATAGGCCGGAACGGTTACCGCCCCCAATCTTAAAATAGCGAAATCGGCAATAAACCACTCCGGGCAGTTATGGCCGAGAATGCCGACCCGATCACCGGCTTTTACACCGCTGGATTCCAGCCATGCCGCCACACGCAGTACCGCCTGCTGTACCCGGATACGACTCCACTGTTTCCATGTTCCATCAGCCTGGCGAAAACGCAGCATCGGTTTATCAAGCCAGTCAGGCGGTGATGCCAGCAGAAGATCAGAGAGGCAATTCGCCTTCTCCACCTGAACCAGGCCGGGACAACTACTCTCCGTTGAATCCATCCAGCACCTCCAGATTTGCAGGCAGTTCATAACCGGCCTGCTCAATCCTCATTTTCAAATCTGATCGTTCACATCCTGCGAAATAGCGCAGTAGCCCGCCTCGAAATGGCGGGAAGCCGATGCCGTAGATAAATGCAGCATCCAGATGAACCGGATCATCCACCACCTTCTCACTCAGGCAATTCAGTGCTTCAATCAACATCGGAATAAGACAGGCATCAACCACACTGCTATTGCTCATCGTCGATGACTCCACAGTGATATCAGCATCTGTTTCATGTTCCCTGACCTTAAAACCGGGCAGATAGTTGCCAAGTTCAGGATTCAAATTCCCCTGTTTTCCCTTCTCATAACTGAAGAAGCCTTTGCCGGATTTCTCACCCAGCAGGCCATCACTGACCATGGACCCGAACCAGTGCGGCATGGCAAAGCGTTCAGGCTGCTCTGCCCCCAGTGTTTCACCGAGATGGGCTCCGACATGGAAACAGATATCCAGACCAACCCTGTCGGCCAGCTCAATCGCACCCATCGGCATACCGAAGTTTTTCAGCGCCCCATCCACATGTTCGGGTTTCTGACCCGCCTCAATCAGTTTAAGAGCCGCCACCATAAATGGCATCAGACAACGGTTGACAAGAAAACCGGGGCGATCTGCCACGATGATCGGGTATTTACCCCACGATGCTGCCAGTGCACAGGTTTTATCGACGCACTCACTTGTGGTTTTCTCGCCCGCAATCACCTCCACCAGTGGCATCTTCGGTGCCGGATTAAAGAAGTGGAGACCGGCAATACGACCGGCATTGGCACGCCGATGCTGCATATCGGTCACAGCCAGTGAGGAGGTATTGGAGAGCAGCAGTGCATCTCTGGATACATGTTTGCCGACTTCCAGCCAGAGTTTTCGTTTCACTTTGATATCTTCAACCACCGCCTCAATCACCACATCGGCATCGGCCAGACCACTGCTATCAAGCACGGTGCGTATACGTGAGAGACGACGTTGATCAGTTCTACCTCTGCGGGTGGCCAATCTGCCGATCCCCTGCATGCCACGAGCCAGCGGTTCTGCCGCCACCTCATGCAGATCAACAGCCATCGTTTTTGCTGCCACCCAGGCGATACCGCCACCCATCACACCGGCGCCATAAACAGCTGTCTTCTTAAAACCTGCCACCGCTTCGCGACCGCGTGCTGCCGCGGGCTGTTTTTTTAGAGAATCGCCGAGATGGAATACCCGAATAAGATTTTTACAGGTGGGTGTGACAGCCAGTTTGCCGAGTGATTCAGCCTCACGGGCCAGCGCCAGACCATCGGAGATGCCGATGATCTCCTTAAGCAGGGTTATAGCAGCCGGTATGGCCGGATAGGCTGTAGCTACATCAATATGTTGAAGTCGTGCATAGGTGCGTTTCTCCACCTGCTGAAAAAACAGTTCTTTTGCAGGCCATAGCTTTAACCACCATGGATTGAATTTTCGCGCTTTCACCTTGCCTTTGCCAGCCAGATAAAAGATCGCCTTCTCCTGTAGTTCAGGTTGAGTGATCAACGCAGCAAGTCCGATGCGTTTGGCCCGTTTGGCATCCACAGCAGAACCGCTGAGAATCATCTCCACCGCTTTGATCCAGCCAACCCGTTTGGGCAGGCGGATACAGCCGCCAAAACCGGGATGGATGCCAATTTTAATCTCCGGTAGCGCGAGCTGGGTTTTCTTGCTCTCGACTGCCACGATATAGTCACAGGCCAGTGCTACCTCTAGACCGCCACCCATACAGGCACCATGCACCAGTGCAATCGATACTGAAGGCAGCACCTCAATACGGCGACAGAGCGATTGCCCCCGCTCAGCTAAGCGTGTCGCCTCCTTCTGATCGGTTACAGCAGCAATAATCTCCAGATCGGCACCGGCGATAAAACAGCCGCTAATACCGCTCTCCAGTACTAATATTTTCGGCGGACTCTTCTCCAGCGCCTCAAGATGCGCCTCCAGTTGCGAGATACACAACTCATCGAGCACATTGACCGATCTATCCGTGCGTGAAAAATGAAGACGGGCCTCATGGCCCTGTTGAATCAGCGTTACGACTTCCATGGTTCACTCCTGATCAGCACAGCACCACCCTGCCCGCCGCCAATGCAGAGCGAGGCAACACCCAAACCACCATCGGTATCTTTTTTCAGCTGCCTTAACATCGTCAGTATCAATCGCGCTCCGCTCATGCCAACCGGATGACCCAGTGCAACAGCACCACCATTCACATTGAGCAGATCCATATCGGGAGCTCCCATCGCTTTGCTCATGCCCAGCTTCTGGCTGGCAAAGGATTCGGAATCCATCGCTTTCATGCAGGCCAGCACCTGCACGGCAAAGGCTTCATTGATCTCCATGCGGGTCAGATCACTCACTGCCAACCCATATCTTGAGAGCAGTTTATGGGTTGCATACACCGGCCCCAGCCCCATGCGCTCGGGATCACAACCTGCATAAGCCCAGTCATCGAGATACCCCATAATCGGCCACCCTTCTGCCTCGGCTTTAGCACGACTGCTCAGAATCAGCATGGCGGCACCATCGGTGATCTGTGAGCTGTTACCTGCTGTCACACTGCCCAGAGGCCTGTCAAACACCGGTTTCAACTTCTCCAGCGCCTGCATGTTCTGAGCAGCGCGAATGCCCTCGTCACGGTGCACAGAGGCGTAGGATGGTGGCGCAAACAGATGCATCACCTCATCATCATACCAACCCCTATCCCAGGCTGCTGCAGCCCGCTGATGGCTCTGTAGTGCAAAGCTATCCTGTTCACTGCGAGAAACTGCAAATTCACGGGCCAGAAGCTCTGCTGTTTGGCCCATGCCCATATTCACCGTTGGATCGGTCAACCCTTCCATCAATGCAATACGCGGTTTCCACGGTGCCCGCGCAAGCTCGGTAAAAACAGCCAGTTTCTGCTGCATATTTTTCGCTCTCGGAAGTTTAGCCATTGCGGCTCGGAACTGATCATGAAATAGCAGTGGCGCATGTGTCATCGACTCGACACCACCGGCCAGCACTACATCCGCACGCCCTGCCTGAATCTTCTCTGCGGCATCGGTGACCGCCTGCATGCCTGATGCACAGTTACGATGTACGGTATGGGCAGGCGTAGCGCGAGCTATGCCGGCATTGAGTGCAATCACACGGGCGATATTGGCGGCATCTGAAGGTTGAATCACATTACCGACAATCACCTGATCAATCTCATCACTGCTGACCGGTGAGCGGGCCAGAACCTCACGCAGAGCGATTGCACCGAGCTCAACCGCACCGAGCTTATCAAAGGCACCACCCATCTTGCCCATCGGAGTTCGAATACCGGCAACCACTACCACTTCGGTCTTTCTGTTCTGCGTCACACCTCGTCTAGCCATACGAACTCCTTCGCCGGTCGAAAAAAGCCTATACCCTATGTGTAGCTTACACACATTCTCTACGCAAGTAAGTCGGCAAAGTCTGATCTCACTTACAATGAAGGATTATTTGTTCAACAGTAGCAATCGTTCTCTCTCCAATGAGCAGCAGTGACTGTGATTTATGGCACATCTGTATTTTAACTATCCAATTAGCATCATCTACAGGAAAAGCAGGCAACAGAAGATTGTCACTCATATTCCAAGGAGGATGCAGATGAGAAACTTCAACAACATCAGACTCGTATCACTTCTCTTTGCCATCGCAGCGATGATTGGTTTAACAATCAGTACTGCTTATGCAGATAGAGACCACCACGATCATAAAGCGGTCATCTGCCACATCCCTCCAGGCAACCCTGACAATATGCACACCATTGAGGTGGGTGAGCCCGCAGTTGATGCACACATGGCCCATGGCGACATGATGGGTAGCTGCGCCGGTGAATCCGACAAGTTCGCAGAAACTGACGAGCACGAAGAAGCTGAGGAGCATGAAGAGAGTGCTGGCGGCACTCCCCCAGCAACCTCATCAGCAAGTGCTTACAGCATGCGCTCCATCTACGGACAGTAAATAAACCGAAAACAAAAAAGAGGAGGCTTCGCCTCCTCATTTTTTATCAGTCAAAATTAATTCTCTATCTCTCAGTAACTAAACCGGTAGTACCAACCCAATCGGATTACGGTGACAGTTTACTAAATACACTTAATTCCCTTCTCCATGTTTGGGCTTAGGCCCCCGTTTCTTGGGCTTCAGATCCTTCCCAAGCCTGGATGAGACCTCATCCATCCAGGCATCATCCCCCAATGGCCTGCCAGTTGTTTCAGACTGCCGAAGACTCCTGAATGCATCAGATTCATCACCATTCTCTGCGAGAAACTTTGCAAAGTCTCCATAACGCTCAAGTACAGGTGCCACCTTAACCAGCTCATCATCGCGCTCTGAAAGGTGGCTCGCCACACTCGACCAGCGCCAATCCTCCGCTCGCTCCACTAACCTTGCACGGACAGGATTCATCGATACATAGCGTACAGCGTGCATCAGATGTTCTTCATCCATCACAACCGAACCAAACCGACCTTGCCACAAATGCCCTGTCTCCCGCAGACGAGCATTGATGTGACCCGTATAGCGACGGTGAGCATCGGCAAAGGTGCGTCGTAATCCGTCTTCATCCGATGGAACAATGATCATGTGAACATGGTTTGGCATAAGACAGTAGCACCATATCTCTGCATCTGCCTTTCTCGCTGCGTCACTTACGAGTGACTTGTAGAATTCATAGTCGCCTGCTTCGAAAAATGTCTGCGCACGACGATTTCCTCGTTGCGTAACATGATGGGGATAGCCGGGTACAACAATTCTGGGTAAGCGTGCCATTACCTTTAATTAGCATAATTAGTGCATTTAGTAAACTGTCACCGTAATTCCTGCATCTGATGGTTGAATCACATTGCCAATAATCACCTGATCAATATCATCACTGCGAACAGGGGAGCGGGCCAGAACCTCACGCAGAGCAATGGCACCGAGTTCAACCGCACCGAGCTTATCAAATGCACCACCCATCTTGCCCATCGGCGTTCGAATACCGGCCACCACTACCACTTCGGTCTTTCTGTTCTGCGTCGTGCCTCGTCTTGCCATACGAACTCCTTCGCCGGTCGAAAAAAAAGCCTATACTCTATGTGTAGCTTACACACATTCTCTACGCAAGTAAGTCGGCAAAGTCTGATATCACTTACAATGAAGGATTATTTCAATAATCAGCGGCTTTAGTTCTCTCGGAAAAGCGCAGCAGTGACTGTGATTTATGGCACATCTGTATTTTCACTATCCAATTAGCATCATCTACAGGAAAAGCAGACAACAGAAGATTGTCACTCATATTCCAAGGAGGATGCAGATGAGTAACTTCAACAGTAACAGCATCAGATTCGTATCACTTCTCTTTGCCGTCGCAGCGCTCTTTGCTCTTACAGCCAGCAACGTTTATGCAGATAGAGACAAACACGATCATAAAGCGGTCATCTGCCATATCCCTCCAGGCAACCCTGACAATATGCACACCATTGAGGTGGGTGAAGCTGCAGTTGATGCACATATGGCCCATGGCGACATGATGGGCAGCTGCGCCGGTGAATCAGACGAATTCGCAGAAGCTGATGAGCATGAAGAGGATGAGGAACACGAAGAGAGTGCTGGAACCATTTTCCCAACACCTTCATCTGCAAAGGTTTACAGCATGCGCTCCATCTACGGTCAGTAATCCAGCATAAAAAAGAGGAGGTTAGCCCTCCTCTTTTTTATATAAAATTATAAATATCTTAACAACTAAAGCGGCAGAACCAACCCAATCAGCCAGTAGGAGCTACCCATAACCATCGGGCCGATCACACTCTGGAATACTCCTAGGAACAGCAGCGCCACAATGATCATGAATCCGTACGGTTCAATGCGGGATAGCTGCCATGCCAGTGGCCCCGGCAGCAGACCAACAGCAATGCGACCACCATCCAGTGGTGGCAGTGGAATCAGATTGAAGATAAAGAGCACCATATTGATGATGATCGAGGCCTGACACATCAGCGCCAGTGGTTCGATGATCCAGAACAGGGAGGTCGGCAGTTGAATCACCAGTGCTAAGAGCAGTGTGGAGGCAAATGCCAGGAGAAGATTGGTGACCGGACCTGCCAATGCCACCCAGATCATATCCCGCTTGGGATTATTCAGTTTACGGAAATCGACAGGTACAGGTTTGGCATAACCGAAGAGAAACGGTGAGCCGACAATTGCCAGCCCTAATGGAATCAGGATCGTACCAAAGGGATCGATATGTTTGATGGGGTTGAGTGTGATGCGCCCCATCCAGCGGGCGGTATTATCACCCAGCTTCTCAGCCACCCAGCCGTGCGCCACCTCATGCAGGATAATCGCCAGCAACACGGGCAGAGCCCATATACTTATTTTCTGAATGATCGCATCGATATCCATGCCGGTAACTTCTCTCCCTTTAGTTTTGAGCAGGCAGTAGACCAGAAAAGAGTCGGAAATTCACGCTTTTCAAATCAGCAGAGAAATTTTTGCCATTGCCTATAGTATCAGCGCTATGAATAGGGTCGTTCGTATCGCACTTCTACTGCTGCTTGGTTTAGCTGCAATCCTGATCTGGCAGAAACCGGCATCAGCGCCCACCCCTGCCAAAGTGCGTCTGGCTGTGCCCACGCAACCATCTTCTGGTGATACTCTGAGTAATCGCACAGATGAACTGTGGCGTGTGGTAACGCGCCGGGTGGTATCCAAAGCTGCTATCTACGAACTCACACGCCAGCTCAAGTCGATGGGGCTGGATGCGATTACAATCCAACATCAGGAAGAGGTGACGATGCACGCCTTTGATGATGCCCAGCTCTATAAAACACACAAAGAGGCGTGGTTTGCCAGTAAGATATGGCGAGACCATGGCATTGAGATCAGCATCATTGAAGCGCAAAAAGATACATTTCTAATCGGCCTTGGTCGCTTTCATCAGGAGAACTATGCACTGGGCATGCAGAAGCGATTAAACAGAGTTGATAAGAAGTTTCGCTATCAGCAGCGCACCGTGCCCATTCCAACATGGCGATTCACCTTCCCTCCCATGCAGAAGGCAGATGCTGAAAAGTTATGGCAGAAGCTGAACAACAGCGGTGTGATGATGCCGGTACAGATACCTGAGATGCAGTTTCAGAAGTTGTATGGAGATGGAACGTGAGGGGAAAGGAGTGTGGGTGAGGCCCAATAACTCCTAACTCCTAACACTTAACGAATCAGATCAGCAAAACGGTCGAACAGGTAGTCTGCATCCTGTGGGCCGGGACTGGCTTCCGGATGATACTGCACGGAGAAGATTGGCTTACCTTTAACCCGCAAACCTTCGACAGTTCCATCAAACAGTGAGCGATGGGTAATCTCAACAGAGTCGGGAACATTATCATCAGCCACAGCAAAGCCGTGGTTCTGACTGGTAATCTCAATCTTGCCGGTTGTCTCATCCTTAACCGGATGGTTGCCACCGCGATGACCGAACTTCAGTTTAAAGGTGGAGAGGCCAAGCGCCTGCGAGAGCAGCTGATGACCCATGCAGATACCGAAGATCGGCACATCCGAGTCCAGTAGTTTACGAATCTCTTCAACCGCATAACCGACAGCAGCCGGATCACCCGGGCCGTTGGAGAGGAAGATACCATCAGGATTCATGGCCAGAATATCCTCCGCAGAGGTCTGGGCAGGAACCATACTTACCTTCAGTCCACGATCAGCCAGTTTACGGTAGATATTACGTTTGCAGCCGAAATCAAAAGCGACCACATGTTTGTCTGTTGCAGGAGAGGTGAACGCAGCTGCTTCCAGATCATAGCTGCCACCCTGCTGCCACTGACTCACCGCATCACAGCTCACCTGACCAACCAGATCACGACCCTCAAGGCCATCCCAGCCATTGGCCATCGCCACAGCATCAGCATCAGACATACCATCGGATGCAATCACACCATTCTGGGCACCATTGTCACGCAGGTGACGAACCAGAGCACGGGTGTCGATATCAGCAATACCAACGATACCCTTCTCCATTAACCAGCTGTTAAAATCATGTTCGGCACGGTAGTTGGAGGTAGTCCGGGATGGTGCACGTACAATACAGCCGCGCACAGAAACGCCATCAGACTCCATATCAGAATCGTTGATACCAACATTGCCAATGTGGGGGTAAGTAAACGTAATAATTTGATCGGTATAGGATGGATCAGTAAGAATTTCCTGATAACCCGTCATCGAAGTATTAAAACATACCTCTCCAACTGTATTGCCTGTCGCACCGAATGCTTCACCGCGAAAAACTCGTCCATCTGCCAGTGCCAGAATCGCCTTTGCCATTGCTAAAACCACCTCACTGTTAAGCCCGCCGCAGGGTACAAAAAATCGAAATCAAAGTCGAGCCAAACTGCCATCACCTTACGCCAGCGGTGAGAAGAGCATGTCGAAATCTTCCGGTGTCCACAACGCCCGATGCTCGCCCTTGTTGGCATGAAGCCCTTCAGCCAGTTGCCGTTTCCTATCCTGAAGTTCGAGAATCTTCTCCTCCACCGTACCCTCGGTGATCAATTTATAGACAAATACGGCTTTATCCTGCCCGATTCGGTGTGCACGATCGGTCGCCTGCGCTTCAGCAGCAGGATTCCACCACGGATCATAATGGATCACGGTATCAGCAGCGGTCAGGTTCAGGCCTACACCACCGGCTTTCAGACTGACCAGAAACAGTGGCACCTCACCATTCTGGAATGCTTCAATCGGCGTTTCACGATCACGTGTCTGACCGGTCAGCTTCACATATCCGATCTTGCGTTTGATCATCTCCTTCTCGATCAGTGCCAGCATGGTGGTGAACTGCGAGAAGAGCAGCACCTTGCGCCCCTCCTCAATCATCTCCGGCAGCATATCAAGCAGCATCTCCAGCTTGGCCGATGGCGGTGCTGTATCATGTTCAATGCCGGATACAAGGCGCGGATCACAACAGACCTGACGCATCTTGAGCAGTGCATCGAGCACCACTATCTGACTCTGTGCCAGCCCCATGGCCGAGACAGCATCGCGCACCCGCTTCTGCATCGCCAGTCGCACGCTCTCATAGAGTTCGCGTTGCGCTCCCTCAATCTCAATGCTGCGAATCATCTCTGTCTTCGGAGGCAACTCCAGTGCCACCTGCTCCTTGGTACGCCGCAGCATAAACGGGCGCAGGCGCACATTCAGCGCATCCTG
Organism: Mariprofundus sp. NF; assembly: GCF_013387455.1. Classification (NCBI taxonomy): domain Bacteria; kingdom Pseudomonadati; phylum Pseudomonadota; class Candidatius Mariprofundia; order Mariprofundales; family Mariprofundaceae; genus Mariprofundus; species Mariprofundus sp. NF. Next base: position 299,676 of record NZ_VWNC01000003.1, read on the forward strand.
ACGCGCCTGATCACCCTGTATCTCAATCGGTTTCCTGAACAGACGCGTAAAACCGCGCTGATCATGCAGATAACCGGGCATGAGAAAATCAAACTGAGCCCACAGCTCACCCAGATGATTTTCCATCGGTGTGCCGGTCATGCATATCTTGTGCGTGGCACTAAGTTTACGCACCAATTGTGAGCCTTTGGCACGGGGGTTTTTAATATTCTGTGCCTCATCAAGAATCAGCAGATGCCACGACTGCAGCACCAACACATCAAAATCACGTGCCAGCAACGGATAGGTGGTAAGTACCAGATCATACGATGCCAACTGTTCAAAATGTTGTGCACGGGTCGGGCCATGCACCACCAGCACCGACAGATCGGGGGTAAACTTTTGCGCCTCTCGCCGCCAGTTGTGCATCAGACTAGTCGGAGCAATCACCAGTGCCGGAGTCTGTAGCCTGCCCTCCTCTTTCTCTTTGAGGATGTGAGCCAGCGCCTGCACCGTTTTACCCAGTCCCATATCATCAGCAAGGATTCCACCCAGCTGCATCTGGCGCAAAAACTGTAACCAGCTCAGCCCTGCCAACTGATAATCACGCAGCTCCGCCTGCAGTCCCACAGGCACTACACATTCTGGTATCGAATCGATATCAGCCAGCTGTTTCATATGCTGCAGCCATGCGCTACTGCTGATCTGAACCGGCAGCTCCGAGCTGCTGATACTCTCCTCCAGCGCCAGCAGTTGCGGTGCACTGAGCAGTGTGTTTTCCGCTTTGTCACCGGCAAACAGGTCAAGCATAAAGTGGAGAATATTGGCTACCATCTCACCCGGTGCCGAAAGGAACCGGCCATCAGGCAGTGGCAGCGGCACGTGCTCTTTCTCTTTCAATCCGGCCAGTGATTCACGCCCCAGAAGTTCAGGCTGTTTACCTACCCAGCGACCCATAGCGGAGATCAGGTCAACCTCTTCGCCATCGGCAAGTTTGACAGTCAGTGATGCCTGTCCCATCAGGCCACTACTGGCCTTCTTGCCCTCACCCTGATTGATATCAAGTTTCCAGCCCGTGGCATGCTCAACATGAAAAGAGAAATTGTCGGCGATATCGATCTTAAAACCCTTATCCTGCAGCTCAGGAATCTCATAGAGCATCCATTCAGGCCAGTAACTCTCATTTTCAAGGGTGAACATCTGCGTTTCGAAATCATAGAGTTCAGCCAATCTGTGATCGGGTAACGAGATCAAACCTGCTGCATCCAGGGCTTCGAAGGCATCCTGTTCAACCGCCAGATCACGATGGTAATCGATCACCCGATCACCCCTGATGGCACGGATCGATTCAGGACTACTGCTCCACGGCGCCTTTTTGCCATCGTAATCGAAAATAAGCTCCACGATATGGCAGACATCCGGCGTACGGTGACCCCAGCGCTGCGCCAGTTTTTTGGTGTGTAGTTTCACAATCGGCAATGGTTTTACCTGTCGCTGCTCGTGAATCAGACGCACCGGTCCGGGCACATCTTCAGGCAGCTGTTCAGCTACTCTGCGCATCACATCATCGTCACAATCAAGCTCTACAGCTTGCATATTCAACAGGATTTCAGCCACCACCGATGGCTGACCGGTCTCGATCTGGCCGGAAATATTCGACTGCACATCAATATACCACGGCGGTGAGGTCGGTATAATCACCTCATCCTGAGGCAGTTGCAGTGAGAGATGCTGATCACCGCGAGAGTTGAGTTTCCACTGCCACTTACCACCACGTTTATCACCGCGTTTCAGAGCCTGATGATCTTTATCCCGCCAGTGACAACGGCCGGTAGAGAGTGCCCGTTTGAGCACACTCAAGCCCGTTTCACCTTTAATGCGATAACCGCGCAGGGAGGAGAGGGAGCGATCGGTAGCCACATCCCGTAAAATCTTCTCATCAACAGAGAGGATATATTGCGGCACACTGTACTGCAGAATATTAGCAGCATCATAAGCCACTGCTTTGCCGTAACCGCCAGATTTGAGAAGCCTGGCGGTAACAAAATGCAGGCGAATATCCTGATCCCCATCCGGCTCAAGGATATAGATCAGTCGCTGTTTAATACTATCGGCATACTCGGTACTCGGCGCTGATCCGTCTTTAACATTCTCCAGCGCACCCAACCACTGCCCAAAGGCAAAGGGGCCGATCGGGGCGGCAACAGCTTCACTTTCTTCAGCCTCCAACTCATCCATCCACGCATAGAGGACAGCAGCCACATGTTTACAATTTTCACCCATCGGGCAACTGCACTGACTATCAATCAGATCTGCGTCAGAGCGTTTGATCTGCACCTGACATGGTAGTCGATCATCACCGCGCACACTTGCGAGCACACTTAGCCCCTCATCATCGAGGTCGAACTCATTAATGCGTCCCTGCTCAAAGAGCTCTTTGCCCTTTTTAGCAGTCGTTCTGCCAACCCATCTACGGATCTCTGTTTCGGTCATTTCCGGCATTTCAGCCATAGACATGTTGCTCCTTTAACCAGATAAATTCATCGCGATATTTCGCTGCATCTTCAAAGCGCAGGTCGGCAGCGGCTTCGGTCATCAGCCGCTCCAGCTCAAGCATGCGCATCTTTTTATCAGCCGCTGTTGTCGGCTCAGCCTCGGCCACCACTGGAATCTGAGCGTAATCGAGCTCATACACCGAACCGAGAATATCCTTGATCTCCGACTTGACGGTGGTTGGCGTAATGCCATGCTCGGCATTGTAAGCCAGCTGTTTTTCACGCCTGCGTTCGGTCTCATCCATGGCCCGTTGCATTGAGCGGGTCACTTTGTCGGCATAGAGAATCACCCGCCCCTCAACATTGCGCGCTGCGCGGCCAATGGTCTGGGTCAGTGATCGTTCAGAGCGCAAAAACCCCTCTTTATCGGCATCGAACACCGTCACCAGAGCCACCTCCGGCAGATCAAGCCCTTCGCGCAACAGGTTGATACCGATCAACACATCAAATACCCCGAGCCTGAGATCACGCAGAATCTCCATGCGCTCCACGGTATCAATATCGGAGTGCAGGTAGCGCACCTTCATATCGAGATTATTCAGATATTCAGTCAGATCCTCGGCCATACGTTTGGTCAGGCAAGTGGCCAATACACGGAAGCCGGACGCTATCACCTCACCCGCCACGGAGATGAAATCATCCACCTGTCTCGTTGCAGGCCGCACCTCAATCTCAGGATCAACAAGGCCGGTCGGTCGGATAATCTGTTCTACGATCACACCCTCACACTTCTCCAGCTCATAGTTGCTCGGCGTGGCCGATACATAGATCGCCTGCGGCACCACCGCCTCAAACTCATGAAACTGCAATGGCCTGTTATCCAGTGCCGAAGGCAGCCGGAAACCGAAATCAACCAGAGTCTGTTTACGCGAACGGTCACCTTTGAACATGCCACCGATCTGCGGCACGGTGACATGCGACTCATCCAGCATCACCAGTGCATTGTTGGGCAGGTAATCAAGCAGCGTCGGTGGTGCTTTACCCTGCGGGCTACCGGTGAGATGGCGTGAATAGTTCTCAACACCCGTGCAGTAACCCACCTCCTGAATCATCTCCAGATCAAAGATAGTTCGCTGCTCCAGCCTTTGCGCCTCCACCAGCTTGTTCTGGTCATAAAGCTCGGCCAATCGCTCTGCCAGCTCATCGCGAATCGCATCCATCGCTTTGACCAGCTGATCACGCGGTGTGACAAAGTGGCTTTTGGGGAACACGGTGTATTTATGAAGGCTTTCGATGCGCCTGCCGGTCAACGGATCAAAGCTGCTGATCGCATCCACCTCATCGCCGAAAAATTCAACACGCACCGCAAAATCTTCGGCATGAGCCGGAAACAGTTCGAGCACATCACCACGCAAACGGAAGGTGCCGCGATGAAAATCGGTATCGTTGCGCTGGTACTGCAGCTCAACCAGTTTATTGATCGCAACACGCTGATCCACTTCTCGCCCCACCTCGAAATAGAGCAACATGCCTGCATAGGCTTCGGGACTGCCAAGGCCATAGATGCAGGATACCGAGGCGACAATAATCACATCCTCGCGCTCCAGCAGTGCCCGCGTAGCAGCATGGCGCATGCGGTCGATCTGCTCATTGATCGCACTATCCTTCTCGATATAGGTATCACTCGATGGCACATAGGCTTCAGGCTGGTAGTAGTCGTAGTAGGAGACAAAATACTCCACGGCATTATTGGGGAAGAACTGTTTAAATTCACCGTAGAGCTGCGCAGCCAAGGTCTTGTTCGGAGCCATAATCAGGGTCGGCTTCTGGGTTCTCTCGATCAGGCAGGCCATGGTATAGGTCTTGCCCGAACCGGTCACACCCAGCAGCGTCTGATGACGACTGCCAGCTTCGACACCCGTAACAAGCTCTGCAATCGCCTGTGGCTGATCACCACGTGGCTCAAAATCTCCGGCAAGTTCAAAACGCATCAGGCAACTATAACCCCGAAGATAGAGGACGCCAGCCCCGTTTTAAGAAACGCATAAAAAAGGGGCTTTGCGAACAAAGCCCCTGATCATTTGTAGCGTTTCAGCGCTATTGTTACAGCACTGTTTATCGACTGGTTGGACGGTTGCGCTTTTCTGCCGCTCTTTTCAGGCGCTCAGCATACGGACTACTTTTTGCAGCTTCCGGCTTGGCATATTCAGCGTGCGTATTGGATTTTGACCCTTTGCTAGCGTGGTCACGAGAATCACTGCTTTTATCATCACTACCGTGATCCCTTTTGACCTGTTTCGTTTTGTACTTGTTACTCTTCTCGTAGTGTTTTTGGCGATCCTTATCCCTATTGTTCTCATGTTTCATCATCTCTTTGTATTTATTGCTGTTCTCGAAACGGCTCTTGTCAGGATCAGCCATAGAGGGGGCTGCGTTGACACTAATCGCAAACACCATCGCCAGCATGCTTAGTAAATATTTCATTCTAAATCTCCTTGTTATTGCAAACATCTCTCATTCGGTCGCATTAATCTAAGCGAGTAAGTGCAAAGCTGTAATGCTTTTTCTCCACCCCATAGTGCATATAACGCAACCCGTGACCGTGAATAAGGTCACGATATAGCAAGAAAAAGGCCCTGCGTTAGCAGAGCCTCTTTATAAATATTGAATATCTTCAGATCAGTAAAACGGCCACCAATCTGGAAAGGTGCGGTCTGCAGGGGCATTACGATTGTCCGGACGACGCACGTCGCGGGTATCGACACCACTGCGCTGATAATCGCGCCGGTCAGATTTAACCTTGCTGCGGCTATCACTGCTGCTGTCATCACTTCTTTTATCTTTGCTGCGGCTATCGCTGCTGCGGGAGTCATTGCTCTTGGAATCAGCCATAGCCGGTGCCACATTCAGCGACAACGCAAACACCATAGCCAGAACCATTGAAAATATTTTCATTATTTCTCCTCCTTCCTGTTCAACAACTGTCCCAAAACCCTGGTGCAGTCACTGTTATCGACGGCGATACTCGATCACACCACCACCAACTACAACCCTTTAAAACTCACTGCAAAGGGTGAATTTCACCCTTTAACGTAGTGCAGAAACTGACTGATACGACCGGCTTTGATGCCGCGCTGTTCAAACTTGGTCTCTGGACGATCCGCGTCGCGCTCGATAAAACCGCCAACACCGGCCACATTGGTTAACTCCGGTGTGGCATCAAGAATATCACGCATCCACTCAGCCAGATCAGGTTTGTCGGTCGCCAGTTTGATAAAACCACCCGGCTTCAGACGCGTCACCATCAGGGCTGCAAAATCTTTCTGGATAATACGCCGTTTATGGTGGCGTGCTTTCGGCCATGGATCGGGATGATTGACAAAGATTCCGTCGAGCTGCCCCTCTTCCACCTGATTGGTCAATACAAACTGGGCAGGCAGCTGGGTAATACGACAGCGCTCAATAAAACCGGCATCATCCATACGACAGACCGCTTTAGCGACACCCGGCAGATAGATCTCCACTCCGATCAGCAGCCACTCCGGATGGGTTTGGGCCAGATGCACCAGAAAATCACCATTGCCAAAACCGATCTCCATCACCAGTGGTGCATTCTCGGGAAGATCAGCATCAGCCAATGTCTTCTCTTTGGGCAGACCGATCACAGGCAGCCACTTGAGCAGTCGCGCCTCCTGACCATCGGTCACAAAGCCATTTTTGCGCCCGTGTGTACGCATCTCATGTTGAATAAATTGATCACGGAACTCTTTGGACAATCGCATGCGCCGCATGGTACGGCCTGAAAAGCGTTAGCCAATAGAAAACTGTCTTGGGGATGTCACATTAATGTGTAATATACGAAAAAAACTGGGAGAACGTTCATGTTGAGAAAAATTCTATTGGCAGCCACAGCCCTGCTTTTTACCGCCACAACTGCATCCGCAGCCGAGTACGCTTATGTCATTGATCACGGCACACCGGGTGTGATCTCCAGCGAGAGTAAAATGGCCCGTATTGTTCTGGTCGGCTCCGGTGACTGCTCTAAGATTCCCTATGAGGTAATTACCGACGGTGTAAAATCACTTTCGGGCACCATGAATCTCAGCAAACCACTCTCGCTACCGCTGGATCTGACCACTGTAGGCCTCTCCTGCTCAGCTGAAGGGGTAAAAGCGGTAATCAATCGTAAGGGTGACGGGCTGTTTTAACCTGAAACCATCTCCATCATAATGATGGAAAATGACACGGTGATAACATCTAAATTTGAAAGATTTAAAATTAAAGTAACTGTTCAATTATATGATAGAAAGGAGCGACTATGCTGTTAAGTACCACCCCCACCATCGAAGGAAAAACCATCAGCGACTACAAAGGTGTTGTTGTCGGTGAAGCGATTCTCGGTGCCAATATCTTCCGTGACCTGTTTGCGAGCGTCCGCGACATCGTCGGTGGCCGTTCAGGTGCCTATGAGAAAGAGATGGCCAAAGCCCGTGAAATCGCCTTTAGCGAAATTGAGGCACGTGCCACAGAACTGGGTGCTAATGCCATTGTCGGCATTGATCTCGACTATGAGGTGGTCGGCAAGGATGGCAGCATGATGATGGTCAGCATCAGCGGCACAGCAGTTTCACTTAGTTAAAAGCAACTCACCACAGAGATCACGAAGAGATAATCCCCTGAGGAACGAAGAAAGCGTTGAGTAAATTAATTCTTCGTGCTCTTCGTGTACTTCGTGGTGAATAAATCAAGCTACAATTGAAACGCTTATCTCTTCGGCTTTTGCCTCACCGCACAGCCGTGCAATCAGGCGCAGGGAGAACGCCACTGCGGTTCCCGCACCTCTACTGGTGATGAGAAAGTCATCCTCAACCACAGCGTCATTCACATAAACCGATGAGGGCTGCAGCGCCTCCATCTCAGGCTGACATGCAGGATAGGATGTAACCCGTCGTCCGCCGGTGATGCCGTAAGCAGCCAGTGCAGTCGGTGCGGCACAGATCGCGGCAATGGTTTTGCGCTCAGCCCTTAAACGCTCAACCAGAGCTTTTACATTGGCATCATCACGCAACAGATGTGCATTGGGCAGTCCTCCCGGCAGCACCACCATATCCCAATCCCGGTTTATCACATCAGACAGTGCGGCATCAGCCGCCATGGTAATATTGGAGCGACCAACCACCGCTTTGCCATCCAGACTTGCAGTACAAACCTCAACACCGGCACGTCTGAGCAGATCTACCACCGCGACAAACTCAACCTCTTCTACACCTGTAGTAAATGGAACCAGTACATTTATCATTACCTACTCCTCCTCTCTCCAGCCATCGGGAAATTCACCTGATGATGCCCAGTTCATCGCCTCCAGCATACGTGCTACAACAACTGCCTCTCGTCCTTCCAGCGGTTTGTGTAACATGGTGATGGACTCCTTGTGCAGAAGATTGAGATCCATCACCTCTTTCGGATAGGGGAGCAGACCAGCCTCTGCAAAAGAGATTCGACTGATCTGATCACCCTGCTGTTTTACAACCACCTTCTGGCGATCGGCATAGAGTTCAGGCTCCCCCTCCGCGCCCATAAAGATCAGTGATCGATTTTGTCCGAGCAGAGTGTTGGCACCTGCCATATAATCGGCATAAGGGGTATGAAAGAAACCGTTGAGCTGGCCTGCACAGCGCAGCGGATTCAACAGTCGTGCCACACTGTTGGCGAAAGAACGAACGCCAAGCCTTGGCCGCAGGCCATAGATGCGCATCAGATCAGGGCAAAGCTCTGCCAGATCAGTGTAAACAATGCCGTCAGCTGCCAACAGATCGGCAGCTTCAACCAGTGAACCTGCTCGTTGCACACCTGCATCTCTAAGCACCTGCCATGCCGTAATACGCCCATCAATCGCTTCAACACCGTGCACAAACACAGGAATACCGGCATCACGCGCCTGCAGTGCGGCCACCAGATAGGCGTGCCCCGCCCTGCGTTTGCCCGCATAACAGGGCAGATCAACCGCCCCTGCCGGTGCTACCGTCGTGCCAAAACCATCCATATGCAGACGTGCCGCTTCAACAAAACCGGCCAGCTCATCCGAGCACTCCCCTTTCATGCGCTGGGCAATCAGGAATGCGCCGAGCTGCAGCTCATCGGCATCCACAGCCAGAAGCTGATCAAAGACAAGCGTCGCCTCCTGCTGAGTGAGGTTTTGTGAGCCGTTTTTACCGCGTGCCACGCGAGAGATCAGGGGTGAAATATCCATATGCGACTTGTACCACATCACCCAGTTGCTATGCTAGCAACATGCACTTTCTCGTGATTCAACATCTCGATATCGAGCCACCCGCCCTGATCGGTGAGGTGATCAGAGCAGCAGGCCACAACCTGACCACAATTCATCTCGATCAGGGAGAGCAACTGCCCGCTTCGCTCGCCGACTTTAACGGCTGCATCATCATGGGTGGCCCGCAATCGGCCAATGATCAGAGTGATTACATCCGGGCTGAACTTGCATGGGTTAAACAGGCCCTTGCTGAAGAGCTGCCGATGCTCGGCATCTGCCTTGGCGCACAGATCATGGCCAGAGCTGCCGGAGCTCAAATCATACCCTCCCCTGTTCGTGAGCTGGGCTGGTTTCCGGTTTATCACACGGTTGAGAGTGAAGGTGATGCCCTCTTCGCTGCCATGCCGGAAGGGCTGGCTGTGTTCCAGTGGCACGGAGAAACATTCTCACTGACCGATGCCATGAAGCTTGTCGCCAGCCACCCGCAGGTGCCCGCACAGGCTTTCCGGCTGGGCAGAGGCCAGTACGGCCTGCAGTTTCATGTTGAAGTGGATGAATCGATTATCGAGGCATGGATTGCGCACGGTGAAAGTGAATGTGAAACCCTCGGCATCGAAGGTATCAGCCTGCTGCACAGAGAGACATCGCTCTACCTGGAATCGATGCAGCACTACTGCAGAGATATGGTCAGCAGCTGGTTAAAAGAGATCCGGGTTTAACTGCCAAGACCATCCCCTGTTTCACCATCTCATGCTTTAGCTTTTGCTATTTTCACCGATATTTACTTTTTAGGCATATATCCTGCTTGTAAGAATACGAGTACAGATTAAATCAGGGGGAAGGCTCTGCAATCGAAAATGAAACAGACGGCGCAATTTGCCGCCATGGTCAATGCGCTGAAAGCGATTCTCGGCGACGAGCATCCGTTGGCTATTGCTCAGTTGGCGCGCCATATCTGTCGGCAGGAGACCAAGCAGCCACTGGATAAAACGGTGGCTAACCTGTTGCACTGTGGCTACAGCATCGCCCAGCTTCTCTCTGCGCTGTTGCAGTGCGAAAGCAGGCGCATGAAAACACTCTTTTCCGGTCACTCTGCACTGCCCCTGAAGGTTCAGCTCGATGATCTGCGTCAAACTATCCACGCCTTTAATGAGATTCAGGATACGGTCATGGAGGTTGGCGAGCACTATCTGACAGATGCACAGGCACGCAATATTCGCGGTGCAGCACGTCTTCCCGACAATAGTGAAGATCGCATCTCCGAATATGATGGCATGAGCAGTGAAGAGATCGAAGCAATTCGCCAGCAGGCAATCACAGAATCGCTGGAGGTATGGTGCAAAAGCCGCAGCATTCGTCTGTTCAACCAGTTCCGGGGTATCCCGATTAACGCCTCAGCACATCTGCTGGGTAAAGGAAAAGATAAAATCCGAATCTCACTGGATCGTGAGGTGGCCAAGGTGTATGCCAGCCATCCCGAAAAAAACAGGGCATTCCTGAGCTGCCCCAATGGTGAGCAGCAGATCACCACCTCTATTATTAAATATGAACCCGGCAGCATCACCTTGCAGATGGAAGATGTCTCCCCCTCTTATGTCGAAAAACGGCGCAATCTGGGTGTTCAGGTTGCTGAAAACATCCGGGTTAAACTCTCCTATAAAGGCCGAAGCAGAGGCAAGGCACAACTGTATGATGTATCAATCAGTGGCTTTGGTTTTATTGTCCAACAGAGCAGTGATACACCTGTACCCAATAGTGGTGAAGAGCTCGATTGTGAATTCATGTTGAGCGGTGAGAGGATCAGGGCAAGCGGCTGGATACGCTGGCAACAGAATCATGATGGCATGTTGCGTCTGGGCATGGAGTTAAAATCAGACCGGGGCCTGCAACAGATTCTTCAACAGGAGATTTTCCGGCTGCAGCGCTCCATTATCGTGGCCATGAACGAGATCGATATCCCCAAAGAGCTGCGTGATGCACTGCCATCAAGTAGTACTACTCCTATTCCGGAAGCGTAAAAAGGTTCGTTACTGATTATTGGGAACAAGTTTTTTGATCCCCTCGCTAGCAGTCTGCCGAAACCAATATTCAAAATAATTGAGGCCCCTTAAACCTTGGCCCTCCTGTTCATTTCTTTTGATTCGGGCCGTCCAATGGCCCTCACCCTGCGGGCGGCTATTCGCCGTCCAAATCTACTATCCTGTAGCTTTGTGATTCAGGGCATCCATGGCCCTCACCCTGTGGGCGTGCTTCACACGTCCCAATCGACACTCCTATCGATTGGTGCCACCAAAGAAAGGACAAGTGAATAGTATTTCACTTACAGTGCCTTTGGTTTACTGCACTTCAATTTCAATGAACAAAAAAAGGGGCTCCCGATGGGAACCCCTTTTGCATGTAACGTATGAATCGACTTAAAACGGGATATCGTCGTCAATCGGTACATCGCCGAAATCAGGGGCACTGGCAAAGGGGTCATTACCCTTAGGCGCAGCATTGCCGCCACCGCCGCCACCATGCGTCGGGAAGCCGCCACCCTGATTGCCGCCGCCCTGTGAAGGGTTAGATGGACGAGGAGCACTGCCACCACCAGCGCCGCCGCCGGCACCACCGCCGAGCATTTTCATCTCGTTGGCACGGATCTCTGTGGTGTACTGATCCTGTCCCTCTTTATTGGTCCATTTGCGGGTCTCAATCTTGCCCTCAATGTAAACACGGGAACCTTTGGTCAGGTACTGGTTGGCAATTTCACCCAGTCGACCCCACAGTGTGACACGGTGCCACTCGGTCTTCTCCTGCTGCTCACCCTGTCTGTTCTTAAACTTCTCAGTTGTCGCCAGGCGCAGGTTGCAGACACAGGTACCATCCTGTGTATAACGTGTTTCCGGGTCAGCACCCAGATTTCCAATCAAAATCGCTTTATTCAGCATATTATCCCTCTCCAAAATTGAAGGTGTCACACTAGGCAGAGACCCATCAATTTACAATATAGACATGCCCACTTCCAGGACGGAAGTGCAAATCAAAAGTGCGCGAAGCAAACGATTGATTTGTGAGCCGCGCAAAAACCACGCTTTTTGTGCAGCGCCAGCTGAGAAATGCAGGAAGCATTTATTCAGCTTTCAATCAATTTCCTTCCACTTGATTGAACAGCCGATGGTCGGATGCTGCGGCTGTGGCGCATTCTCACCGGCCACCAGCAGCTCGGCTGCTGCAATAAGCTCCTCACGGGTCACCTGCTCCTCACTCTTCCAGTAGTCATCGATGCGACCGTGGTAGTAGAGCCGCCCATCTGCATTAAACATATAGAGATCAGGCGTACACTGGGCATCAAAGGCACGGGCTGCATCCTGAGTCTCATCGGCCAGATAGGGGAAATCGATCCCCCACTCGGCAATCTTCTCAGCCATGGCTGGTAAGCCATCAGCCGGATAATCGGGATGGATATTGGGATTCACTGCAACAGTGTTGATGCCCATCTTTCTCAGGGTAGCAGCATGCCGGATCAGGCGCGGCCAGACGGCAATGGCGTAGGGGCAGTGGTTACAGGTAAAAGCCACCAGCAACCCTTTTTCACCCAGCTGTGATGCCAGTGAAACATCACTGCCATCCACATCCTTAAGATTGATCTCCGGCATCTGCCAACCGGAATCCACATGTATTGAAGCAACCAGAGCCATCATTCACCTCTTATCGTTATATTAGTATCAATCATAAATTCAGGGACACCCAAAGTACCCAGTTAAACCTTACCAACTTAAAACGGCACCGCCACCATACCGCGTGCCAGCATCATCAGATAGGCAAATGTAGCAACTGCGGCAATAAAACAGCCCCGTTTCACCACTCTGCTACGCCCATACTTCAGCGCCACAGCACCGAGCACGATATAGAGCAGCAGGCCGCCAATCTTGGCTGCCAGCCAGTGCGAATCAAGAGGCGATATCTCCAGTAGAAATGCCATGATAATGCCGGAGGCAAGAAAAACCGTATCGATCGTGTCGGGCAGCGTGCGGCGCAAGAAACGACGCTTCAGCGGCCTGCCGACCCACATCATCAAACCGCGCCAGATGAACAGCGAAATCGAGATCAGCGCGCAGCCTGCATGAATTGGAAATAGTATAGAGATCAAATCTGCCCCATTTTATCGGTGTAATTTTTCCGCCCTAAAGCATCTTGCGGATTGAAAGTGCTGGACTATATTACAACCTTGCCGGCATTTCAGCCGGTTTAATCGAATTTCTGGGAGGAAACAATTATGAAACGCATTGCAATCGCAATGGCTGCAAGCGCTATGCTGGCAGCTCCGGCATTCGCTGGTGATCACGGTGGACACGCAAAATCTCACGGTGACGCACATGCCACTGCTGCACACGGCCCTGTTGCTGACAAAGTAATCAAAGCTCAGCGCAAAGCGCTGGCAAAAAGCACCAAAGGCGCAGGTTTCGGCCCGCAGTCACCACGTGACATTGATGCGCCAGCCGGTAACAACAACCGCATCTTCAACGAGGCTCCGGCTTCTACAGCGATGAACCTCTGCAACATCCACTTCCACAAAAATGCTGAGCATAAAGGTGGCGAGTTCACCACTTATGCAGGCAATGGCGATGGTCATGGTTACCTGAGCGGCTACAAATACAACGGCACCCTGACTGCTGCTGAGCTGGCTCCAGCCAAGCATGAGATCTGCCCGAGTGCACACGGTGCCCTCTCATCAGGTGATACCATTGAAGTTCACTACGTTCACTCTACTGCTGACATCAAACCTGGCCCGACGCTGGGTTCCTGCCTGAGCGAGTCTATCGGTAACCCGCAGCTGCGTGTTGAGACTCAGGTTTATGTTCTGGTTAACGACAAACATGCACTGGACTTCGGCAAGCTGACCAAACACAAAAAGGTTAACGGTCTGCATCAGCCAACCGGTATCCCATCCAACACCGGTACCCCTGTTCAGTACGAAGGTTCTACCACCGGTCCCGGCTACAACGAGAAAGGTTCTCCGTATCAGGTATCATGGAGCGTTCGCCCACAGGTTGCCAAAGTCGACATCAACACTGTTGGCAAGTGGTGCAAAGGCAACACCTTCAACGAAGATCATGCACACGGTGTACGTAACCTTGTACAGAACAAGAATCTTCTCTCTACCATCGACTGATCAGCGTTACATCGATCTGGTTCATAAGATCAAAGCCGTCTCCCTCGGGAGGCGGCTTTTTTATTACCACTGTCCCGTCCTGAAATAAGTTGACACAAAAAGGACTTATTATGGGAAAGGAAGAAACAGCAAGGCGCAGACGAAGTCAGCGTGATTATACATTGGGCTTTAAATTGAGCATTGTCGAACAGGTTGAA